>CALVVZ010000113.1 GCA_944364075.1 uncultured Clostridia bacterium
GCGAAGCGACTTGGCTTTTCCAAAGAAAAGCCAACCTTTAGCCGGCAAAGCCGTCGGATACGAATGAAAGTCGGAGGGGCCGCGGCCCCTCCGGCTTTTCTTTGTGCAAGCCGGCTTTGCCGGTTTTCGCATAAGCCGGCGGAGCTTTCGCGCCAGGCCTGCCGCCTGGGGCGCGCATTGACAAGGCACGCCGGAATGGTTACAATATAAGATGGATTTCCGCCATTTTCCATTCACGGAAAAATAAACCGAAAGGAACATTTTAGGCCACATGAAAAGAATGCTTGCGATATTCATGGTCTGCGCTCTGATGCTCAGCGCTCTGCCAGCGGCTGTGGCGCAGGAGGATAAGGTCATCGGGGAGTGCTTGGCGCGGGTACAGTTCAACCTGCGCGCCCAGGCGGACGAGAGTGCGGAGAAGATCTGCAATCTGACCCAGGGCGCGGAGCTGGCGGTACTGGAAAGCGGCGAGGAGTGGTGCAAGGTGCGCACCGCCAACGGCGCGCATACGGGGTATGCAAAGACAAGCTGGCTGAAATACATCCGGCTGTATGCCGCGACGACGTCGCCGGTGGAGACTGCCCCCGAAACGGCGGCGGAACTGGCTACCCTTACGGATTTAGCCACGGCCACGGAATTGACGCCGGTTACGGATATGGGGGGGACGGACCTGCTGACTTATCCGGCCATCGGCGAATCAACTACGGACGAGGTGCGCTATATCTGCATGACCCGGGTGCGGTTCAACATCCGCGAGGAACCTTCGGACGATGGCCGCCGCATCAAGGAAATCGGCAAGGGCGACGAGCTGCGGGTACTGGCCTGGGGCAGTGAATGGTGCAAGGTGCAGTCCATGGACGGGAAATATACGGGTTATGCCAAGAATAAATGGCTGTTCCACTACCATTCACTGAACCGCTTCCTGTGGGACGTTCCCGGCTATGAAACCTACCGTCTCAATGGCTATGTGGTGATGACCGGAGAGCAGCATATTACCGACAGCGGCGACTATTACGGCGGCAATACCCTGCATGAGGGAGATATCATCTTCGTTAAAGACGCTCCCGAAGAGACGGTGGAAACGTTGTTGCGCCGGGAATTTGTGCCCATTGACGCGGAGAACGTGGAATACCATGCCCTGACTCCCTGGCGGGAGGCAAAGGCGGGGGACGTAATCGGTGGATATACCCAATTCTATGGGGACAAGCAGGGTAGCCCCTACTATGTCAACCGCAAGCATAACATCAAAATCGCCATGGAGCTTATGGACCAGACCATTATTCCCAGCGGCGCCGAGTATTCTTTCCTGGACAACGTAGGCCCGGTGACCAGCGGTACGGGGTATGAGGTGGCGGGCATTACCGGCGGCGCTGGTAGCGGAATCGGCGGAGGAATCTGCCATACCAGCACGCTGATGTATCAGGCGGCATTGTCCCTGCCCTTCCAGATTACCGAACGGGAGCCCCATACGGATAACGGTACCACCTACGCGCCCCTGGAGTTTGACGCTACGGTGGGCATATACTCCGACCTGCGGTTCATCAATACCCTGCCCTACGACGTAAAGCTGGAGGCCAAACGCTACCCGGAGACCGGGGCCATCACGGTCATGTTCGTCTGCATGGAGACGGTGGACCCGGAGATCCTTGCTTCCTGGGACGGCTCTGCTCTGGATATTCAATGGGAATAATGCCGGAGGGCATAAAGCCCGGAAGGCAGAATGCAAAAAAATAGCTGTGGGCAGCATACTGCCGCACGATGCAACCAACCGGCCCCCATGGGAAAGCCTTCCGTCTTTCCATGGGGGCCGGTTGATGAACGTGCGCCCGAAGCGGCGGCGCCGTTTTCCTGAGAAAATGCATTCAGCCAAGCGGAGGCTGCCGGAATGCGCAAGCAGCTGCGGCTGTAATGTATCAAAGCCGGAGAGTTTGCGGCCTCTCCGGCTCATCGTGTCCCAAAGTGGCAACGCCACTCCTTTGAAGGATCAACTTCCAGCCGGCCCACTCCTAAAAGAATGTACAAAAAGCAGCTCTCAAAAGAAGCAAGACAACTTCTTTTGGGAGCCGATTTTTCTTGGAGATATGTGTTTTTTGCGCAACTTGCTGTTGCTTTTTTCATTTCGCAACAGTTCACTCCGCGTCAGGCTGCGGCCTTCTCGCTTGCGCCTCGCAAGCGGGCTACGATCTTTTCGCGCCGTTTTCGCCGCTTCTCCTTTAGGGCCAGACGGTCGGCCAGGTCCCTGGCGCCCACGCCATACACCAGGTAGAGAATCAATCCGCTGACCAGCATGATAAACACCGTGGAGGCGCACCTCCGGCCGGAGGCGTTGACGTTGTAGCCGTCGCGGCCCTCCTCGGCGCACATGTTCTGAATCACCATGGCGTAGGTCTTGCCATAGCTGGAATGGAACGTGGCGGACATGTCATATTCCGTAAACAGGGCGTTGAAGTTCAGGGCAAACACCGCCAGCACGCTTGGCAGCACGATGGGCAACTTCACCCTGAGGAAGGTGACCAGTCCGCTTGCGCCAAGGTTGCGCGCCGCATCCTCCAGCTCCTCGTCAATGGCGTAGAACGCCGCCTTGATCATGCGCAAAGCGAAGGGCAGCTTCACCACCGTATAGGCCATGATGATGAGAAAACGCACATTTTCGCGCATGTAGAGGTTGGTATGGAACACATACCATACCTCCTCGGAGTTGAAGAACGTGCGGTAGGAATAGCAGATCAGTATGGTGGGCAAAAGCCAGGGGAACAGCAGGCTGTATTCCAGCACGGTGGACCGCTTTTTGCTACGGTTCTTGAAGATGTAGTTAACCGCCACCACCACGATGACGCATGCCAGCGCCGCCGCCAGGGCTGAGAGCACGAAGCTCAGCCGGATACCGCCCACGGTGTCGGAATTGGCGAACAGGCCGGAGATGGCGTCCGGCCGCGTTTTCAGCTTGCCACGGTTGGTCATGAATTCGTAATCCTGCGACCCAAAGAAGTTGATCAGGGTGAAATCGCTCAGGCTGAGCGTTTTGGAGCGGATGGCAGGATAGTTCTGAAAAGCGAAAAGAATAATCATCACCACGGGCGTCATATAGATGATGAACAGCACGTAGGCGTAGATATGCGCAAACACATTGGCCACGGGGTTGGTGATCTTCTGCTTGACCAGCTTGGCCTTGGTTTTGCTCACGCTGAGGTAATGCCCCTTGCGCTCGTAATTGGACAGCACCGTAAGCAAAATAATGGTAAACATGGCCAGTAATATGGAAAGCAGCGCCGCGCGCGCCTGAGGGAAGGCTTCATCCGCCACGGACGAGCCCGCCAGACGCACGATTTCCGGATTGATGGAGTCATACCCCAGCAGCGTCGGGGCGCTCATGGCGCACAGACCCGTGATGAAGGTCATGACCGTAAGGGAAAACATGGTGGGAATCAGCGTGGGGAACACCACACGCATGAGCACCTTGAAGGGCTTTGCGCCCATGTTGCGCGCAGCCTCCACGGTGTTGTAGTCGATGCTCCGAATGGCATTTCGAAGAAACAGCGCGTGATTGGACGTACAGGCAAACGTCATGGTGAACAGCACCGCGTTAAAGCCCGAAAACCAGTTGCGGTCCATATTGGGGAACATGTCGTAAAGCCAGGTGGTCAAAATACCGTCTCTATCGTAAAGGAACAGATACCCCGTCACCAGCGCGACGCCGGAGTAGATCAGCGTGGTCATATAGCCCAGGCGCAGTATCTTCGCACCCTTGATATCGAAGTATTCCGTCAAAAGCACGATGCTCACGCCCACGATGTTCACCGTCAACACCAGGCACAGCGCTAGCTTGAGGGAATTCCACACGTACTTGGGCATGTTGCCCGCGAAGAAGAAGCGGATCACCGCCAGCGGGTCAGTCACACCGTCGGCGTTTTTCACGGTAAAGATCTGCGTCAGCGTGTTCAGGCATGGCAGAAGCATGAAGCCAAAGAACAGATACACGAAAAACGCAATGCCAAACGTTTTGGCCAGCAGGTTGGGCTTGAACCATGAGGAAGCTTTGGAATGCATGCGGCAGCCCCCCTTAGTTTGCATCGGGCGCAGCGTCGTAGCTCATCACATCCACGGGATGGATGCCCACCGTCACCTTTTCGCCCGGCTCATAGATGTTGATGCCGTCGTTCTTTTCGATGGCCTTGATGGTTTGACTGCCTACGTGAATGTAATACTTGATGTACAGGCCGTAGTACTCGCGGCTTTCAATCACGCCGTCCAGCCGCAGCTCGCTTTCGTCCGCGGGGCGGTTGACGCGGATGCGTTCCAACCGCACAAAATGGTGCTGCGCGGGATTGAGCTTCATGGCGGCCGCTACCTCGCTCTCCAGGCGGTTGATGTCACCGATGAAATTGCATACGAATTCCGTCTTGGAATGATTGTATACCTCGTTGGGTGTGCCGATCTGCTCGATGAACCCCTTGTTGAATACGGCAATGCGGTCCGACAGGGTGAGTGCTTCCTCCTGGTCGTGGGTCACGTAGATGGTGGTGATGCCAAAGTCACGCTGCATCTTTTTCAGCTCGTTGCGCAGCTGCACGCGCAGCTTGGCATCCAGGTTGCTCAGGGGCTCGTCCATGCAGATGATGGCAGGCCCCGTAACCAGCGCCCGGGCGATGGCCACGCGCTGCTGCTGGCCGCCGGATAGCTGGCTGACCGCCTTTTCCAGCTGCTCGTCGGACAGATCCACCTTGCGGGCGATGGCGCGTACCTTACTGTCGATTTCCTGCTTTTTGAGCTTTTGTACCTTCAGGCCGAAAGCGATGTTGTTGTAGACCGTCATGGAGGGGAACAGCGCGTAGCTCTGAAACACGATGCCGATATTGCGCTTTTCAATGGGTACATGGGTAATATCCACACCCTTGACGCTAACCGTGCCAGAAACCGGTTCAATAAAGCCGGTAATGGTGCGCAACGTAGTTGTCTTACCGCAGCCGGATGGCCCCAGAAAGGTGAAAAACTCACCTTCGCGCACCTCTACGTTGATGTTGTGCAGCGCCTCAAAATCACCGAACTTGACCACAATGTCCTTCAGTTCGATCATGCGGCCGACAGCCCCCTTTATTTCCTTTGAAAATATAGATATGGCGAGCCCGATGACTTCAGGCCCGCCACATCGCGCTTATGGAAGAAGATGCTTTTTCCGGCTCACGCCGGCTTCAAGCGTTATTCACCAGCAGTCTGCGTCAGCACGGACCAGTCCAGATTATCCCAATCAGGCTCAGTGGGCGCGGCGCTGTTGTCGGCCCAATAGAAGCCCAGGTTGGTCATGATGTTGGTCCACTCGCTGGAATGCGCACCCACATACTCGGCGTAGGTCATGTCAGTGCCTTCGACGGTCTCCAGCGCAAAGTTTTTCAGCGTGTAGATGGCGGGAGTCTCGTCGTAGATCTCGGCCACGGCGGCAGTGTTGCAGGGGAAGGAGTCAAACTCGTCGGCCCATTCAGCCTGCGTATCGGCGGAGCCGAACCACTCGGCAAAGGCTACCACAGCCTCGGTCTCCTCGGCAGTACGGCCCTCGCGGTCCAGGATGCCCAGGTACTCGGCGATGTAGTAGGTGCCGTCAGCGATGTCCACCAGCGCCCAGTTCTCGGGCTCCAGGGTGCCCAGCAGGGGATGCTCGGAGCTGTCCGCCGCACTGTCCACGTTGCCGTAGAGGGAGCTGGAATAGAAGGTGGAAACCTGCACCTCGCCACGGTTCAGGGGATCAAAGCCGTAGCTGTCGCCGGTGTAGATACCGTTGGCGCAGTAGTTCCACAGGGTCTTCCAGCCTTCCACGGAGATGCCGCCCGCGGGGGATTCGGGATCGGTGAAGGGGAAGAGCATGGCGCTGTTGATGTTGGAGTTGGTAGTGCCGCCCACCTTGCCCTGACGGTACCAGGTGTAGCCGCAGTCCACGATGTCAGCCCAGTGCTCAAAGCTGAGGGTTTCGCCGTTGGTGCCCAGCTCGTCGGTGCGGTAGAGCATCAGCACGTTCTGGATCACCAGGCCGTAGGCCTTGCCGTCATACTTGTACTCGCCCACTTCGTCGGCCCAGGTAGGCGTCCAGTCCATCACCTTGAGGTTCTCATAGGTGCCGTTGACCAGCTGGGACCAGCGAGTTTCGTTCAGGCCGAAGATGATGTCGCCGTCCTTGTTTTCGTTGGCAGCCTGGATGGCGGCGGTGTCGCCGGAGATAACGCTGTTGTCATCCAGGGAGATGGTGAAGCCTGCGGCCTTGGCGGCATTTTCCAGCCAGGTGGCGCGCTCGGTGGAGTTGGAGTTGGAGTAGATGCGGATGGTGTAGCCGCTGTAATCCTTCCCCTCCGCGCTGGCAAAGGTGCATACGCTAAGCACCATCAGCAGTGCAAGAACGACAGAAAAGACCTTCTTCATACGTGGAAATCCTCCTTTTTTTCGCTTAACGGTTCCATTGGGAAGAGCTTGAAGCGTTTTTTTTATTATATCACAGTCTTTATGCTCCTGTAAACCGCTGGCAATCATTTTAGAATGTGGAAGTTATGAAGCAAAATTCATGTGGAGGGAAAAACCGCGTGCCTATGCGGTAGCGTTGCGTTGTAGCAACAACTGCAATTTTCCTCCTGCACGGAAAGAACATGGCAACGGTCAGGTTATTTGATGCTGATCTTGGAATGTATCTTTCGTTTCCAACGCTAATGAACTAAGGCATTCTTTCCATGGATTTGATGGTTCTTTCCATTACCAGATCTCCTTCTTCCTTTGCTTCGAGAGTTTCGCAACACCTTTGGCCCATTCGTTCTTCCGGCGCATCATTTCATCGCGGCCTACCGCTTCCTTTTTCAGCTTCTGGTAGCTGTTCCAACGGGAAGCGTCAAGCTCTCCGGCAGCAATCGCCGCTTTAATAGCGCAGCCGGGTTCTGATATGTGCCTGCAATCGGAGAAGCGGCATTTTCCCAGATATTTCTCCACATCCGCAAAGGCTTCTCCGATTCCTTCGGACACATCCCACATACCCAGTTCCCGCATACCGGGGGTATCAATGATCAGCGCACCGCCTTTTAGGCGAATGAGTTGGCGGTGGGTGGTGGTGTGACGGCCCTTGCTGTCATTCTCACGGATGCCGCTCACCGCCATGATTTCCTCGCCGGCCAACGCATTGACCAGACTGGACTTGCCTACACCGGATGAACCGAGAAAAACCACCGTCTTCCCCGGTTGCAGATAAGCGCTCAACCCTTGCAGTCCGAAGCCTGTGCGGGCGCTGACCACATGAGTATGTACTCCGGCAGCGATCCGCTCAACCTGGGTCAAAAAGTCCCCGTAATCCTCCACCAGGTCTGCCTTGGTCAGCAAAATCACCGGGGTTGCCCCGGACTGCCAGGCAAGGGTCAGATACCGCTCCAGCCGCTTCGGATTGAAATCCATGTTCAGGGACTGCATGATGAATACATAGTCAAAGTTGGCTGCCACCGCCTGATCCCTTGGCACAGGCCCCGGCGCCCGGCGGGCGAAAAAGGTTCTTCGGGGCAGGGTGGCAATGATCTGGCTGTCGCCGTTGTCAATGTAATGGATCATGACAAAATCGCCGGTAGTGGGAAAATCCTGCGTATCTACATAATATTCTTTGGTTTTCAGTCTTGCATGGGTGACTCCATGCTCACAGACGATCTCATACCGCATTTTATGAACAGCAGTGACTCTTGCCGGGATGCCCGGCAGGTTTTCTGTATTTGGCACGTAGCCGTAATCGTTTTTATGCAAGTTTTCTTTCCTCCAAGTTCAAATTTTCACCTGGGAAATGCATGCTGATCCTAAAAACTTCATCCTTTCTTAGACGTGAAAAACGGAAAATGGGCGCAAAAATACCGCGGCAAAGCAGCTCTCGTTCATGGCTGCATGCTGCGGTTACCATAATTACGAAAGTTACCGAAAAACGGCGCACAAAATCAGGGGGGCCGAACCCTGATCCTGATCGACGCCCATATGCAGTTAGCCGGCAGCAACCTCGCGTACAATCATATTTTTCGCTCCTTTCCGGTCTGCTCATGCAGACACTCTATGATATATATATTATGCACCAGAAGACCGTATTTTTCAATAGCTTTTACAAGTTGCCGCAGGAAATAACATCCATTGAACTTATTCCATTTTTCTGATCGGAAAATACATATAGCCTATTTCTGTGGCTGGATCAGTATAATCGTGAACGGCTCCAGCCAGAGAAATTCCCTTCTCTTTCATCGATTGAATGGTTTCCTCAAAGACTCCAGGACGATTTTCCACAACTATATATTCATAACCTGGTATCGTCCACTTTGTCCACCCTTCAGGCGCTTCTGCGCCGTCCATACATTCCACACCTGCCAGATACAAACCTTTGCGGAAGCCGTCCTCCCATGGGTTGAATGCATGGGAAAGATCGGACATGGCGCCCCATATTCCCACAATATTTCCTTTTAAAAAACGAGGGAATATAATTCTACTTGTGAGACAAGTTACAAGGTCGGGAGAAATATATCGAATGGAATCGAGGGAGGAAATATGCTTAATCAAATTCCGCAACAAAATGTGGTCGATATGGTGTTTGACGAAATAATGCGGCATATTGTGTCTGGCGAGTGGAAAATAGGCGATAAAATTCCTTCCGAAAATGAGTTGGCAACGCAGTTGCAAGTGAGCCGGAATTCGCTTCGGCAAGCGCTGAACCGGTTTAACGCTTTAGGCATTATTGAGTCTCGACATGGCGATGGCTCGTATGTGAGACCTGTAGACCTTGCGTTTTACTTAAAGGTAATTTTTCCAATGGTCATTCTGGGACATTATGATGCGTTGAATGTATATCAGTTGAATCGTGCGATTCAGAATGAAGCCGCCCGGTGCGTGTGCGCGTTGGCAACCAAGGAGCAGGAGCTGCTGGCGCTGGTTGAAGAGATGCGCCGGTGCGACGAGGCGAACGACCAGGCAGCATTCCTGGCTGCTGACATGCGTTTCCACGAAGTTATTGTGGAATGCGGGCGAAACCCTGTGCTTATTAGCATAGAACAATGCGTAAACAAGATTCTGGCCGGTCCGCTGTATGAAGTGTCCTCCCAGGCGCTGCGTAAAGACAGTATTTTCATGCATGCGAAGATTGCGCAAGGGGTTCAAGCCCGCAATGAGTCATCTGTGCGCGATTGGATGGCAGCGCATATGAGCGATATTGTAGGACGCCTGGAAAAATCGAATTACAATCGAACAAATTGTGAGGACAAGACTGATCAACTGTCTCAGAGTGCGCCGACGACATGAAATTCACGCCAGGAAGGCGCGATATATGAAAAGGAGGGTCCAAGATGAAACGGTTACTTTCTCTCGTGATGGTCTTCGCAATGGTGCTTGCCTGCACAGTGGCGTCCGCAGAAGGATTCGGCGAGAAAGATCCTGCGTCGTATGACTGCACGCTACGCTTCATGGTGCAATCCACTGCTCAACCGACTTATATGATTGAGAAGTTCAACGAGGTATACCCCAACATCCGTATTGAGCTTGTGGAGGTTCCTTCCGCTGAATTGCAGGAAAAGATCATTAACATGGTCGTCTCTGGCGAAGACGTGACGGATCTGTTTGCATGCCGTACGCAGTTTGTGAAGGCCATTGTCAATGGCGGCGATCGCTTTTACATGGATCTGTATACCATGGGCGATACCAAGGAATGGGTAGACGAGATCGAAGACTATGTGGTAAATGTCGGCACCGATGCAAGCGGCGCATTGCGCTCTCTGGCATGGCAGTGCCCGGTGGGCGGCGTGTATTACCGGCGCAGCCTGGCCAAGGAATACTTTGGTACCGATGATCCCCAGGAGATTGCAAAGCTGTTTGCTTCTACGGAGACAATCGTGGAAACGGCGGAAACCTTGAAAACCAAGTCTGAGGGAAAGGTGAAATTGTTTGGCGATGCGGCGCAGGATATTGGATATCTGCTGTTGACCAATGCCGGCGGCTTCCTGAAGGAAGGTAACGTTCTGAACATGGGGGAGGAGATCCAAGAAATTCTGACCCTGACGAAAACCTTTTATGATCAGGATTACTGCTTGAAGATCCGCGGTGACGCAACGGCGCTCAATGCGGCAATCCTGAATGATGAAGTGTTTGCCTATTGCCTGCCGACCTGGGGGTTGAACTACAACATTATGCCCAACTTCCCTGACCAGGCTGGCGACTGGGCCGTGACGGAAGGCCCGTATCCCTTTGTAGGCGGCGGTTCCTGGTTTGGCATTTCTTCCACCACGGAGCA
>CALVVZ010000114.1 GCA_944364075.1 uncultured Clostridia bacterium
CCCGGCGCAGCTGGATGCGCTGCCCCAGGGCGTGCGGGCGCTTTATCAGCCGGAAATCTATACGGAGAGCAGCCTTTGTGCCGCGCTGGCGGCATTGCGCCGCCCGGTGTGGCTCTGTCTGCCCACGGTGTGCGGGGACGCGGCCCTGGATATGCTGGCAGGGCTGGCCGGGCGCTTCCCGGACAAGCTGTTGGGTTATGTGCTGGGCAGCGTGGGGCAGCTGGGACATCCGTGGCCCCTGCCGGTGGCTGCCGGGCCGGGCATTCCCGTGATGAATCGCCGGGCCATGGCCGTGCTGTTGGAAAAGGGCTGCGCCTTTGTCACCGTTTCCCCGGAATTATCCGGCCGGGAGACGGCGGCGTTGCTGGCCGGGGACGCCCCGGCGCTGGCATGGGCCTATGGCCGGGTCAGGCTGATGGTGCTGCACCATTGCCCGGCGCGGGTGTATCTGGGCTTGCGGACGGGGCACGCGGCCTGCCGCATGTGCGACGATCACGCCCCGGACGCCCTGGCGGGGCAGGTCTTTACGGACCGGTGGGGAGCATGCTTCCCGCTGCTGCGCCAGCGCTTGCCCGAGGGCTGCCGGGTGGAGCTGCTCAACGCCCTGCCCACGGACCTGCGGCGGCAGGTTGCGGAGCTGGGGGCCGCGCCTCTGTGCGTGTTCACCCTGGAGGACGCCGGGGAAACTTCCGCCGTGCTGGAGGGCAAGCCCTGCGCGGAAAAGACCACCACCGGGCACTGGAACCGCCCGGTGACTTGAACAAGGCATAAAGGATGAATCCTTCCATGATGAAAGAAAGAACCCTGCGGGTACTGGAGTTTACCAAGATCCGCGATATGCTTACGGAAAAAGCGCTCACGGACCTGGGCGCGGAAAAATGCCAGGCCCTGGTTCCCTCTACCAATTTTCAGGAGGTAACCGCCTGGCAGGAGGAAACCGAGGAAGCCCTGGTGGTGCTCACCTACCTGGGCGGGCATCCCATGGCGCCCTTTACGGATGTGCGCCCCTATTTGAACCTGTGCGACAAGGGCGCGACCCTGTCCCCCAAGGCGCTATTGGAAATCGCCGGGCTGATGCGGGCCTGCCGCACGGCCCGGGCCGCCCTGGTCACCGACCGGGAAAATACTCCCCGCCTGAAGGAAAAGGCCGGATTGCTGGGCTCCTTCCGCAACCTGGAGGACGACATAAAAAGCACAATTCTTTCCGAGGACGAAATCGCCGACCGGGCCTCCGTGGAGCTGGCCAACATCCGCCGCCACCTGCGCGGGGCCACCGAGCGGGTAAAGGAGCGCCTCAACGCCATGATTCGCTCCGCCGCCTATCAGAAATATTTGCAGGACCCCATCATCACCGTGCGCAACGACCGCTATGTGCTGCCGGTGAAGGCGGAGTACCGCTCCAGCGTGCCCGGCCTGGTACACGACCAGTCCGCCAGCGGCGCCACGGTGTTTGTGGAACCCATGGTGGTGGTGGAGATGGGCAACGAGCTCAAGCAGTGGGAAGCCAAGGAGAAGCAGGAGATTGAGCGCATCCTGGCGGCCCTTTCCGCCCAGGTGGCCCCCTATGCCCAACAGCTCAAGGAGAATGTGGAGCTGCTGGCCGAGCTGGATTTCGCCTTTGCCAAGGGCCTGCTCAGCCGGGAAATGAACGCCGTGACCCCCAAGCTGAACCGGGAGGGCTTCGTCAACATCATCCGCGGCCGGCATCCCCTCATTGACCGGGCGGTGGTGGTGCCCACCAATCTGTGGATGGGCCGGGAGTTTACCACGCTGATTATTACCGGGCCCAACACCGGCGGCAAGACGGTGACGTTGAAAACCGTGGGGCTGTTTACCCTCATGGCCCAGGCGGGCTTGCAGGTGCCCGCGGACCTGGGCACGGAGCTGGCGGTATTCCAGCAGGTGTTCGCGGACATCGGGGACGAGCAGTCCATCGAACAGAGCCTGTCCACTTTCTCCAGCCACATGACCAACATTGTGGGCATCCTCAACGAGGTGACCCCCTACGACCTGGCGCTCTTTGACGAGCTGGGCGCGGGCACCGATCCCACCGAGGGCGCGGCCCTGGCCCAGACCATCCTCACTTCCCTGCTGGAGAAAAAGGTGCGCACCCTGGCCACCACCCATTACAGCGAATTGAAGGCCTTCGCCCTTTCCACCCCCGGGGTGGAAAACGCCAGCGTGGAGTTCAACGTGGAAACCCTGCGGCCCACCTACCGGCTGTCCATCGGCGTGCCCGGCAAGAGCAACGCCTTTGAAATCAGCCGCAAGCTGGGCCTCTCCGAAGGGCTCATCGAGCAGGCGCGCAAGCTCCTCAGCCAGGAGGACAAGCGCTTTGAGGACGTGATCGCCAACGCGGAGTATCACCGGCAGATCGCCGAAAAGGAGCGGGAGCTGGCCCAGCAGGCCGCGGCGGAAACCACCCGCCTGCGGGACGAGGCCGAGCGCCTCCGCCGGGAGACGGAGGCCAGGCGGGAGCAAAGCCTGCGCAAGGCCAAGGACGAGGCCCGGCGCATCCTGGAAAACGCCCGCCGGGAGTCCGAACAGGTGCTCAGCGAGCTCAAGCGCATGAAGAAGAACGCCGCCGCCACCCCCGACATGCAGGCCGCCGCCCTGCGCAAGCGCCTGGAGGAAGGCATCGACAGCCTTTCCGAAGGCCTGACCCAGCAGGCGCAGCGGGTGGATCAGCCCCCCAAGACCGTGAAGGTGGGCGACGAGGTGGAGATTCTCCACCTGAAAACCAGGGGCACCGTGCTCTCCGCCCCCGACGCCAAGGGTGAAGTGCAGCTTCAGGCGGGCATCCTCAAGCTCAAGGCCCACCTGAGCCAGCTGCGCCTGGTCAAGGAGGAAAGCGCCCCCAAGCAAAAATCCTCCTTCCATGCCCAGACCGGGGCCATGACAAGGACGGTATCCATGTCCTGCGACGTGCGGGGCATGGCCCTGGACGAGGCCATTCCCGTGGTGGATCAGTACTTGGACGAGGCCGTCATGGCGTCCCTGAACGAGGTGAGCATCATCCACGGCAAGGGCACGGGCGTGCTGCGCAGCGGCATCCAGCAGCATTTGCGCCGCCATCATCATGTAAAGAGCTTCCGCCTGGGCGTGTACGGCGAGGGAGAAAGCGGCGTGACCGTGGTCACCCTCAAGTGACCGCCCGCAGGGAGCGGATACCCAAGGAGGTGTGCAACCGATTATGAAGGACAAACCCTATATTTTGCTGGTGGACGACGACCCCAATATCAGCCGCCTGGTGCAGCTTTATCTGGAAAAGGAAGGCTTTGAGGTCAAGACCGCCGACCGGGGGGACGACGCCCTGGCGCTGTTTCGCAAGCTGCCCCCCGACCTGATGCTCCTGGACGTGATGCTTCCGGGCATGGACGGGTGGCAGGTGTGCCGTACTATCCGTAAAACCAGCACCATCCCGATCATCATGCTCACCGCCAAGGACGAGACCTTCGACAAGGTGCTGGGATTGGAGCTGGGGGCGGACGACTATATCACCAAGCCCTTCGACACCAAGGAGCTGGTGGCGCGGGTCAAGGCGGTGCTTCGCCGCACCCAGGGCCCCGAGGAGGAAAAGACCGACGTGCTCTCCTTCCCCGGATTGACGGTAAGCCTGAGCCAGTATGAGTGCCACTATGAGGGCAATCTGGTGGAGATGCCGCCCAAGGAGCTGGAGGTGCTCTACTTCCTGGCCAGCCATGTGAACCAGGTCTTTACCCGGGAGCAGCTGCTGGAGCAGGTGTGGGGCTTTGACTTTTTCGGCGACAGCCGCACGGTGGACGTGCATATCAAGCGCCTGCGGGAAAAGCTGCCGGGCTGCGAGCAGCATGGTTGGCTGATCCGCACGGTGTGGGGCGTGGGGTATAAATTTGAAATGCGTTGATCGGGGCGAACAAACCATGTTCGCCAGGCTCTTTTCCATGTTTATGGCCGTGCTGATCCTGGCGCTGGCGGCGGTGGGGGTATTGGTCTATGCGACCATGCGCAACCTGCGCATAGACGACCGGCTGGAGGAGCTGAAAAAGGAAGCCCAGGAAATTGCCTACCTGGCAGCGCAGAACACCGTTACCGCGGCAAACCTGCTGCTGGGCATCGAAAATCCCACCCAGGCCTACCTCAACTGGAAAGCGGCCAGCGTGTACGAGGATTTCGGCGCGTACATCCTGGTGCTGGACGGCCGCGGGCAGCTGATGAGCAACCTGAAGGCGGCCTATGTGCAGGACCCGGCCTTTGTGACCTCCCTGAACCAGAAGGATTTGAACCAGGCGCTGAACCAGGTGTTGGGTGGAGCGGAGATCTCCGTGCGCACCATGGTGGACGGCGCGCCCACCTTCACCGTGGGGGTCCCCTTTATCCAGGATGATCAGGTACTGGGGGCGGTGCTGATTCAAACCAAGGCCCAGACCATTGAGGGCGGTACCGGGGACTTTTTGCAAACCATTATCCTGGTGGGCAGCGGTGCGGCCATCCTGGCGGCGCTAATGGTGTTCTTCTATACCCGGCGGCTGGTGCGCCCCCTGAGCGTCATGGCGGACGCCGCTGGGCGCATGGCCCAGGGGCAGTTCGACACCCGGGTGGAGATCAGCCGCACCGCGCCGGAGCTGGCGCGGCTGTCGGACAGCTTCAACTCCATGGCGGAAAAGCTCAGCGAGCTGGAAAGCTCCCGGCGGGAGTTTGTGGCCAACGTCTCCCATGAGCTGCGCAGCCCCATCACCAGCATCCGCGGCTTTGTGGAGGGCATGGAGGACGGCACCATTCCGCCCCAGGAGCACGGCAAGTACCTGCACATCGTGGGGGATGAAACCAAGCGCCTGAGCAAGCTCATCAGCGATTTGCTGAGCCTCTCCCGCCTGGAACGGGAGGACGCCACGCTGCAGCTGACGGACTTTGACATGAACGAAATGCTGCGCCGGGCGGTGATCCGCCGCATGAACGACCTGGATCAAAAACGCATGGAGGTCGACACGGACTTCCGCCTGGACCCCTGCACGGTACACGCGGATAGCGACCGCATGGAGCAGGTAGTGGTGAACCTGCTGGACAACGCCATCAAATTCACCCCGGAGGGCGGCAGGATTCGCTTGACAACGGAGGACGCCGGGTCAGTGATCCAGGTCACCGTGTGGGACAACGGCCAGCCCATCTTGCCCGAGGACCGTGACAAGGTGTTCGACCGCTTCTTTACTGCGGACCGGGCGCATACGGCGGGCAAGGGAACGGGGCTGGGGCTTAGCATCTGCAAGCGCATCCTGGAGTTCCACGGGCAAAGCATCCGCCTGGGGGATACCACGGAGGGCGCAGCCTTCGTCTTCACCCTGGAAAAAGGAAAAGTCACCGAAGAGAAGAAATGAGGAGCTGGGAACTATGAGGGAGTTGCGGGAGATACGCCAGGAGCTGGACCGGGTGGACGGCGAACTGGTGCGGTTGTTTGAAAGGCGCATGAATCTCGCCCTGGAGGTGGCGCAGTACAAGACAGTCCATGGTATGCCGGTGCTGGACGCCTCCCGGGAGGAACAGGTGCTGGCCAGCCGGGCGGCCATGCTGCAATCTCCCGCCTGGACCTCCCAGACGCGGACCCTGTTTCAGGAACTGATGGCCCTGAGCCGCGCCGCCCAGGAGGACTGGATGAAAGGGGCGGGTGAAACATGATTGACCGCCATGTGTTTCTCATTGGTATGCCCGGCAGCGGCAAAAGCAGCCTGGGCAAGCGCCTGGCGGGACGGCTCCGCATGAGCTACATCGACACCGATCAGCGCATTTGCGACGCGGCGGGCTGCCCAGTGACGGAAGTGTTTGCCCGCTATGGGGAGGAAGCCTTCCGCAACGCCGAGACCAACGTGCTGGCCCAGGTGGTCTACGAACCTCCAGCCATTGTATCCACCGGCGGGGGTATGGTGCTGCGGGACGTGAACTATCAGATTATGCGCAACCATGGAGTCATTGTGCTCATTGACCGTCCCCTGAAGGAGATCATGAGCGACATCAAGCTGGATCGCCGCCCGTTGCTGGCCCAAAAGGGGCTGGAGGAAGTTCCACGGCTCTACGAGCAGCGCATTGACCGATATCGCGCCGCGGCGGACGCGGTGCTGGATAATTCCCAGGGGTATTATAACGGCGTATACAACCTGGAAAAGCTGGTGCGGGGACTGTTTCCCCTGGACTGGCGGTTTTAACGGAAGAAATGATTCGTAAGGAAGGGTGCTTCCCATGCATTGGCTTTCCTCTCCCACCGTGCGCTGGGACCGGGGTTTTTTCCGAAAATTATTGGTGGTCTGCCTGCCCATTGTGATTCAGAACCTGATGGCCGCCTCCCTGCATATTATCGATGGGGTGATGGTCGGCCAGCTGGGGGACGCGCCCTATGCGGCGGTGACTCAGGCCACGCGGTATGTGTTTGTGTATCAGCTGTTCCTTTTTGGCCTGGCCTCCGGCTGCGGCATCTTTTTTAGCCAGCACTGGGGCACGCAGGATGTGAAGTCCATGCGCCGGGCCATGGGGTTGTGTTTCCGGGGCGGGATCACGCTGGCGGTGCTCTTCGGTGGGGTGGGGCTGCTGTTTCCCCAGGGCGTGATCAGCATTTTCCTGCCCCAGGGGGAGAGTTTTGGCTATGCCATTGCGTACCTGACCATCGTGGCCCCGGGCTTCCTGATTACCGCGGTGGATACGGTGTACGCCACCTGCATGAAGTCCGCCGGGAAAACGGTGATCCCCATGGTAGCGGGCATCTGCTCCATCCTGACCAATACCTTTTTGAACTGGGTGCTGATCTATGGCAACCTGGGCGCGCCAGCGCTGGGAGTGCGCGGCGCGGCCATCGCTACGGTGATTGCGGCGGGGGTGTCCCTGGCTATCAACGTAGGCTGTTCCTACGGGATGCATCTGCCCTCCGCCTTCCGCTGGCAGGACTGGAAGCTGCCGGACCGGGCATACCTGACCCGGTTTGTGAAAACCGTGCTGCCCGTGGTGCTCAACGAAGGCTTCTGGAGCATGGGCACGTCCATGTACAGCGTGTTCTACGGCCGGCTGGGCGACGCGGCCGTGGCCGCGGTGGGCATTGTAAACACTGTGGACCAGCTGATTTTTACCATGATCTACGGCATCATGAACGCCACGGCCATCCTGGTGGGTAACCATCTGGGGGCCGGGGACAAGGAAGGCGCGCGACTCACCGCAAGGCGGCTGATTTTCGCCTGTGTGGTGGTAGGCGCGGTGATGGGTTGCATCCAGCTGGCGGTCAAGGGACAGCTGGTGAGCGTGTTCAACGTCTCCCAGGAAGCCAAGTACCTGGCAAATATCATCCTGTTCATCGGCGCGTTTACCATCTGGGTACGGGCCATCAACAGCGTCAACGTGGTGGGCATCCTCCGCGCCGGGGGCGATACGGTTTTCAGCATGCTGCTGGACACCGTGGCCCTGTGGGTGGTAGGCGTGCCCCTGGTGGGTATCGCGGCCCTGGCGCTGCACTGGCCGGTGTATCTGTGCTATTTGTGTACGGTGGTGGAGGAGGTCATCAAAATGCTCATCGGCCTGCCTCGCTTCCGCAGCGGCAAATGGATGAACGACCTGAATCAACGTGCGGAGGCGGAAGCATAATGGATTATCAGTTTGAGCTGGTGGGCAAGATCGGCTCCATGGCCCTGATCCGCAAGGAGGATCAGGACATCGACTACAACATCTTCGCCCGCCTGGGCCGGGAATTGAAGCCCGGCATGATCTGGGTGACCAGCGGCGCCACGGAGATTGGCCGGCTGGACTATATCAACCGCACCGGCACCGAGCTGACCGGGGACCCGGAGCAGGACAAGACGGACTATGCCGCCCAGGGACAGGCCATCCTCATGCAGAATTACCGGCAGTTCATCGCCCCGGAATACGGGGTGCGGCAGGTGCTGGTGGAGCATACGCACTTCAACGACCCCGAAAAGCGGGAGCATATCCGCAAGCTGCTGATTCGCGCGGCCAAGCAGGGCACCATCCCCATCGTGAATTACAACGACGCGGTCAGCGATGAGGAAAACCGCAAGATGGAGCTGGCTGCCCGCCGCCGCAGCGGCGACGTGGTCCATGAGTGCGTGGACAACGACGAAACCGCCGCGGTGATCGCCGGGCTGGTGCATGCTCGGATGCTGGTGCTCATGACCTCCACCGAGGGCATCTATCAGGACCCTGCCGACCCCGCCACCCTGGTGCGGGACGTGACCGGCAAAACCATCGAGGAGGTGGCCGAGAAGGTCCATCAGCTCCAGCAGAGCTGCGTGGGCGCCAGCCGCGCCGGAGCTAACGGCGCCGGGGCCAAGCTGGCCTATGCCCTGGAGTCCGTGCGCAACGGTTCCACGGTGATCATCGGCCATGCCCGGCACCATCTCAGCGACCTGGTGCAGGGGCGCGTACCCTGCACGCGCATCGGTCTGGAATGAATAACAGCAAAAGCGCGGCCCCTTCCCTTTGCCGGAAACGGCGGAAAGGGGCCGCGCTTTCCATTGCTCATCCGTTCTGCACGGATGTGCGGCGGAGTTTGTCCAGGTAAACCATGAGCACGGCCACATCCGCGGGGGAAACGCCGGGAATGCGGCTGGCGGCAGCCAGGGAGCGGGGCCGCTGGGCGGCCAGTTTCTGCCGGGCCTCCAGGCGCAGGCCGGTGATCTCCTGGTAGGGGGTGTCCTCGGGCAGCAGGGCCTGCTCCATCTGCCGGGCTTTGCGGATCTGCGCTTCCTCCTTGGCCAGGTACCCCTCGTACACCAGGGCGATCTCCGCCTGGCGGCGCACCTCCGGGGCCTGCCGGGACAGCTGGGGCAGCAGCTCCGTGAGGCTGTCCATGGTAATGCTCGGACGGCGCAGTAGTTCCCCAGGGGTCACGGGAGCGGAAGGCACCGGCTGCCCGTGCCGCTCCAGCCAGGCGTCCCGGCCGGGGGTGGGCGGCAGGCTCAGGGAAGTCAGGCGGCTTTTCAGGCGGTTGGTTTCGTACTCCTTGCGCAGGGCGCGCTCCAGGCGCTCCGCCGTGGCCAGTCCCGCGGCGTAGCCCATGCGGGTCAGGCGCAGGTCGGCGTTGTCCTGGCGCAGGTAGAGCCGGTGCTCCGCCCGGGAGGTCATCATCCGGTAAGGCTCGTCCACGCCCTTGGTGGTCAGGTCGTCGGTGAGCACGCCGATATAGGCCATGTCCCGCGTCAAAATCACCGGGGACCGGCCCTGTAGGGACAGCGCGGCGTTCATGCCGGCCAGCAGGCCCTGGCAGGCGGCTTCCTCGTAGCCGCTGGTGCCGTTGATCTGTCCGGCAAAGTACAGCCCCTGTACCCGCAGGCTTTCCAGGGTGGAGCGCAGCTCCCGGCTGTCGATGCAGTCGTACTCGATGGCATAGGCCAGGCGGGTAAGCTCCGCCCGCTCCAGGCCGGGCACCGAGCGGTACATTTCCCATTGCACATCCTCGGGCAGGGAGGTGGACATGCCCTGCACGTACCATTCCCGACTGGCCGTGCCCTCCGGCTCCAGGAAAACCTGGTGCCGGTCCTTGTCCGCAAACTTGACGATCTTGTCCTCGATGCTGGGGCAGTAGCGGGGGCCGGTGCCGTGGATCTTTCCGCTGTACAGGGGCGCCCGGTGCAGGTTGGCCCGGATGATCTCGTGGGTGCGGGGGGTGGTCCAGGTCAGGTAGCACATCTGCCGGTTGATCAGGCGCTTTTCCGTCAGAAAGGAGAAGGGCGTCACCGGCTCGTCCCCGGGCTGGGGAGTCATGGCGTCAAAGTCGATGGAGCGCACATCCACCCGTGCAGGGGTGCCCGTCTTGAACCGGCGCAGATCAAAGCCCAGCCGCCTTAGCCCGCCGGACAGCCCCGTGGCGCAGGCCAAACCCTGGGGACCGCCCTGCCAGGAGCCTTCTCCGATGATGATGCGGCTGTCCAGATACACGCCGCTGGCGATGACCGCCGCCCGGCAGGGAATCCGCTGCCCCGTCATGGTGGTGACGGCCGCCACCCGGCCGTTCTCCGTTTCAATGCTGTCCACCTCGCCCTGACGCAGGGTCAGGTGGGGCTGGGACATCAGGGCCTGCCGCATGCGGTTTTGATAAGCCTGCTTGTCTGCCTGGGCGCGCAGGGAATGCACCGCCGGGCCCTTGGCGGTGTTAAGCATGCGGGACTGCAAAAAGGTATCGTCAATGGCGCGGCCCATTTCCCCGCCCAGAGCGTCCAGCTCCCGCACCAGGTGGCCCTTGGCGGTGCCGCCGATGACGG
>CALVVZ010000115.1 GCA_944364075.1 uncultured Clostridia bacterium
ACCGCATTGCCCTTGGAGCGCAGGGGCTTGGGCGTCACGTCGGGCATCAGGGCCACCGCCGGGGAACGGTAGGTGCCCATGGCCAGCAGCAGCAGCGCCAGACAGCCCAGAAACACCCCCAGGCTGCCCACGCGGATGACCAGCGCCAGGGCCATCATCAGCGTCACCGCCGCCAGGCTTCCATCCAGAATGAATGGCACCAGGCGCCGCAGGGGGCTGAGAACCTTACCGGTACGCGCGCCGAAAAAGGGCAGCACGAACAGCGCCAGTACGTTGTCCATGGCCATGACCACTCCCGCCCAGGTGTCTCCAAGGCCGTAGGTATTTTTCAGCACCAATGGAATCACAAAGTCATACAGCCCCCAAAAGGCGCTGATGGATAGAAAAGCCAGGCCAACCAGGCAGGTTCGTTTCGTGTTCAGCTTCATGGCGTTGCCTCCTGCGTATCTTGCTTGGAACCGTTTCTTTTGCGCAAGGCCGCGCTCCCGCGCCGCATTTCTTGCGCGCCTTGAAAAAGATTGTATCACCTTTACATTCCGGGCGCAAGCGTGATAAAATGGATGCCGTGTGAAAAGGCAACAAAAATGGGGGAATCACCATGACGCGCATTGCGCTGCTGGCCACGGGGGGCACCATTGCCTGCCGACAGACCCCGCACGGCCTTACGCCCGCCCTGAGCGGTGCGGAACTGCTCCGGGGCATTCCCATGTCCCGGGAGGCGGAGCTGGTCAGCCGGGACGTGTTCTCCATGGATTCCAGCAACATCCAGCCCGAGGAGTGGGCCCAGCTGGCCCGGGCGGTGGATCAGGCATTTGCGGATTGCGACGGCGTGGTCATCACCCATGGCACGGATACCATGGGCTACACCGCCGCGGCGCTGAGCTTCATGCTCCTGGGCCAGCGCAAGCCGGTGATCCTCACCGGCAGCCAGTTGCCCCTGGGCGCGCCGCTCTCCGACGCGGAGACGAACCTTTCCTGCGCCATCGAGGCGGCCATGCAGGGAGTACCCGGCACCTATGTATGCTTTCACCGCAAGCTGATTCTGGGCACCCGGGCGGTGAAGACCCGCACCACCAGCTTTGACGCCTTTGACAGCGTAAACCGGAGCCTGAGCGGCATGATCGACAGCGAAGGCGTACATTTTTTGCGGCCCCAGCAGATTGACCGGCCCTATGCCCTGCGGGCGTCGGTGGACAGCCGGGTATTCCTGCTCAAGCTGGTGCCCGGAACCCAGCCCAGCGTGCTGGATTACGTGATGCAGGCCGGTTACCGCGGGCTGGTCATCGAGGCCTTTGGCCTGGGCGGGCTGCACTACATCCGCCGCAACCTGGTGGAAAAGCTGCGGGAGCTGCGGGGAAAAGGCATCCTGGTGCTGGTGGTGACCCAGTGCATGTACGAAAAAGCGGACCTGTCCATTTATGAAGTAGGGAACCAGCTGCTTTCCGCGGACGTGATTTCCGGCCGGGATATGACCACTGAGGCCGCCGTCACCAAAATGATGTGGGCCCTGAGCCTTGATGATCCCGTCAGGCTGCTGTCGGAAAACCTTTGCGGCGAGTTCCGGTGATGCAGCGAACCCTTGACGAATAAGGAGGAAGCCCTGACTTTGCAAATGATATTCTGCCCCCTGTTTTCCGGCTCCAGCGGCAACGCGCTGTTTGTCCAGGCAGGCAATACGCGCCTGCTTATTGACGCGGGCAAATCAGGCAAATGCATCCGGGAAGCGCTGCTGTCCATCGGCGTGGACCCAGCTACCCTGAACGCCATTCTGGTAACCCACGAGCACAGCGATCACATCGCGGGGGTGGGCGTGCTTTGCCGCAAGTATCAAATTCCCGTGCTGGCCAACGCGCCTACGTGGAATGCCATGGCCCGCAAGGTGGGGGAGATCCCGCCGGGCATGCGGATGACTTTTGACAGCCATTCGGATTTTTACCTGGGCGACATCGGTGTGGCGCCCTTTCTGATCCCCCATGACGCGGCGGAGCCGGTGGGATTCCGGCTGTACCATGGCGCCCTGAGCCTCTCTACCGCCACCGACCTGGGGCGTTTCACCAAAACCCTGCGGGAACAGCTGGCCGGCAGCAATCTGGTGCTGCTGGAGAGCAATCACGACCCCGATATGCTGCGGCGCAACGATCATTATTCCGCCGCGCTTAAGCAGCGCATCCTGGGCAACCGGGGCCATCTGAGCAATGAGGCCTGCGCCGAGGCGGTGATCCAGCTGGCGCAGACCGGCGTAAAACAGATCATTCTGGGACATCTGAGCGGGGAGAACAACCTGCCGGAGCTGGCCCTGGCCACCTCCACCCAGCGCGCGGAGCAGGAAGGCATGGCCCTGGGACAGGACCTTTGCCTGGATCTAGCCCTGCGGGATACGGTGGGGCCGGTATACACCCTGCGGGAAGGAGCGTGAGGCTGTGCGCCTGCGCGTTCGGGACAAATCCCTGCTGGCCCTGGGTCTGTTGGCGCTTGCAGCCATACTGCGCTGGCCGCTGAGCCAGATACTGCTGGAGGCGGTACCCGGCATCCGGGAAACGCCCAGCATATATTACGGCGGGCTGATCCTTCAGGAGCTGCTGTTGTATGCCATTCCCGCGGCGGTGCTACTGCGCCGGGTACAACCGGGGCAGGGCGCCGCGCCTCCGGCGCAGCCCTCATGGGCAACCTTCGCCCTGTGCCTGCTGGTGGGCGTGGCGGCACAATACCTGTTGCAGGGTGTGAGTTGGCTGTGGATTCAGGCGCTGTCCTATCTACCCTTGGGTGTGGTTCAGGGCGTGGTTATGATGCCCAGGAACTTCTTTGAGGGCGTGCTGGCCTTCTGCGCCCTGGCGGTGGTGCCCGCGCTGGTGGAGGAGACGCTTTTCCGCGGGGCGGTATATCCCTGCCTGCTGCGCGCTTTTTCCCAGCGGACGGCTTTTTGGCTGACTGTGATGACCTTCACGCTGATGCACGGTTCCCTGACGGGGTTGCCTGCGCATCTGGGCGTGGGATGGATGGCCACGGCGCTGCTGGTACGGCGCGGCCGCCTGGGCGCATGCATGGCGTTTCACTTGACGTACAACGGCATGGGCCTGCTGTACAGCCTGCTGCCCGCGCTGCACATCTGGGAGCGCATTCCGTGGGGCGTGCTGCTTGGCGCATGCCTGGCCGTTTCCGCAGCCCTGACCTTATGGATGACTGCCGTGGGCCGCGATTTGGACTGCGCGCCCGCGCCCTGCGCCTCCCGCACCGCCCGGCTGAGCGCCGGGGGACTGACCCTGCTGTTGGCTCTGGGCTATCTGCCGGAGCTGTTCGCATCCTTCGGCTTATAAATCTTCCGACGACCATTCGCGCCGCGGCGCGAAGAAAAGGAGTATCGCATGAGCAGACTGGGAGACCTGATCCGCACCGAGCGTGTGCGGCAAAAAATGACCCCCAAACAGGTGGCCAAGAAGTGCGGCGTATCGGAGAGCTTTATCCTGGCGGTGGAGGCCGGTACACGGATCATCGCCGACGACCAGGCCCGGCGCATCCTAAAAACCATCGGGCTAAGGGAACAGACCGAGGCGGATTTCACCCTGGACGATATTGCTGCCACGGTGGACTTGCAAACCGTGCAGCCTGCCATGGTAAAAAAGCCTGCCGCCCCCAAAGCGGAAAAGGTTGCCTCAACCGAAGAAACCCCGGCGGAAGGCGTAGCCGGCTCCGTATGGCTGGATGCGCTCTCCAGCGTGCTCAAGCGCGTGCCGGTGCTCAACGCGGTGATGAAACCTGTGGATCACCGGCTGCTGCCCATTCTCAACGGCCGCATTGAGGGCGCGAACCCGGAAAAGGTCTTTTATTTCCTGGCCCCCGACGACAGCATGCGGGGTTTCCGCATCCACAGCGGGGACGTTGCCCTGGTGGTGCCTGCCCAAAGCCCCATTGACGGCGCGGTGATGCTGGTGGAATACGGCGCTCACCGGGCTTTGCGCAAGATCAAGAAGCTGGACAACTTCCAGGTGCTCCTGCAATCCTACGACCGGGAGTATAACGCCGAAACGCTGGCACTCTCCGATGTGAACTTCCTGGGCCGCTGCGTGCGGCTGGAGATCAACCTGTAAAAAACGCCGCCCCGGACGCATGTGCGTTCCGGGGCGGCGCAGCGTGTCAAGAAAGGTAATCGCTCAATAATCAGAAGGTACTTAGAAGCTGTGGTTCTCGAAAGTGTAAGTACGGGTACTAGGGTCGAAAACCACGACTTTCCGTATCACGGAATTTATTGAGCGGTCACAATACAAAGATCAGTGATAAAGCCACATAAAAGTTGAGGAATGTATGTATGAGCAATACATCACATGATATAAATTCTCTGCGCAATATTATTCTGAGCAGTCAGCACTTACTAAAGAAAAGTTCTGACAGCATTGAGAATATTGTATCGGATATATGTGGATTACAATATGATCCATATCCTGCGATACATTTAAACCAATATATGATGCTTTGGAACAGAAAACAAGATTTCAGGGCAGAACAACTGGATATTGCGGCATATAAAGAATTTAAGAGTCGTGGTTCCCGGCACTCACACCGCCGAGAACCACGACTTCATTTCTTCTGATTAAGGGAGCAGATCATCCATCTCGAGGTCCTTGCGCTGCTCCGCGCGCTCGTAACTTTTATAAAGCATGTAATCCACCATGACACTTCCAGCCTTGCAATTGCAAAGTGTCCGTGGGTATATGGTTTAAGGGCTGCTGATTTTTTGCTCAAAAAGCTTGGATATTAATCACTAAAACAATTCCTTCATAATAATATTCGCGCATTCAGACGGACTGTACAAACTTGTATCTACTTTTAACCTATACTTTATATTTTTTGCCAACAATTCATACTGTTCATCCGACTGGCTTTCATATCGATCTCCACGAATAATATTTCTCTTTCTGCATATATCCAGAGGACAATATACTTCAACCAAATCAAGCGGATTATCCCTCAGTATTTCTAACAACCGCTGATAATGAGGAGATATTTCATCTCTTTCGACTAATATTCCATCAATAAGAACATTTTTGCCCATATCTGAATAGAGTTTCGCAGTATGGTACATCATTATAATTACTTCGCTAAGGTACTTCCAATAATTTTCACGCAAATATTTCTCCCCGACCATCTCTTGAAACAAATCATTGGCGACAACATAAAAGAAAATATCATCACGCGCTTGCAGAGCTTCGACGATGGATGTTTTCCCTGAGCTTGTTACTCCATTCAAAAAAATAATACGACCTTTATCCATGCTGTCACCTCACATCATTTCCGTTTTTCTCTTAAAGTATGAAACCATTATACCACGAGTTTGTGAAAAAACAATTGCATAGGGATAAGATATGAATACTCAGACTTTCAAAAAACCCTGGGGAGGCGTTGACAAAGCATGTAGCCTCATTATCTTTGCAAGCTACACATTGTATTCTGGTAAATACAGGGGTTTCGCGCCTGCGGGCGCGACCAAAGGGCTTTCCGATCGCCCTTTGCAAACCTTCGGCCCCATACGCCATGAAAATCCTGCAAGTTCAGGTGCTTGAAGTTGCATTTTTCTTGCATCTGGCTGAAAAAGCATGACTTTTTCAGTAGTCTGGGGAGGCGTCGAAGGGGCTGCAGCCCCTTCGACGCTCATTCGCATCCGCCGGCTTGTTTTTTCGGTTGGATTTTTCCTGCATGCGCGAAAGATTACAGATATCGGCCCGTGATGCTTTCGGGAACCTGGCGCAGCTCCGCGGGCGTTCCCGCGGCTACCACCCGGCCGCCGTCTTCGCCGCCGCCGGGGCCCATGTCGATGACGTAATCGGCGCTGCGGATCACATCCAGGTCATGCTCAATGACCACCACCGTCGCGCCATGATCCATCAGGTGCTGGAATACGCTCAGCAGCGTCTGCACATCCAGGGGGTGCAGGCCAATGGTGGGCTCGTCAAAAATGAACACCGTGTCCGCCTGGGCCTTGCCCATTTCGCTGGCCAGCTTCAAGCGCTGGGCCTCGCCGCCGGACAGGCTGGGCGTTTCTTCGCCCAGGGTCAGATAGCCCAACCCCAGGTCCTGCAGCACCTGGAGCCGTTGACACACCAGCTTCATACCGGCGCAGGCGCTCAAGGCGGTGTGAACGTCCATGGCCATCAGCTGCGGCAGGGAATAGGCCTGGCCGTCCTTGCATTGGTGCGTGACCTGGCAGGCATCCCGGCCGTACCGGCTGCCCCGGCAGTCCGGGCAGGGGATTTCCACATCCGGCAGAAACTGTACGTCCAGGCTGATGATGCCGGTGCCGTCGCAGGTGGGGCAGCGCAGCGCCCCGGTATTATAGGAAAAGTCCCCGGCTTTATATCCCCGCGCCTTGGCTTCGGGGGCTCGGGCGAAGATTTTTCGCAGCTCGTCGTGGACGTTGGCATAGGTAGCCACGGTGGAGCGTACGTTCATGCCGATGGGCGTTGCGTCGATGAGCTTCACCTGGGCAATACCCGGCGCCTCCAGGGTGAGAACGTGCTCCGGCAGCTTTTCTCCGCGGATTGCCGCCGCCAGCGCAGGCGCGAGGCTTTCCAGTATCAGTGTGGTTTTTCCCGAGCCGGATACCCCGGTAACCACCGTAAGCCGACCTTTGGGGATGTCCACCTCCAGGGGCTTCACGGTATGGATGATCCCGGTGGACAGATGGATGCGCCCCTGGTCGAACAGCGCCGCTCCGGACGCCTGCGCCCTGGAGACGCCGGCTTTCCCCGCTAGATAGGGTCCGATGCCTGAAACGGGATTTTTCGCCAGCTGGGCAACCGTTCCCTGGGCGATAATCCTGCCGCCTCTGGCGCCGGCTTCCGGCCCCATCTCAATGAGCCAGTCCGCCTGGGAGAGAATCTGCGTATCGTGATCTACCAGAATCACCGAGTTGCCGTCGGCCACCAGATCGCGCATCACGCCGGTGAGTCCGGCGATATTGGCCGGGTGCAAGCCGATGGAAGGCTCGTCCAGCACGTAGAGCACGCCCGTGGTGCGGTTGCGCACTGCCCGTGCCAGCTGCATCCGCTGCCGCTCCCCCGTGGAGAGCGTGGCCGTTGCCCGGTCCAGCGTCAGATAGCCCAGGCCCAGCTCCATCAGGCGCCTGGCGGACAGATGGAAAGCATCGCAGATGCTCCGCGCCATGGGACGCATTTCCTCCGGCAGCGTATCGGGCGTCTCCGCCGCCCACCGGTCCAACTCCGCCAGATGCACACGGCAAGCCTCGTCCAAGGAAATGCCCCGGAGCTTCGGAGCACGGGCAGCTTCGGAAAGCCGGGAACCGCCGCAGGCGGGGCAGGGCTCCTGCTTCAAAAAGCGCTCCACCCGCTTCATGCCCGCCTCATCCTTGACCTTGGCCAGGGCGTTTTCGACGGTATGCACGGCGCTGTAATAGGTGAAATCCAGCTCTGCGGCGTCGTTGGAGTTTTTCGCCTTGTAAAAGATATGCTTCTTTACCGCCGGGCCGTTGTAGACGATGTCCTTTTCCTGCTGCGTTAGATCACGAAAGGGCACGTCCGTACGCACGCCCATGGCCCGGCACACGTCGGTCATCAGCGACCACATCAGGGTCTTCCAGGGAAGCACCGCGCCCTGATCAATGGTCAGGGATGCGTCGGGCACCAGGGTGGACAAGTCCACCCGGCGCACCGTACCGGTGCCGTCGCATTCCCGGCACGCGCCCTGGGAGTTGAAGGAAAGCTCCTCGGCGGTGGGCGCGAAAAAAACCGCGCCGCAAGCCGGACAGACCAACTCCTTGCCGGCAGCTACTGCCAGGGTAGGCGGCAGATAGTGGCCGTTGGGGCAGCAGTGGCTGGCCAGACGGGAGAACATCAGCCGCAGGCTGTTGAGCAGTTCCGTTCCTGTGCCGAAGGTGCTGCGAATGCCCGGCACTCCCGGCCGTTGGTGCAGCGCCAGGGCCGCGGGCACATAGAGGGCCTCCTCCACCTGGGCCCGGGCTGCTTGGGTCATCCGCCGGCGGGTATAGGCGGACAGGGATTCCAGGTAACGCCGGGAGCCTTCGGCGTAAAGCACGCCCAGCGCCAGAGAGGATTTGCCCGAGCCGGATACCCCGGCGATTCCCACGATTTGATGCAGCGGCACGTCCACGTCGATGTTTTTCAGGTTATGTACCTGCGCGCCGCGTATTTTGATTTTCTCGATCATTGGTTGCTCCCGGTTCACAGCTTTGCCATCAGTTCCTGAAAAAAGCTCCGCGCCCTTTGCAGATCCTCCTGCGTGGGCCGTCCTTTGCCGCTGCCGCCCACCAAACGGAAGGGACCAAAGGTATTATAGCCGCGGCAGCCGAACTCGCCCAGGACCCGCGCGTTCTTCTCCCGGGCCAGTCTGGCTATTTCCCTGGTGCCCGTTCCCTTGGCGCCTCCGTAGGTGTACACGAAGAACACCGGCTTGCCCTGGGGAAGGCACTTACGGGCAAAGGCAATCACCGAAGGATGAAAGGCAAAAGCGTAGATGCCCGAGGCAAAACCGATCAGGTCATAGCCCTCCAGGGACGCTTCCTGCTGCGTGGAAAGGTCGATGAAATCCGTATCATAGCCCTGGGTCA
Source organism: uncultured Clostridia bacterium (assembly GCA_944364075.1). Classification (GTDB taxonomy): domain Bacteria; phylum Bacillota; class Clostridia; order Christensenellales; family Aristaeellaceae; genus Egerieenecus. The sequence continues at coordinate 8,576 of CALVVZ010000115.1, forward strand.
TGGCTTTGGCTACCTTCAGGGTGTTGCCATGGTGCGTGGAATAATAGCAGATCGCTGTTTTCATACGTCGTTATTCCTCCAGTTTCCATCCAAAATCGTTATGGTAGATCATCAACTTGGTCATGCCGCCGTCCACACAGATATTCTCCCCGGTGATAAAGCCCGCCTTGTCCGAGGCAAGAAACAGCGCCAGGTTTGCAATGTCCCGGGGATTTCCCACCCGGCCCGCGGGCTGCTGCGAGGCATCCGGTCCATGGTATTCCCGGAACGACGTATCAATCCACCCCGGCGCAATGGCGTTGACCCGGACCCGTCCGGCCAGGCTCACCGCCAGGGCATGGGTCAGGGCGGAAATGCCGCCCTTGGCAGCGGTGTAGCTCTCCGTCTGCGGCTGACTCATGCGGTCCCGGGAGGAAGAGATGTTGATGATGGACGCTCCTGCAGCAAAATACGGCGCGAAAAGCTTGGCCAGGTAGAAGGGCGCGGTGACGCCCACCCGCAGGGCATAGTTGAAGGTGTCATAATCGCAGGCGTCCAGCCCCGCCATCACCGGCAGCGCGTTATTCACCAGCACATCCACCCGGCCGTAATCCGCAATGACCTTTTTCACAAAGGCTTCCAGGTCTTCCCGACGGCCCACATCCCCCACAAAATAAGGGTTGGGCAGCAGGTCGATGATGCATACGTGTGCGCCTTCCCCGGCAAACGCTTCCGCAATGGTTTTTCCGATTCCCTTGGCGCCGCCGGTTATCACGGCCACCCGATCCTGAAACATAAGCGCCTCCCATGGCTCCCGGCGGAGAATCCTCCGGGTCCGCGATATTTTATACTATTATAGCCCATGAAGCAGCGCATGCGCAACGGCTCGGTTACCGCAGGCACGGGGGATTTTCATAAATTTCAATTCATGGGGATTTTCATAAATTTCAATTCATGGGGATTTTCATAAATTTCAATTCAGTACTTGCATGCCGGAAATAGAATATGCTATAATATTCTAGCTGCCTTTCAGCAGCCGAAGACAGCGCGTCAAAAAGTGGTGACGTCTCTTTTTTGAGGAAGCAACTTCGGACAACCAGAGGTCGTCCGAAGCTGCAAGGAATTGATTTTGCAAGCAACATCAATAACCTACCCTTCCGGAAAGGCCGTCGGATACGAATGGAAGCCGGAGAGGCTGTGGTCCCGCCGATATCTCCTTGGGATTTTTGACAGTGTGACTTCAGCTGCCTTTTGGCAGCTAAAGAAAAACAATTTTTAGAAGGCTGAGAAATAGCTGGGCTCGAAAACGAACCTCCACGATGGAATCCCCGGAACCGCAAGCCCTTGATTTTCCTAGGTTTTCCCCGAAGCAGGGATGCTTCATCTCCCCTTTATCTCTCCTGTTTATCTCTCCGATTTCCTGCCGGTTTTTGGAGGAGATTTCAGGCAAAATCTTATATGGAGAGTTGTCCGAGTGGTCGAAGGTGCAGCACTCGAAATGCTGTGAAGAGCAATCTTCCTAGGGTTCGAATCCCTAACTCTCCGCCAGCAAAGCCTTACAGATCAAG
>CALVVZ010000116.1 GCA_944364075.1 uncultured Clostridia bacterium
GGTATCCGCCGGGGTGTTCCGCCACAGCAGCAGTGCGTGCCATACCAGATTGACCAACTGCCCGGCCATGGAGGCCAGCGCCGCGCCAAACAGGCGCAGGCCGGGCATTCCGGCCAACCAGGCGGTCAGGCAGAGGGAAACGCAGGCGGAGAGCACCGTACCGGTGAGGGCCTTGCGCTGAAGCCCCAGCCCGGCAATCATGCCGCCCATGACCTGCCGCAGGGCCATGATGACCGCCAGGGGCGACATCAGGCGGACCAGAGGCGCCAGGGCGCTTTGACGGTAGACCGTGCCGCCGATAAAATCCGCGCCCAGCATCAACCCGGCGCAGCAGAGCATTCCGGCCAGCCCGGCCCAGCCCAGCAGCCGGGCCATGGTTCGGCGCAGCGCCCGGGGATGGGATTCCCGGGCGGACACGGCGGGGGAGGCCACGACGCCCAGGGCGCCTGTGAAGATGGAGGGCAGCATCATCAGCGGCATGGCCATGCCGGTCAGCAGGCCGAACTGGGCGGTTGCTGCCTGTGCGCTCAGACCCGACAGGCGCAGGCAGGCGGGCAGCACCACCGCGGTAAGCGCCCGCGTACCCGTGACGCACAGACGGGCCAGGATAGTAGGAACGCACAAACGGAAAATCTGCTTGCGCAGCGCCGAGCTGGGTTCCCGGCGGAGGCGGGGCATATGGCTGCACTTGTACATCACCGTTACGGCGCACAGGGCCGCCAGTACTTCTGCTGCTTGGGGCAGGGCCGCCTGCATGCCCAGGGAGGCGGGCGCAAGCAGCGCCAGAAAACCCAGGGACAGCAGCAGGCGCACCGTCTGTTCCGTGGCTTCGCACAGGGCAGGCAAGCGCGTGTTTTCGCGTCCATAGTACCAGCCGCTGTATGCCCCGCACAGTCCCAGCAACCAGATGGCCGGGACCGTACATATCAGGCTGGGTAGCGTCTGCATATCTCCCAGCAGGCGGGCCAGCAGCGGCGAGAGCAGCAGCAGCGCGGGCATCAGTACCAGGGACATGCGGTGTACCAGCGAAAGCCCCGCCCACAGCACCTGCGGCTGGTCACAGGCGGGGCGCTTGGCGGTCAGGCGGCTCATGGCCATGGGCGTGCCCGCGGTGACGGGGGTCAGGGCCAGCATACTGACGGAGGAGGCCATTTCCATCAACCCCAGCGCTTGCGGGTCCATCAGCCGCGCCAGGATCAGACGCAGGCCGAAACCGAGGGCGCGGGTATATCCGTTGGCCAGGGAAAGCACCGCCGCTTGCTTTTTCAGGCTTGTCGCCACGTTTTTCACCTTCCTTCGCAGGAAGGTATGCGGCGCGGGTCCCATGTTTGACATTCCCCAGGAAAAACTATATAATGTTAAAAAATCTCCGCGGCGGCGGAGCGGAAGCGCTGATCTTTGACGTATCCGCCGGGCGCGCTGTACGGGAGGATGCGCCCATGGACAAGTGGGATATTCGTTTTATGGAAATGGCGCACGTGATCGCCGGATGGACCAGCTGCTTTATGCCGGGACGCAGCATCGGCTGCGTGATCGTCAAGGACAAACGCATTATGACCACCGGCTACAATGGCGCGCCGGCGGGCCTGCGCACCTGCAAGGAGCGCGGGGAGTGCATGCGGCGCAAGCTGAACATTGCCTCCGGCACCCGGGCGGAACTGTGCTATGCCATCCACGCGGAACAGAACGCCATTATTCAGGCGGCGAAGCTGGGCGTCTCCATTGACGGGGCCACGCTGTACTGCACCCATCAGCCCTGCAGCGTGTGCGCGAAAATGATCATCAACGCGGGCATTCAGCGGGTGGTTTATCAGGAAGGATACCCGGACCAGTTCTCCCTGGAAATTTTCAAGGAAGCCGGCGTACGGCTGGAGCAGTTCACGCCCCCGGACGCGCAAAAATAAAACGGCCGCCGGGACCGTCCCGGCGGCGTGCAAAGACAGTTATTTTTCCTTGGGGTTGGGTTCGGCGCCCACGCACCAACCGCGCAGCTTATTCACGGTACGCTCCACGGCGTCCTTGGAGTCGCCCCAGGGCTTATCCTGATTGCGGTAGTCAAACTTCAGGGTGAACCATTCAATATCCTTTTCCATGCGGGTCAAATTTTCCCGTGTGAGAGACACCAGCAGCTCCACGAAGGGGCTTACCAGCTTGGCGGGAAGAAACTCCGCCGCCTTTTCCAGCAGCATGGCCCCGTCGGGCAGACAGAATCCTTTGGATTTTTCCAGATGCGCCCGGAAATCCGCGTCATGCTCGTAGAGATGGAAAAATGTGGCCACGTAGCGGTCCATGTTGGCCTGCAGGCTGTCGCAAAGAATACAGCTGTGCCCCAGGCCGGCCATATCCTGCGCCGCCTTTTCCAGCTCTTTGCGCGCGGCCTGGCCTTTGGATGTGAGCCGTGCGGCCAGGGAACAGTCCGTGTAGGCTTTTGCGGCTTTCAATGCGCCGTCGAGGGGCTTTTCCAGCCGTTTTTCGGTTTCTTTGAGATGGGTGTGGAGCATCAGCGCGTGCCCCAGGCGGTTGCTGGCGGCAAAGAGCATGGCGTGATGACGGGCGCAGAAGCCCTTTTCGTTGACCTGGATGCGGGTATCCGGCTCCATGACCGACGCGCCCAGGTAACGCTCGACTTCTCCCAGCTCCAGCTTGCGCCGCAGAGCGCACAGGGGACATTCCCCCTCCAGCCGCATGGCGTCCCATACAGGAATGGTGTCAATATGATAACGCATGGCTCGCTTTCCTCCTTTGTGTACTTGCATCCTAACACAAACCCGTGCCTTTGGCAAGGCGTCATAAGCGCGGAAAAGCAGGCATAGGCTTCCCTGTAACAAGGGGAGGGATGACCGTGCAGCGAAGGAGACGGACGGAACGCAGGCGGAGATTGGGCCGGAGCGGCCTGGGAACACGGATGCTGATGGGGCTTTCGGCGCTGGTGATCCTGGCGGGGCTGACGAGCCGGCTGACGGGTGGAGAGGAGCTTTCCGCCGCGGTGATTGCCACGCCCACCCCGACGCCGCTCACGGCGGCCTTTGACGAAACGGTGGAAACCCGCCAGGTGACCTGCCCGGCGGAAACCTGGTATTGCCTGCAAAGCGGCGTGTTCAGCACCGTCGAGGCGGCGCAGGAAAAGAGCGAGGCTTATTCCGACCGCGGCGCGCCGGGATACGTGGCCCAGGATGGGGACAAGTACCGGGTGCTGCTCAGCGCTTACGGTACCCAGGAGGAGGCGCAACGGGTGCGGGAGCGCCTGGATACCCAGCAGGCGGTGGATACCTATGTGCATGAAATGACCCGGCCCGAGCTGCCCTTGCAGCTCACGGGCATGCGGGGCCAGCTGGACGTGATCGAGGCGGCCATGGCGCTTTTGCCCACCCTGGCGGATCAGTGGCGGGACGCGGCGCTGCTGGTGGATCAGGGAGAGATGACCCTGGAGGAGACGCGGAGCATGGCGACGGAAAGCCTGGAACAGTGCCGGGTGATGCTGCAGGTGCTCACGGAGCGCTTTGTCAGCCCGGTGCCGGCGCTTGCCCAGCGGCTGGAACTCCTTTGCAATGCGGGGGAAGCGGCTGCCACGCGCCTGGAGGAGGCGGCCGGAACGGACCTGACCACCGCTTCGGCGCAGCTGAAGATGGAGGCGTTGGGGCTTCATCACCATATGAAAATCACCTGGGAGGCCATGCTTGCCCAGGATGCGCAATAGAAGGACGAGAGGAATGATGCACGCATGACCCTGAGACAGATCGCGGAGCTCCTTCAGGCAGAGGTGCTTACCGGGGAGGACAAGCTGGATACCGAGGCTGTAACGGCCTGCGGGTCGGACCTGATGAGCGATGTGCTGGCCTTTGTGAAGGACCGCACCATTCTCATTACCGGGCTGGTGAACGCCCATGTGGTGCGCACGGCGGAGATGCTGGACATCATCTGCGTGGTGTTTGCCCGGGGCAAGCGCCCCGGCGAGGAGATTCTGGAGGCTGCCCGGGAGATCGACCTGCCGGTGATGGCCACGAAGATGACCACTTACACGGCCTGCGGGGAACTGTACCTCCACGGGCTGCCGGGTACCAAGGAAAAGCCCCAGAGCTGATCCGGGAAGGAGAAATCCCCATGAGCCAAGTGCTGATTCGTGAAGTATTTCCCGTGGCCGCCGGGGCCTATGAGACTGCGGGGGAAGCCTCCGCTGCCATTAAACGGAAACTGAAACAGCTGGGCGTGGACAGCGGCGTGCTTCGCCGGGTTTCCGTGGCCAGCTATGAGGTGGAGCTGAACCTGGTCATTCATTCCATGGGCGGCACGTTGACGCTGACGGTGGACCCCCAGCAGGTGACGCTGTGTTCCAAGGACGTGGGGCCAGGCATTCCCGACATCGACAAAGCCATGACCGAGGGATATTCCACGGCAAACGAGGAGGCGCGCTCCCTGGGCTTTGGCGCGGGCATGGGCCTGCCCAACATGAAACGCAACGCCTCAACCTTTGAGATTCAAAGCCAGGCGGGGGTGGGTACCAGCATTACCATGGGCTTCCGCCTGGACGGCAAGTGACCCGCCCCCTGCATAGACCATCGTGACGCGCCCCGGACATAGGTTTCCGGGGAGGAGGAGGCACAGGAGATGGAGACGGAAAAGAAACGGTTTCATTCCGTCCGGCTGGAGAAGGACAAGTGCCGGGGCTGTACCAACTGCCTCAAGCGCTGCCCCACCGAGGCCATCCGCGTCCGGGGCGGCCGGGCGCACATCATTGACGAAAGGTGCATCGACTGCGGGGAGTGCATCCGGGTCTGCGATTACCATGCCAAGGTAGCGGTGACGGACCCGCTGTCCTCCATCAGCCGGTTCAAGTACAAAATTGCGCTTCCTGCGCCGTCCCTGTACGGGCAGTTCAAGAGCCTGCGGCATATTGCGCAGGTGCTGACAGGGCTGAAGCACATGGGCTTTGACGATGTGTTCGAGGTAGCCCGGGGCGCGGATGTGGTGACCCGGGCCATTCGGGAGAAGCTGCGCCAGCCGGGGATGCCGCGGCCGCTGATTTCGGCGGCGTGCCCGGCCATCGTCCGGTTGATTCAGGTGCGCTTTCCCGACTTGATTGAGCATATCGTGGATGTGCGTCAGCCCATGGAGGCTGCGGCGCTCATTGCCCGGCATGAATTCTGCCGCAAGCATAACGTGGCGCCGGAGGAAGTCGGCTGCTTTTTTATCACGCCCTGTCCGGCCAAGGTAACGGCGATCCGCACGCCCATCGGCCATGAGACCAGCGCGGTGGACGGCGCGATTTCCGTGCTGGAGATCTACGGGTTGCTCTCCAGCCATACCCGTAGCCACACCATGGATGAGAGCCTGTTGACGGCCACCTCCTACGGTATCGGCTGGGCCAACAGCGGCGGCGAGGCCGTGGCCGTGTGCCCGGAAAATTCCATGGCGGTGGATGGCATTGAAAACGTTATTCGCGTGTTGGAAGAAGTGGAGAACAACAAGCTCAGCGACCTGACCTTTCTGGAGTGCTCCGCCTGTACCGGCGGTTGCGTGGGCGGTCCGCTGAACTTCGAAAACAATTATGTGGCCCGCTCCAGCATCCGCCGCCTGGTGGAAGACCGGGAGCGCACCCATCCAGAGGAGCAGGTGGACGTGTCCCTGCTGACCAAGTATCCGCTCAGCAGCCCCAAGCCCATCCTGCCCAACAGCGCCATGCAGCTGGACGACGACATTGTGGAAGCCATGCGCAAGATGGAGCGCATTGAGGAAATCTACAAGCGCCTTCCCGGATACGACTGCGGCTCCTGCGGCTCGCCCACCTGCCGCACCTTTGCTGAGGACATTGTTCGCGGATATGCCCGGGAAATGGACTGCATCCATATATTGAAGGAACAGCTGAAGATTATGGCCCAGCAGATGGTGAGCCTGGCCCAGAATACCCGAGAGTAAGGAGGAAGCGAGATGACCCTGGAAGACCTGATCGCCCTGACCGGCGCGCAGAACATGACCCCGGAACTTCCCCTGGATACCCAGGTGAGCTGCGGCTATACCTGCGACCTGCTCAGCTGGGTGATGGCCCACGGCAAGCAGGGCATGGCCTGGATTACCGTGCAGACGCACATGAACGTCATTGCCGTGGCTTCCCTGATGGAAATGGCGGCGGTGATTATTCCCGAGGGGATTCCAATGGAGGAGCCTTCCCTGGAAAAGGCGCGGGAGGAGGGCGTAGCCGTCCTGCAAAGCGACAAGACCGCCTTTGCCCTGTGCGCGCTCATGGCGCAAAGCGGCCTGCCTTCTTCCCGGCCGGAGGACTGAGCCATGCTTGTGGACCTGCACATCCACTCCTGCCTGAGCCCTTGCGCCGACGATGACATGACCCCCGCCAACATCTGCGGCATGGCCAGCATTAAAGGGCTGGACGCCATTGCCGTGACCGACCATAACTGCGCCCGGAATCTACCCTATGTCAAGGAGGCGGCGGACGCCTTCCATTTGATCCTGCTGCCGGGAATGGAAATCACCACCCGGGAGGAGGTCCATTTGCTGGGGTACTTTCTTACGGTGGAGGCGGCGGTGGAGGCGGGGGAGTTTTTTGCTGCCCATTTGCCGCCTATGAAGAACCGCCCCGCCTTTTTCGGCCGGCAGCTGGTGATGAACACCGATGACGAGGTTGTGGACGAAGAAGAACGCCTGCTCATCGGCGCTACGGATCTGTCCCTGGCCCGGTGTACGGAGGAGATCCGCTGCCGCGGCGGGGTGGCGGTGCCGGCGCATATCAACCGGGGAAGCAACGGCTTGCTGGTGAACTTGGGCATGATGCCGCCGGAGCCGGATTTTCCCGTGGTGGAGGTGCGCCCGGAGCTTCCTGTACCCGCAGAGGCAGTGCTGGGTAGGCGGGTGCTGGAGGCATCCGATGCCCACCAGCTGGGCAGCATCCGCGAGGCGGTTTTCGATGTGCCCACGGAGCGTTTTTCACTGGGGGGCCTGTGGGATTGGTTGCATGATTTTCACAGATAATCGTTGATAATTTTGTACAAAAAAATTTTTTTCTCTCCGTGGGAAGTGATGAAAATGCCGCAAGGCGCATTTGAGCTTTCGCCAGAGACTATCTTTTCTGCTCGAAATATGTTAAAATAACTACAAGTGCAATCATCGCGGTTGCACCGGGAAAAGGTGAAATGCCTTGAAGGAGGGTAAAGTTTTATGCCTGATCAAAGGGAAAAATACGCGCAGCTTCAGGAAGTGATCCAGCGGCACAAGGGGGAACCCGGGGCGCTGATGCCTGTACTCCAGGAAGCGCAGAACATCTTCGGTTATGTGCCACTGGATGTGCAGGAAGAGATTGCCGACGGCCTGGGAACCACGCTGAGCGAAGTCTATGGCGTGGCTACGTTTTATTCCCAGTTCTCCCTGGAGCCCAAGGGACAATATGTGGTGGGCGTGTGCCTGGGTACGGCCTGCTATGTGAAGGGTTCCCAGAAGGTACTGGACAAGCTCAGCGAGGAACTCAAGGTAGCTGTGGGTAAGACCACCGAGGACGGCCGCTTTACCCTAAACGCCACCCGTTGTCTGGGTGCGTGCGGCCTGGCGCCTGTGATGATGATCAATGACGAGGTGTACGGACGGCTGACGCCCGACGAGATCCCGGCGATTATCGCCAAGTACCGCTAAAGCGGCGCGAGGTATACGGCCATGCGGGATTTATCGCTGCATCTGCTGGACCTGACGCAAAACAGCGTATCCGCCGGGGCTTCGCTGGTGGAGATCATGCTGACGCTGGAAGAGAATGGCTGGCTGACCATGGTGATCCGTGATAACGGCAAAGGCATGAGCCCTGAACTGTTGGCCCGGGTAACCAGCCCCTTCGCCACCACGCGCACCACCCGCAAAGTGGGCCTGGGCATTCCCATGATGATGGAGAACGCGGAAAAGACCGGCGGCGGGTTAACCATACGCAGTACGGAGGGCAAGGGAACGGAGCTGACCGTGACCCTGGATACGGGCAACATCGACTGTCTGCCCTTGGGCGACCTGCCCGGTACGCTGCTGAGCCTGATCCTGATGCATCCTGACAGGCCGGACTTTCATTTTCACGGCGCGTCGCCGCAAGGGGAATGCGATGTGGATACCCGGGAGATACGTCAGGCGGCGGGAGGGCTTCCGCTGAACGAGCCGGCCATCGCCGCGTGGTTGCAGGAAGCGGTTTATGAAGAAATCAATCCGATCTTTGGAGGTGCGAACCTATGAAATCCTTGGCTGAACTGGAAGCTATCCGGCAAAAGACGCTGGAGAATATCGCCATGCGCAAGGAAGTCCATGACTCTGCCCGGGTGGTGGTGGGCATGGCGACCTGCGGCATCGCTGCGGGCGCGCGGCCTGTGATGCTGGCCTTTGTGGAGGAAATCAACAAGCGCAAGCTGGATCACGTGACCGTCTCCCAAACGGGCTGCGTGGGCATGTGCCGCCTGGAGCCTATGGTGGACGTGTATCTGCCGGGACAGGAAAAGGTGACTTATGTGAAGCTGACCCCCGATATGGTGCCGCGGATCGTGGCGGAGCATATTGTCAACGGCCGCCCCGTGCTGGAGTACACCATCGGCGCTGCGGAAGAGAAGAAGTAACGAGCGAATGAGGAGGCATACCCATGGAGCTATATCGCGCACATGTCCTGGTCTGCGGGGGGACGGGCTGCACGTCCTCCGGTTCCCAGCAGCTGATGGAGCGCTTTGAACAGCAGTTGCAGGAGAAGGGCCTGGAAAAGGAAGTCAAAGTCGTCCGCACGGGTTGCTTCGGCCTTTGCGAGGCCGGTCCCGTGGTCATCGTCTATCCGGAGGGAACCTTTTACAGCCGGGTCAAACTGGAGGACGTGGACGAGATCGTTTCCGAGCACCTGCTCAAGGGACGCAAGGTGCAGCATCTGGTCTACGTGGACCACGCCACCCACGAGTCCAGCGTGCAGAAGTCCCTGGATGAGATCGGTTTCTACAAGCTGCAGAAGCGCATCGCGCTGAAGAACTGCGGCGTGATCGACCCGGAAAATATTGACGAGTACATCGCCTTTGACGGCTATAAGGCCCTGGCCAAGGCGCTGACGGAAATGACCCGGGAGCAGGTGATCCAGGAGGTGCTGGATTCCGGGCTGCGTGGCCGCGGCGGCGGCGGCTTCCCCACGGGGCTGAAGTGGAAGTTTGGCTACAACAGCCAGGCGGAGCAGAAGTACATCGCCTGCAATGCCGACGAGGGCGACCCCGGCGCGTTCATGGACCGCTCCCTGCTGGAAGGCGATCCCCACGCGATCCTGGAGGCTATGGCCATCGGCGGCTATGCCATCGGGGCCAGCGAAGGGTATATTTATGTCCGCGCGGAGTATCCTATCGCAGTGAAGCGGTTGCAGGTAGCCATTGGTCAGGCCCGTGAATACGGCCTGCTGGGCGAGCATATTTTCGGTACCGATTTTAACTTTGACATTCACATCCGCCTGGGCGCGGGCGCCTTCGTGTGCGGCGAGGAAACGGCGCTGATGAACTCCATTGAGGGCAAGCGCGGCGAACCCCGGCCCCGTCCTCCGTTCCCGGCGGTGAAAGGTCTGTTCGGCCAACCCACCGTGCTCAACAACGTGGAGACCTACGCCAATATTCCGCAGATCATTTTGAAGGGCGCCAAGTGGTACGCCTCCATGGGTACCGAACGCTCCAAGGGCACCAAGGTATTCGCCCTGGGCGGCAAGATCAACAATACCGGCCTGGTGGAGATTCCCATGGGCACGCCCCTGCGCACGGTGATCTACGACATCGGCGGCGGTATTCCCGGCGGCAAGAAGTTCAAGGCCGTGCAGACCGGCGGGCCTTCCGGCGGCTGCATTCCCGCGGAGCATCTGGATATCCCCATCGAGTATGATACCCTTATCGAGATCGGCTCCATGATGGGTTCCGGCGGCATGATCGTCATGGACGAGGACAACTGCATGGTGGACATCGCCCGCTTCTTCCTGGACTTTACCGTGGATGAGAGCTGCGGCAAGTGTACGCCCTGCCGCATCGGTACCCGCCGGATGCTGGAGATCCTGGAACGCATTGTGGAAGGCAAGGGCGAGGAAGGCGACATCGAAAAGCTGGAGACCCTGGCCAAGAACATCACAGCCACCGCCCTG
>CALVVZ010000117.1 GCA_944364075.1 uncultured Clostridia bacterium
CGCTGCAATACCGGGCGCTGCTGGCGGTGGATAAGGTGATGCTCACCTTTGAGGACAGCGCCATTCAAGCCATCGCCGAGGCGGCCTGCACCGCTAATGAAACCAGTGAGGATATTGGCGCGCGGCGGCTGCATGCCATTTTTGAGCAGCTGCTGGAGGATGTTTCCTTCAACGCGGGAGATGAGAACATGCCGCCCTTTGAGCTGAAAATCAACGGGGATTATGTGCGCGAGCATCTCTCCGGCGAGAACAAGCCCGTGGATATGCGGCGGTATATCCTGTAATCCGGTTTCCGGCAGTGATTTGGAGGGCCTCCTCCGGGGGCCTTCCTTTTTTGCGCCTGGAGTACAATCAAAAAACCGCGGGAACGTTTCGGAAACCTTGCATTCATCGGGTGCGGACGCTATAATAAACAAATGCCGTGCAATTCATGGCATGGAACGAGTTTGCTTTTCGGAGCGCTTGGGAGGGAAGTACATGGACAATTTGCTGGAGCAGCTGAATGCTCCGATTCTGTACGCTCTGGTGGGCGGCGCGATTCTGCTGGTGGTGGCCATGAGCGTGACTTTCATGGTGAAAAGCTGGCGCGCCGGGCTGCGCCTGGGCATGGACCGTGCGGTGCTGAAAAAGACCGTGGTTTCCAGCGCAACGTTTACGCTACTGCCTGCTTTTAGTATTCTCTTGGGCGTTGTGGCGCTATCGGGAAGCCTGGGCATTCCGCTGCCGTGGCTACGGCTGTCGGTGATCGGCAATTTGCAATACGAGGTGAACGTGGCGGAGATTGCCGCCACAGGTATCGGGCTGTCGGGCCTGAAAATTTCCGAGCTTACGCCGCAGGCCTATGTGACCATTGCTTTGGTGATGACCTGTGGCATCCTGGGCGGCGCGCTGCTGTGCCTGTTTACCTTGAAGGCATACAGTAAAAAGCTCCAGGGCCACAAGGCGCAAAAGCCTGGCGAAGCCAAGGCTTCCTTTGGCGACTGGGCCATGGTGGCCATGTTTGTGGGTATGTGCGCGGCCTATATCGGCAGCTATGTGGGCCAGGCGGCGCAGGCAAGCTGGCTGCCGCTGCTGACGGCGCTGGTTGCTGCCGCAGCCATGGCCGTATGCGAGTGGTTCGAACGGAAAAAACAGGTGCATTGGCTGGAAAACTTTGACCTGGCGGCCAGTATGCTGGTGGCTATGGCTGCGGCCGTGGGTCTTCACGCGCTGCTGTAAAGGAGGATGGCGAAATGGAAACGCAACAACCCTTGACGAACCCGGAGGAGAAGCAGCGGTGGTTCGAACAATATAATCGCGGCATTCATCGCCTGGGGCGCAGCTGGACCCTGGTGTGCTTGCTTGCGCTGGTAGGCATGCCCTTCCTGATGGGGTTGGCCCTGGATGCCATGCCGGATATGAACGTGTTCTGGCGGGGTTTTTTGAACGTGGCCATCATCTATTATCCCACCAGCGTGGTGGAATACCTGATCTATGTGCCCATGCTAGGCAGCGGCGCCAGTTATCTCAGCTTCATTACGGGAAATCAATCAAAACTGAAAATTCACGGTGCAATCAACGCCAGGGATCTGGCCAACGCCAAAGTGGGCACGCCGGAAAACGAAGTGATTTCCACGCTGTCAGTGGCAACCAGCTCCCTGGTGACAGTGGTGGTGCTGGCCCTGGGCGTGGCGCTGCTGGTGCCTCTCCAGCCCATCCTGGAAAATCCCGCGCTGACTCCTGCCTTTGACAATGTGGTGCCTGCGCTTTTCGGTGCGCTAGGGTTAAAGTACTTCCTGAAAGGAAAGAAGTTTGCCGCCATTCCGCTGGTGATTGCCAGCCTGGTTTGCATCCTGATGCCTTCCATGATTCGCCAGACCAGCGTGCTGTTGATCGTCATTGGCGGACTGACCATTGCGGTGGCATGGCTCTTCTACAAGAAAGGGGCGCTGCGTTCATGACGGTGTTCTATGGCGTGCTTTTGCTGCTGGCGGCATTGCTGATTGTGCTGCTGGTTCGGACAGCGTCCATGAAGCCGACGCCCGCCCTTCATGCGGAACCGCCCAGGGTTGACCCGGCACGCGCTCGGAGCTATGCGGAAAAGCTGTCGGCCATGGTGCGACAGGAGACGGTCTCCAGCCGGTTTGACCCCGACAGAAGTAAGTTTGAACGGTTTCAGGTCTCGCTGCCTTCCCTTTTTCCCAAAGTGTTTGCGGCATGCGAAGTGGCGCATCCGGGAGCGGGGCTGGTGCTGCGTCTGCCTGGCAGGGGTGCCTCCGGCAAGGAACCGATTCTGCTCATGAGCCACCACGATGTGGTAGCCGCGCCCGAACAGGGCTGGGAGCATCCGCCCTTTTCCGGGGACATTGACGCCGAAGGTCGGGTCTGGGGCCGGGGCACTGCCGATACCAAGGGAAGCCTGATGTGTGAATTGCAGGCCTTGGAGGAATTGCTGGAGGCGGGCTGGCAGCCGGGTGCGGACGTATACATTACATCTTCCTGTACGGAGGAGTGGAGCGGAGACAGCGCGCCGGCCATTGTGGCGTACCTGAAGGAGCGACATGTGCATCTGGGCATGCTGGTGGACGAGGGCGGCATGATTCTCAAGGAGCCCATCGCCGGGGTGAAGGGGCGATATTGCGTGGTGGGCGTGCTGGAAAAAGGCTATGGCGACGTGAAGTTCATTGCCCGTGGCAAAGGCGGACATGCCAGCGCTCCTGGCAGGAATACGCCGCTGCCCCGTCTGGGCGCTTTTATGAACGATGTGGAGAAGCACAGCCCCTTCCGAGTGGAGATCACGCCCGCCGTGCGGGAGATGTTCAGCCGCATGGCCCCCAACATGAGCTTTCCCATGAAGCTGGTGTTTGCCAACCTTTGGTTGTTTGGTCCGCTGGTCAAGAAACTGATGCCCGCCATTAGCCCTGCGGGCGCGGCCATGATGCAGACTACCTGCGCTTTCACCACGGCCAAGGGTTCCGACGGCCTGAACGTGCTTCCCTCGGAGGCTTACGTGACGGCGAACCTGCGCTTCATTCATCATCAGCCCAACGAGGAAAGCCTGGCGCTGCTCCGGAAACGGGCGGAAAAGCATGGCCTGGAGATGGAAGTGCTCTATCAGGATCACCCTTGCAAGCCTGTGGATTACCAGGGCGCTCCCTTCAAGCTGCTGGAGAAGGTCGCCGGGGAGATTTATCCGGGGTATGGCGTGGTACCCTATGTGATGACCGGCGGTACCGACGCCAAATACTACGGCGATGTGTGCGATGACGCCCTGCGCTTTGCGCCCATTGAGATTGACGCCCAGCAGTACGCCAGCATCCACGGCGTCAATGAAAACCTCTACGCTGCTGCGCTGCCTCCGGCAGTGGACTTCTATAAGACACTGCTGCGCGCCTATGACGCAAACTGATGAACCTATCGCCAGATCATGAAAGGAGAAGCATCAATCATGATGACCGTTCAATCCATGTATGACTTGACTCATACCCGCGCGCGGGCGTTACTGGAGAGCGTGACCTATCCCTGGGAGGCCCTGGGCGGCATCGGCGAGGCAATCATGCAGCTGGGACCTACCCTGGACCCGGCGGTATACGACCATCCCCAGGAAAACGTCTGGATTGCCAAGAACGCCACGGTAGCGCCCACAGCGTCCATTACCGGGCCGTGCATCATCGGTGAAAAAACCGAGGTACGGCAGTGCGCCTTCATCCGTGGAAACGCCTTGGTGGGGGACGGCTGCGTCGTGGGCAACTCCACGGAGCTAAAGAACGTCATTCTCTTTGACGGCGTGCAGGTGCCCCACTATAATTATGTGGGGGACTCCATCCTGGGCTGGCACAGCCATATGGGGGCAGGCTCCATTACCTCCAACGTGAAGAGCGACAAGAGCCTGGTGGTGATTCGCGACGGCGAGGAGCGCGTGGAAACCGGCAGGAAAAAGGTGGGCGCCATGCTGGCGGATGATGTGGAGATCGGTTGCGGCTCGGTGCTGAATCCCGGCACGGTGGTGGGACGCGGCTCACGGGTTTATCCGCTGACCAGCGTTCGGGGCGTGATACCTGCGGGACATATCTGCAAGCAAGACGGCACCAAGGTAGCCATTCGCGGGTTAAGCTTTCGGTGAAAGATGGCAGGGTATAAAAGTGCGCCGCGCTGCGTCCCCTCGGCGGGGAGCAGCGCGGCGCGTTTTGCATATTACGTAATGTCAAAGTCGAAGTAGGTATCCGGGCACGGTTCCGGGTTTAGACGGTAATGCCACCACTCGTTTTCGTAGGGAGCAAAGCCGGCGTCCTCCATGACGGCGCGCAGCAGGCGGCGCCTTTGCAGCACATCCTCGGCCAGGGCGGTATAACCATGGTGGGAGGCTTCGCCCATGAAGTCGAAGCAGGTGCCCATATCCAGGGGGACGTCATTTTCTGTCAGGGTCAGGTCGATGGTGGAGCCGCGGCTGTGGCCGGAGCGGAGAGCGATATACCCCAGTGGAAACAGCATGCGCTTGTCCAGGCCGGGATAAAATTCAGCCTTGGTCCGTCCGTCCTCGGGAGTCTGGCTCCAGCGCAGGAAATGATTGACAGCCTTCTGCGGACGGTAGGCGTCGAAAATGCACAGACCGTATCCAAGACATTCCAATGCGTGCAGCGCTGTGCCTAGCGCCTGTGCGGCTTCGCGGGTGGACAGGGCTTTGGACGCCAGATATCCGTCCAAGGGCCCTCCTGTCAGGTTATGCGGCGTAGCATAGCGAATGTCCAGCATCAGCGCAGGAAACATGTCTTTCAGGGAAACAAATCCGGGATGCATAGGGGACACCTCCTACCATGCATCATAGCACATGTGTCAAGGCGAGAAAAGGAAATTTAGGCTTTCGGGCTTGCGTTATATTGCATCCGGAGGGAAACGCGGTATAATATAAAAATCTGCGAAAGAAGGGAAGCGTCTGTCATGCTGTTTTCCAAAGAGGACCTACGCCACCTTTTGATGCCGCTGATGCTGGAGCAGTTGCTCGCGGTAACCATCGGCATGATGGACACTATGATGGTTTCCACCTGCGGGGAGGCGGCAGTTTCGGGAGTCTCCCTGGTAGATTCCATCAATGTGCTGTTGATCAATGTATTTTCGGCGCTGGCCACGGGCGGCGCGGTGGTTGCCTCCCAGTATTTGGGACGGCAGGACCGGGAAAACGCCAGCATGGCGGCCAAGCAGCTTTTCTACACCATTCTGTTGGTGTCGGGTACGGTGATGCTTCTTTTCTTGGTGTTGCGCTTTCCGCTGTTGAATCTGGTCTTTGGGCATATTGAGCCGGTGGTAATGACCAACGCGCAGACCTACTTCCTGATCACCGTGCTTTCCTATCCGTTTCTGGCCATGTACAATGCTTCCGCGGCGTTGCTGCGCGCCATGGGCAATGCCAAAGCGTCGTTGATGACCTCTTTGATTATGAATCTTGTCAACGTGACGGGGAATGCCATTCTGATCTACGGTTTCGGCATGGGGGTAGCCGGGGCAGGCATTGCGACGCTGGCCTCCCGTGTGATTGGAGCGGCGGAGATGCAGCGCAGGCTGCACAATCCACACAACATGATCCCTTGCCCGAACTTCCGCGCCTTCGAGTGGCGGGGAGACATGGTGCGGCGCATTCTTTCCGTGGGCGTGCCCACGGGTATGGAGAACGGCTTTTTTCAGCTGGGCAAGTTGTTGCTTCTGCGCATGGTCAGCACCTTTGGTACGGCCAGCATTGCCGCCAACGCGGTAGGCAACAGCTTGACCACCCTGCAGGTTTTGCCGGGGAACGCCATTGGGTTGGGCATGGTTACCGTAGTGGGACGGTGCGTGGGCGCAAAAAGGTATGACCAGGCCAAGGCGTATGTGAAAAAGCTGATGCTTATGGCGTACGGGTATATGAGCGTGCTGAACGTTTTGATACTGGTGGCTACCGGGTGGCTGACCGGATTGTACAATCTGACGCCGGAAGCGGATGCCATGGCCCGGCAGATCATCATGATCCACGGGATCGGGAGTATTTTCCTGTGGCCGACCTCTTTTGTGCTTCCCAATGCGTTACGAGCCGCCAATGACGCACGCTTTACCATGACGATTTCCTGCCTTTCCATGGCGCTGTTTCGTATTGCTTTCGGATACCTGCTGGCACAGCAGTTCGGTATGGGTGTAATCGGCGTATGGGTAGCCATGCAGATTGACTGGACGTTCCGCATCGTATGCTTTGTGTGGCGTTTTCTTAGTGGCGTATGGCAACAAAAACAGCTCATTTAAGCCGCAGCGTATCAAAAACTTCAGGAAAGGTGTCGGAGGAGCCGCAGCTCCTCCGACTTTCATTCGTGTCCGATAGCTTTGCCGGAGGGAGGCTGACCTTTCCTTTGAAAGACCAAGCCCGCAAAAGAGTGGCAACATCGCCTTTTTGACACGCTACCGGGAGGACGGATAGCCTCCCGGACTTGCTTGCAGTAGGCATGCAGTCTGCGCCTCAGCTCCGAAAGGCTTGAAGATGCGCACTGAAAAAATCCCATGGTAATTTTTCTGCCGTTTGGGGCATGCTATGCCCACAGAAAGGTGGAATGTTGCCATGCTGAAAGCAAGAACCCGTTGCGCTGCGCTGCTGCTTACGGCCGCGTTGTTTTTCCCGTCCTTGGCCGCGGCCGCGCCGTTGGAGGAAGGCGTACCGGTGGAAATTACTTCGCCTTCGGTAATCCTGGCGGAGGCGGATACGGGTACGGTCATCTTTGAAAAGAATGCAGATGAACGCCGGGAAGCGGCTTCGATCACCAAGCTGATGACAGCGCTGCTGGTGTTTGAAGCTTTGGAAGATAACGACATTGCCTTGACCGATCAGGTGACGGTATCCCAGCGGGCCGCGGCCATGGAGGGGAGCCAGGCACTGCTGGATGCCGATACGGTCTATTCCCTGGAGGATCTGCTCCGCACCATGATCATGGCCAGCGCCAACGATAGCGCGGTGGCGTTGGCGGAGTATCTATCAGGGACGGAAGAGAACTTCGTTCAGCGCATGAATCAGCGCGCGGAAGCACTGGGCATGCGCGACACCTGCTATGTGAACTGTACAGGATACCCACAGGAAGGGCAATACACTACAGCCAGAGACGTGATGACGCTTTCCTGTGAGGTCAGCCGCCATCCGGCCTATTATACCTATGCCAGCGTATGGGTGGATACCCTGGTTCACCCCAGCGGACGTACCACGGACCTGACCAATACCAACCGCCTGGTGCGCTTTTATGAAGGCTGCGACGGTTTTAAGACCGGTTCCACCGATGCGGCGAAATTCTGCGTCAGCGCTACCGCGGAGAAGAACGGTATGCGGCTGATTGCTGTGGTTCTGGGGTGCGAAAACAGCCAGACGCGCTTCAATGAGGCCCGAAGCATGCTGGAGTATGGTTTTGCCACCTATCAGCGCACGGTGGTTGCGCGCAAAGGCGACGCCCTGGGAGAGCAGCTGAAGGTCAACCGTGGCAGCGCGGAAAGCGTGGAACTGCTGTTGAGTAGCGGACTGAGCATGCTGCTGCGCAACGGGCAGGCCAGCCATCTGCGCATGGAATTGGTGATTCCTGAAAGCGTGGATGCGCCGGTGGAAGCGGGACAGGTGGTGGGTTTTGTACGGGTGCTCCTGGGGGATACGGTGGTGGCCAAGCTCAATGTGGCCGCGGCTTCCACAGTGCCGCTGCCGGGATTCATCGAAGGCTTCTTCCGCATCATCAATGCTTGGCGCTGAGGCTTGCAGGATCGTCCCTTTCGCGGTATAATGTACGGGCATTGCCCGCATCAACGCGAAAAGGGAGATGAGAGGATTGTCGCGCATTCAATCATGGATTTCCATGCTGCAAACCGACCCGGTCGGATTTCTGCTTTATCTGCTTTATCTGTTGGTTACGGTGCTCCTGAGTTTGATTCTGCATGAGGTGGCCCACGGCTATGTAGCCTACCGTTGCGGAGATGCTACGGCGAAATGGATGGGCCGCCTGAGTTTGGATCCACGGAAGCACCTGGACCCTATTGGCACGGTATGTATGCTCCTGTTCGGGATTGGCTGGGCCAAGCCTGTGCCGGTCAATCCGCGAAATTTCCGGAATTACCGCAGGGATGATTTTCTGGTCTCCATCGCGGGTATCGTTACGAATTTGTCGCTGTTCCTCCTGTGTACGGCGTTGGCAGTGGGCGTGAATGCGCTCATGTATCAACCAGAGTTCCTGCAGGAGATGAAGGCCTATTTCGGTACGCTGGAGTATCTGATCAGTCCCTATTACGTATACGGCAACAACATTGCCTATGGCGGGGTTACCCAGGAAATGCTTTCGGTCATGGCAAACCCGTGGCTGATGTACGTGCAGCGCTTCCTGTTGAACATGGCAACCATCAATCTTTCCCTGGCGGTGTTCAACTTCCTACCCATTCCTCCCTTGGACGGTTATCATATTTTTAACGATCTGCTGTTTCGCGGACGCTTCCAGCTATCTGGACAGGCTTTCCGGGTCGCGCAGGTGGCGCTGCTGGTGCTTTGCTTTTCGGGGCTGCTTTCCGAATTGCTGTATCTGATCAACAGCAACGTGTTCAGCGCCGTAACGCATTTGTTCCTGTTAATGACGGGCGGTGCGTAAGCCATGGCCATGACATTTTCCCTGAAAGATTTCGACGGGCCGCTGGACTTGCTCCTTCACCTGATTAACAAGGCGCAGGTGGATATCAAAGATATTTTCGTTTCCCAAATTACCGATCAGTACATTGAGCATGTGCAGAATGCCGTAGATTTGGACATGGATGACGCTACGGACTTTCTGGTGATGGCTGCTACGCTGCTGGAGATCAAAAGCCGCGCGATGCTACCGCGCCCTCCACGCTTGGAGGAGGATGAAGAAGACCCCGAGCAGGCGCTGATCCG
Organism: uncultured Clostridia bacterium; assembly: GCA_944364075.1. Taxonomy (GTDB): domain Bacteria; phylum Bacillota; class Clostridia; order Christensenellales; family Aristaeellaceae; genus Egerieenecus. The sequence continues at coordinate 8,885 of CALVVZ010000117.1, forward strand.
CCGCCTGGAGGAATACAAACGCTTCCGGGAAACCGCGGCGGAAATGCAGCGCTTTGAGCAGGCAGCAGGGGCCATGTATGCCAAACTGCCGGAGGAATATCCGCTGCCGCCCCAGAGCGTGGAACTCACGGGGTTAACCCTGGAAGGTCTTGTCTCGGCGTTTCTGCGTATCTACAACCGGCGTCCGGCCGAACCGGAGACCAGGGAGGTAAACCACTATGCGCCCCGAGACATCCGCCGGGACGAACATACCGTGCAGGAGTGCATGCTGGTGCTACTGAAAGGCCTCAAGCAGCAGGGAAGCCTGCGCTTTGAAACGGTGTTCAGTCAGGCGCCAACTAAGGAGGAAGTGGTCACCCTTTTTCTGGCGCTGCTGGAGCTGCTCAGGTTGGGGGAGACCCATATCGTGCAGGAAGATGTTTACGGGGATATCCTTTTGCTGCCCGGAAGGAGCGAAGTGCATGACGAAGAAAGCTGATCTGCTGACCCAGGAAGTGCGGGGCCGCATTGAAGCCATTCTTTTTGTGGCGGGGGAACCGGTGCTGGTCGGTGATCTGGCTAAGGCATTGGAAATGTCCGAGGCGGACGTGAACCGTGTGCTGGAGATGCTGGTGAACGAATATGACTTCGAGCAGCGCGGATTCTGCCTCAAACGCTTCGGCAAGCATGTTCAACTGGCAACCCGAGCCGTCTACGCGGACTGGGTGGAGCGCCTGCTTCAACCTGTACAGAAGCAGAGCCTGACGCAGGCCGCTATGGAAACGCTGGCGGTGGTTGCCTACCGTCAACCTGTTACCCGGGCCGAAGTGGAGCAGATCCGGGGCGTGAAGTGTGATTATTCCTTGGCATCCCTCACACAGAAAGGGTTGATCGAAGAGGTGGGGCGCAAGGATACCGTGGGGCACCCTATCCTTTTCGGTACTACGGATGAATTCCTGAACCATTTCGGCATCAGCCGTCTGGACCAGCTGCCGCCCCTCCCTCAGGAATTGCAACCCCAGGAGGAAACGGCTGCTTCTGAGGATGAACAGCTCCTGATTCCGTGAAAAAAGCCCGGAAACCGTTACGTTGGTTTCCGGGCCTTCAGACTGTCAAAAAACCCC
>CALVVZ010000118.1 GCA_944364075.1 uncultured Clostridia bacterium
ATGGCGCTGAGCGGAGAAACGCAGCAGGTGGTGGTGAATGCTGCACTGCGGGATGCGGAAAAACTGCAACGGGGACAGCGAGCCGGCATATGGTCTCAGGGGGTACAGCAAACCATGGCCACGGTGGAACGCATTGGAGCAGCCGTCACCGATACGGCTACCGGGCAGGTTACCTGTGAGGTGGTGTTTTCCCTGGATCAGGCCTTGGACCTGCCCCTGGGCGCCCAGGTAGAAGCGGAGGTAGAGCTGCTGAAGGCGGAAAACGTTACGGTGGTTCCTCTCCAGGCGCTTTCCCAGACGGGGAGCGTATGGTGGATAGCGGACGGACGGGCGTGGGAAACCGATGCGGCGGTGGTTGCCCAGGATGAGGTTTCCGCCTGGGTGGCGCTTCCCGAAGGGGTATCCGTGGTGGTCAGCAGCGCCAAGGAGCTGGCACAGGGCCAACGAGTTAAGGAGATGACGCCTTGAAGCTACGTGATGCTGCGGGATTGTCCGCACTGAATGTACGAAAGAATCCTGTGCGCACGCTGCTGACCATTTTGGGCCTGGGGGTGGGGATTGGCGCAATCCTGACCGTGTGGACCCTGGGGGGCGCGGGAGAGAACCAGGTGGAAGCGGAGATTGCCCGCCTGGGGGTGGATAAGGTATGGATTACCGCCGACAATTTCAGTGAACGTTCCCTTACCGCGGAGGATGGCGCGCTGGTTACCGCCGCTACCGGCGCGCCGGCCTGCGCCGGTTCCGCGACCATGGGGGCTGTATTGCTGGGAGACACGCCTGCCTATGCCCAGCTGTCCGGCATGGATGCACAGGCGGAGGCGGTGCATGCCTTGCGGGTGGAAGCGGGGCGCTTTTTCCTTCCAGGAGAGTTTCTGGCGGGGGATACGGTGACGGTGATTGACCATGCGCTGGCATCGGCGCTCTCCCCGGAAGCGCCCGAAGCGCTGGTAGGGCAGCGTCTTACCGTGGGAAACCGGCAGATGCGGGTGGTAGGCGTGGTGAGCGACCAGACCGTGCAACTGCTCAGCGCCTGCCAGGGCACCGCGTATATGCCTTTGACCACTTTTCTGGATACCTTTGGCGGTACGGTACAGGAGCTTACCCTGGCCATCCCCAAGGGTCAACAGGCGGATACGCTGGCGGAAGCGGCATTGGCGGCCTTGACGGCGGAGGGCGGCGAATTTGACGCGCTGTCCCTGGCGGAGGAAATCGACGCTGCCAGGGCGGTGGTGCGTATTTTCGTCATGGTACTGGCCTGCGTGGCGGCGGTGTGCATGCTCACCGGCGGCATAGGGGTTATGAACATCCTTTTGGTCAGCGTACGGGAACGCCGCCGGGAAATTGGCGTGATCAAAGCGGTGGGCGGCACCAGCGGGCAGGTGGGGCTGCTGTTTTTGCTGGAAGCGGCCAGCTATGCGGTGCTGGGCGGCGTGCTGGGGGTGGCGCTGGGCGGCGTCATGGTGCGGCTGTTCGGCGGGTGGATCGGCCTTCAGGCGGCGCTCACTTTTGAGACGGTGCTGCCTACCCTGGCGGGAGCCACGGCGCTGGGGCTGGTTTTCGGCGTGGCGCCCGCGCTGCGTGCGGCGCGCATGGTGCCCGTGGAAGCCTTACGGCAGGAATAGTCCTTGCCCAGGGATGGAAGCTTCCCCTCGGACCGGAGCGCCGCTGCGCTGCTGGGTCAGCGCCTGACGGTAACGCAGGGGCGGCATGCCGGTTTGACGCAGAAAAACCCGATTGAAATGGGATAGGGAATTGAACCCCGCGCGGCTGGCCACATCCGCCACGTGCAGCCGGGTGGAAGCCAACAGGTATCGGGCACGCTGCAGGCGAACCGCCGTAAGGTACTCCACCAGCGTGCAGCCCGTCACCTCCTTGAATGCGTGGGCCAGGTGGTATTTGCTCACGTACAGCGCCTGGGATACCGCTTCCAGGGTGACCTCCTGGTCGTAGTGTGTTTCCAGATAACGAATCACGGCTTCGGCCAGCCGGTGGCGCGGGGATACGTCCCGGGGCACCGCCGGGGCGCTGCGGACATGCTCGTCCACATAGCACAGCAGGCTGAGCGCATACAGCCTGACCCGGGCTGCATAGTGAGGCGCTTCCTCCTGCAAGCTTTCGGTGATGCAGCGCAGGAGCGCCTCCACCTGCCGCTGCTGCGCTGCAGTCAACTGAACGGCGACGCTGGCGTTTTGTTCCAGCAGCTCCAACGGCATGCCGAAGTCCGCCAGGGCGGCGGGGTCAAGCTCCACCAGCATACGCTCGTGACGCTCGGCCAGGGTACGGTGCAATACATTGGTCCCCACGAAGACAAACGCGCCCTGACGCAGGGCATAGCTGCGTCCGTCAATAAAATAGACGCATTCGCCCTCCAGCAGATAATAAATCTCCCAGAAGGCGTGCGCATGCAGTTCCTTCATTTCAAATGGGTCGGCCCGGCGTACCTGTTCCATGCGCATGCCGGGAATTTCCTTGGCAAACAGTACCGCGTCCATATTCGCCCCTCCCCTCTGGAGTGCAGTATACCATGCGGCCGCATAGAACCGCAAGATATGCAAAGAAATAATGGATATGCACACAATAGGCGGAGAAATTCCGCTTTTCTTGCGCTATACTGATACAGAAGAAAAAACGTACATCCCCCGGCGGGGTGAAGGAGGAAAACTTCCATGCGGTACGAGAACGGCAAGGTGCTGGATTTGAAGATCGCCTACGTGGGCGGCGGTTCCCGGGGCTGGGCCTGGGGCTTTATGACCGACCTGACCGGCGACGGACAGATGGAGGGCACGGTCCGCCTGTATGACATTGACCGGGATGCGGCGGAGAAGAATGCGATCATCGGCCGGAAGCTGGCGGAGCATCCCCAGGCCAAGGCGCACTGGACCTACACCGTGTCGGACTCTCTGCAGGAGGCCATGACCGGCGCGGACTTTGTGGTGATTTCCATTCTGCCCGGCACCTTCGACGAGATGGAAGCGGACGTACATCTGCCTGAGCGGCTGGGAATCTGGCAGTCCGTGGGCGATACGGCAGGCCCCGGCGGCCTGAGCCGCGCCATGCGCACCCTGCCCATGCTGGCGGAGATCGGCCGCGCGGTGAAGGACTATGCGCCCGACGCCTGGGTCATCAACTATACCAATCCCATGACCACCTGCATGCGCACCCTGTACACGGTATATCCGGGCATCAAGGCCTTTGGCTGCTGCCATGAGGTGTTCGGCACCCAGAAGCTGCTGTGCGCCATGCTGGAGGATCAGTGCGGTATTACCGGCGTCACCCGTCAGGAAATCCATACCGGCGTCATCGGCATCAACCATTTTACCTGGCTGAACAGCGCCACCTATCAGGGGATGGACCTGTTCCCCCTGTACCGCAAATTTGCGGAACAATACCGCGACAGCGGTTTCACCAAGGGCATGGATAACAACTGGATGAACAACTCCTTTGTGTGCAGCCACAAGGTAAAGTTCGACCTTTTCCTGCGCTACGGCCTGATTGCTGCGGCGGGAGACCGTCATTTGGTGGAATTCCTGCCGCCCTGGTACCTGAAGGACCCGGAAACCGTGCGGGAATGGGGCTTTGGACTGACCACCGTGGCCTGGCGCAAGAATGACCTGAAAGAGCGTCTGGCCCGCCGGGAACGCCTGCTTTCCGGCGAGGAAGAACTGGGCATGGCAGGTTCCGGCGAGGAAGGTCACCTGTTGATCAAGGCGCTGCTGGGCCTGGGCGAGATGGTATCCAACGTGAACATTCCCAACCGGGGCCAAATCAGCAATCTGCCCCTGGACGCGGTGGTGGAAACCAATGCCCTGTTCCGCCGGGACAGCATTGCCCCCATCCACGCGGGCAGCCTGCCCATGGGCGTCGATGCCCTGGTAACCCGCCAGGTACTCAATCAGGAGGCGACGGTTCGCGCGGCGCTGACCTGCGACCGTCAGCTGGCCCTTAACACGCTGATGAACGATCCGCAGATGGGCCATGTGACCCCTGGGGACGCCAAGAAACTCCTGGATGATCTGCTGGAAGCGCAACGCAAATACCTGCCCGAAAAATGGTTTGCGTAAGCGTGTCCCGGAGGAAGAAGATATAAACGCCGGAGGGATCACAAGTCCCTTCGGCGTTAGACTGCGGAAAGAAGCATGCTTTTTCATACCCGCAGAAAGAAATGAAGCTTATGGCTCCCTAACCTGCAAAAGTCTCAACACGTATGCAGCCCGAAGGTTTCCAAAGGGCGATCGGAAAGCCCTTTGGTCGCGCCCGCAGGCGCGATACCTTTCATTATAGTGTCCCTCTTGCAAAAATAATGAGACTACATGCTTTGTCAACGGTCTGGAACGCCGGAGGGATCACAAGTCCCTTCGGCGTTTCAGCATATTTGAGGGGCGGCAGGCTCAGCGGACGCTGGCTTCGCGAATCAATGCTTCCAGAGTGAGCGCCGCCTGATAGAGCCTGTATTCATCGGCGCCATAGAGGATCAATCCACGGGGTACGCCATGCAGGTTGGGGCAGTTGCCGATGATGGTCGCGGCGGGCAGGCCGCAAAAGTGCATGATATTGGTGGGGCCGGTCATCATGACCGCGTCATAGGGTGCCAGGGTCGCTTGCGCTTGACGGATGGAGCTTTCCCGCGCGGACAGAGCCTCCAGGTACACGGGACTTTCCAGACCGCCCGGAGTTTCCTCCAGCGCGCATTTTAGACGCGTGATTCCGTAGCGCATCATGGTTTGGGGATGGGATTCGTAGCAGGCGACGATTTCCCGGAGCGTTTTGAGCGGAGCATGGGAGGCGCGCAGATACGCCTCCAGGTGCGGTTTGAATTCCCATTGCATGATAACGCGCAAATAAGGAGAAGGCATCTGCCGAATTTCTTCCACCGCTGCACCGCGGGTGCGCAGAAGGGCGAGCACCCGGTTCAGGTAGCTTTGCTGACCTTCCGATACGGCGCTGCGGTTGGCAATGTTTATAGCGATGCGCAAGGAGGAACATGGGATGGGGCGCATTGCTGGCCAGGGCCGATCGCGCATGGCGGCGTACAGACGCAGGGCGTCCGTGAAGCTTTTTCCCAGCGCCCCGGCGCTGTCCAGCGTTCTGGCGATGGGAACGATGCCCTCCGAAGACAGCGCGCCCACCGGGGGTTTCAGACCGCAGACGCCGTTTTCCTGGGCGCATGCCAGAATGGAAAAGGAGGTGTCCGTTCCCACGGCCGCGGAAACAATGCCCGCGCATACCGCCACCGCCGATCCGCTGGAGGAACCCGACGGGCTGAGCGCGGGGTCCATGGCGTGGATCACCTGCCCGCCCCTGGAACTGTATCCGTCCGGCATACCGTCGGCGGTATAGTTGGCGAACTCCGTCATGTTGGTTTTGCCGAGGATTACTGCGCCGTTTTTGCGCAGGTTGGCAATGACGGGCGCGTCCTGGGCGGCCACGTGGCCGGCCAGGGCCAGGCTGCCGGCGGTGGTATGCAGCCCTTTCACGTCCACGTTGTCTTTTACCAGTACGGGCATGCACAGCAGCGGTTTCCGGCCGTTCTGAATCTGCGCCTCCAGGTCCCTGGCCTGTGACAGCGCTGTGGGGTCCAGCTCCGCGATGCAGTTCAGACGTTGCTTTCCTCCATCGCTTTCAGCCCGCAGCAGCGCCTGCTGCGTCTGTTGAACGATTCCCATATGTTCCATCTACCATCCTTTCGCAACATGGCGTCCGCTGCGGGATCACCCCCGGCGGTAGTCCCTGGGGCTGACGCCCTCCTCCCGTTTGAAACAGTTGGAGAAATAGTAGGGGTCGCAAAAACCGAGGCGTTGGCTGATCTCCTTGACGGACAGGCGCGTATTGCGCAGGTACTGTTTGGCCAGCAGCAGTTTCTGTTGTAGGAAGTAGGCGTAGGGGGTACGCTGAAACGCCGCCAGGAATAACCGCTCCAGCTGCCGCTGGGAGAAGTTCAGGCGCGCCGCGGCTTCCGCCATGGAGAAGGGCGCATCCGGGTGCGCGGTGATCTGTTCATCAATGAGAAAACGCAGCTTTTGGGCCGGTCCCACCGGCTTGGCCCGGGCGTTGAATTGCCGGCGCAGCGCCAACAGAATGCCGTAAATCTGGGCGCAGAGCGCGTCCTGCAACCGGTCGTGAGGCAACCCGCCGCGGCACAGATTGACCCCTTCCCATACGGCCTGGACAACGGTTTCGTTTACCTGGAGATAGACCGGCGAAGCATTCAGCCCGTACTGGCTGAGCCAGTGGGGAAACAATTCGCCCGTCATATTGAACCAGAGGATACGCCAGGGCTGACCGCGCAGGGTCGCATACTGATAGGTTTCCCCCTGGGGCAAAACCAGCATATCCCCGGCGGATAGCGAGTGGACGTTGCCGCGCAGCGCGAGACTTCCTTGGCCGGAGAGCACCAGGATCATCACGCTGATTTCCGCGTTGGCGCGGCAGACCCGATAGGTGGGCGCGCACTGCTCGTCCCCCACCATGGAAAAGTAGAGCGGCGGCAGTTCCCCGCTGGCGTCGGGAGGGGCGACGTAGTAGAGGGAAAAAAGAGAATTGTCGATATTGCTCATGTTTTCTTCTGCATTCCCCATTTTATCCCCTCCTGTGATGCAATATAATGCATTATACAAAGAAACCCAACGGGTTTCAAGATCTGCATGGGAGGCGTTGTATGAAAAGCTATCAGCCTGATTATCCCCGGCCGCAGCTGGCGCGGCAAGGCTGGGAAAATCTGAACGGATATTGGAACTTCGCTTTTGACGATGAGGGCGTGGGCCTGGACCAGGGATGGGCCAACGGCGTGCCCGAAACGCAAAAAATTCTGGTGCCCTTCACCTATGAAACCAAAGCCAGCGGCATCGGTGACGAAAGCGTTCACACCCGGGTATGGTACAGCCGGAGCGTGGAGATTACCCAGCCGCTGGAGGGGCGGCGTGCGCTGCTGCACCTGGAGGGTTGCGATTACCGTGCCACCGTATGGGTCAACGGCGTGCGGGCGGGCGAGCATGTGGGCGGCTATGCGCGCTTCTCCCTGGACGTGACGCCCTGGCTGCATACCGGCGAAAATGTGCTGGCGGTGATGGCCGAGGACAGTTTGGACCCCCGTCAGCCTCGGGGCAAGCAGCGCTGGAAGAAGGAGAACTACGGCTGCTGGTACGTTCAGACCACCGGTATCTGGAAAACGGTGTGGATGGAAATCGTACCGGAAACCTATCTGAGCGCGCTGAAGCTCACCCCGGATCTGCCTCGGGCGGAACTGGAACTGGAGGCGCAGGTGGAGGCCGCGGATTACGGCCCGGGCCGGATGCTGGAGGCTAGGGTATGGTATCAGGGGCAGTTCATTGCCGCGACGGCCGTGGCGGTTACGCAGAAGCACGTGAAGGCGCGAATCTGCGTGACCAACATGGAGGAGCACGAATGGGGTATCCACACCTGGACGCCGGAAAATCCGCAGCTGTATGACCTGGAACTGTGCCTGAAGGACGGCACGCAGGAAGGGGACGAGGTCTGGTCCTACTTTGGCATGCGGGAGATCCGCATTGAAGGTCGGAACGTGCTGCTCAACGGCAGCCCCCTGTATCAGCGCCTGATTCTGGATCAGGGCTACTGGCCCGACAGCCACCTGACGCCGCCCAGCGAGGCAGCCCTGGTAGAGGATATTGAGAAGATTCAGCGCCTGGGCTATAACGGCGTGCGCAAGCATCAAAAGACGGAGGACGAGCGCTTCCTGTACTGGTGCGACGTAAAGGGACTGCTGGTCTGGAGCGAGATGGCGGCGGCCTATGTTTTTGACGATACGGCGGTGGCGGATTTCATGGGTCAGTGGACGGAGATCGTCCGGCAGAATTACAGTCATCCGTGCATCATTACCTGGACGCCGGTGAACGAGTCCTGGGGCGTGCCGCAGATCAAAACCTGCCCCGCCCAGCAGCATTTTACCCAGGCAATCTATCATCTGACCAAGACGCTGGATCCCATGCGCCCCGTAATTGTCAATGACGGGTGGGAGCATACGGTATCCGACATCATCACCCTGCACGACTACGAGGAGAAGGGAAGCGTCCTGCTGGAACGGTATGAGAAGTACGGTGAGGAGATTCTGGACGGCCAGGTCTATCATAACCTTTCCCGCTCCGCTTTTGCCCAGGGCTTCGGGGATCGCGGCCAACCGGTCATCATCAGCGAATTCGGCGGTATTGCCTACAATAACGGCGAGGAAGGCTGGGGTTATGGCAATAAGGTGAACACCCAGGAGGAGTTCCTGGCGCGCTTTGCCGACGTCACGCGGGCGATCCAGTGCCTGCCGTACTGCTGCGGATACTGTTATACGCAGGTGACGGATGTGCAGCAGGAAATCAACGGCCTGATGGATATGCAGCGCAATTTCAAGGCCGACCCGGAAAGAATCTGCGAGATCAATCGCAGCGACGTTTCCTGCCTGCACCGTTGACGACAATATGCAAAAAGCGGCCCCTGCCTTTGGGCATACACCCGAAGGCAGGGGCCGCCAGCGTGTCAAGAAAAAGTGGCGTCGCCACTTCAGACCGTTGACAAAGTATGAAGTCTCATTACTTTTGCAAATTGCACATTGTATTCTTGCAAACACAGAAGGTTTCGCGCCTGCGGGCGCGACCAAAGGGCTTTCCGATCGCCCTTTGGAAACCTTCGGCCACATACTTGATGTAATTTTTGCAAGTTAGGAAGCCCGAAGTTTCATTGTTTTGCGTCTGTATGAAACAGCTTGCTTTTTTCAGCAGTCTGAAGTGGCGTCGCCACTTTCCAGTGTGTCGAAAAAGTGGATAAACCCACTTTCAGACTGTCAAAGATACAGATTGCCTCAGAAGGTCCGTTTTTATATGCAGGAAAGGAGAGCGTAAAACAGGTGCCTTCTCCCAAGACGCTCGTACAGACCAGTTCAGTTTGGTGGCGCAGTGCAATTTCACGGGCGATGGGCAGTCCCAAGCCGGTGCCGGTGCAATTGACGCTGGAGTGCTGGTGATAGAAACGGTCAAAAATATGGGAAAGCTCTTCAGGGGCAATACCACAGCCGTGATCCTGAATGCTGACAATGCACCGCTCCGCCTGGGAGATGCTGACCGTTACGCCGCTGCCCTCTGGGGAGAATTTGATGGCGTTGTCCAGCAAGACGGTAAAAAGCTGGCGCAGTCGCCCAGCACGGGGCAAGGGGCTGTGTCGCCGCAAAGTGCAATGCGAATTCGTTTGGCGGCCATTTGGGGTTGCATGGAGCGAACCGTCTCCTGCAGAATGCCGATAAGATTGACCGGTTCCAGATGGATTTGGAAATGGCTGTCTTTGAGCCGGGAGAGCTCCAGCAAGTCGTTGACCAAGCGCTCCATGTGGTTGGCATCTGCCAGCATTTGCCGACAGTAGGCGCGTTCCTCTTCGGGATCAGTGAGCATCCCTTCACTGAGAACTTCCAATGATCCCTTGAGCACAGAGATTGGCGTGCGCAGCTCATGGGAAACATTGGAAAAGAATTCCGTGCGCATGGAGTCGATCTCCTGCTGTGCGCGGTTGGCGGAAAGCAGGCGTGCGGAAAGGGCGTCGATATGCCGGGCCAGGGTACCCAGTTCATCTTGCTGGGTGATGCCGGTGGAAATGTCGTATTGCCCGGCCATCATCATCTGCGTTGCATGAATCATCTGGTGAATCGGCATGATGAAGCGGTGGCTAAGCAGGATGGACAAAAGCACGCCCAGCGCAGGGGCAGACAAAAGACATAAAAAAAGTTTATGACTTCATTCCCTGCCTTTATATACTCGTTTTCTACCCAAAGCCGGATCAATTCTTCTCGTTCAGATTCATTAAGTGGCCTTGCTTCTTCCTCTTTCATTTGGGGTACCCCTTTACTTGGATGACCTTTTTTCATTTCTACCAGACCATTAT
>CALVVZ010000119.1 GCA_944364075.1 uncultured Clostridia bacterium
GTTGGCCGAAGGTGCTTCCTCGAAAAAGTGGTGAAAACCACTTTTTCGACACGCTGAAGCGAGGGAACGTGTATTGCGTTCCCTCGCTTCTTTGTACAATCAGGCCCGGAAAATATCAGCAATGATCCATACATTCCCGGACAATTTGTTCCATCTGCGGCATCTTTTCCAACATATCCTTGGCCAGGGCGACCTGGCACCGGGTACGAATCAAATTATGCTCTGGATAATTGATCTTGAAATACGGATCGCCCAGCAGATAGTCATCCAGGAAACGGACGGCAAGCTCCACGGTAAGGGCGAAACAGCTCAAGGGCAGCGTAGCAATCTCCATCTCCGTCAGCGAATGCGCCGTGTGTTTCAGGAAGCCCTGGGTAAACATCCGGAAAACGTCCAGGTTGATGCCGGCATGCTGGCACTCGGGACTATCCTCTTCCACAAAATTGGCGGCAAAGCGGATGGCGTCGCCAAAGTCGTGCCCCACCAGGCCGGGCATTACCGTATCCAGGTCGATCACCACCAGAGCGGCATTGGTTTCGGGATCAAAGAGCACGTTATTGATCTTGGTATCATTGTGGGTGACGCGCAGCGGCAGCTGCCCTTGCTGGTACAGGCAGGCTAACCGGCAAGCTTCCTCCTGGACGCTCATGAGCCAGTCATATTCCTGGCGAACCCGCGCCAGGCGGCCTTTGGGGTCCGCCTGGGCATCGGCAATCAGCTGCTCGTAACGCTTGGGGGTATTATGAAAATTGGGGATGGTTTCGGACAGGCTGGAAGCGTCGAAATCCGAAAGCAGCATCTGGAATTCTCCGAAAGCCTCCCCGGCATTGCGGATGATATCCATGTTTTCCGTGGTATTGTAGGTGCTGGAAGGAATGTAGTTGAACAGTCTCCAGAAGCCGTTATCGTCCATCAGATAGGTTTTACGGTCCGCAGTATGGTGGAAATGCAGCACGCGCTTTTTGGGGGCTTTGGCATGAATATACTCTGTTACCAGGTCGATGTTGTTCATGACCTGAATGGGGTTTTTGAACACATAGGTGTTGACGGACTGTACCATGTATGATTTGCGTTTGCCGTCCTCGTGCAAAAAATTGACCCGGTAGGTCTTGTTGACGTTGCCGATTTTGATTTCTTCGAAGGACTGGAGGCTGCCCTGAATGCGGAAGGCCTTGCAGACCTGTTGAAGTTTTTCCTCGGTGGAAGGACATGCTGTCATCGGTATGCTCCGCTCCCTTGTATTTCTCCGAAAAGTACAGCGCCGCACGGGCGCGTGCCAAAACCGCCGGGCTGCCGTTCAAAAAGGCACAACCTGGCGGGAAGCATTGGAGAGGAACCCGTCCTCTGCTACCGCATCAGTATATCATTTCCGGCATGGGTTGACAAGCGTCTCCCGGTATTCTTTCTGCGAGAGGTAACTCCTATTTGATACGCTTACACTTACGGCAAAACTTCCCGGAAAAAATTGCTTGACGGGGACGCATTCCCATGCTATAATAATCTCCGCTGGTTCAAGGTGAGGAGAGATGGCCGAGCGGTTGAAGGCGCTGGTCTTGAAAACCAGTGATGTCGCAAGACACCGGGGGTTCGAATCCCTCTCTCTCCGCCAACTACATACTTGCTTGACATGGAGAAGTACCCAAGTGGCCGAAGGGGCTCCCCTGCTAAGGGAGTAGTGTGGGTAACCGCAGCCCGGGTTCAAATCCCGGCTTCTCCGCGTGAGAAAAGTCCCGCGTCCGAAAGGATGCGGGACTTTTCTTTATGCAAAACGTCAGCGGTCAGGCGTCGCTGTTGTTCGCCTGGATCTCCACCGTCCAGTCCTGGGACAGGCGGTCGCCTACGGGCTCAAGGTTCACGCCGTTGGAAGCCACTTCCATGGCTTGATTTGCAAGGTATACGCTCAGGGTATAGCTGGTCATCTCTTCCCGGGCGATAGGCTCTTCCAAGTCAATCTCCATGGTGTAGACCAGGGTGCCGTCCTCCTGGAAGTCATATTCAAAACCCACAGTGCAGGGCAGCAACGCCCCTTGCCCGTCCAGTATCCCATTGGCAATGATGGTTACCTGCATGATGCCGGCGCCGGTTTCCTCCGCCTTGTCCGCAATGGAAACTGCGTCCGCCGGAATGGTATCCGGCCCGCCGTGAAGCTGATACATGTAATTCCAGGGATCGCTGGCCAGGGAATCCTGGGTGGCCAGTACCAGCGGAACCTCCTGTGCCGGGGCTACCGTGCCGCTGAACAGGATGGAGCTGCACAGGTCGTCGTGGATTTCCGTACGCTCCTCCAGCAGCGTAATGCCGGTGACGGTGACATCGCTGACGGTATAGCATACGTCGCCCAGGCGCATTGCATAGGTGCCTGGGGCAAGGCTGCCGCGCTCGGCTGCCTCCTGGTATTCTTTTCCCCAGTATTTGCCGAAAAGCTCCGAAGTCTGGGAACTCAGGGCCGCATAGGCCACTGCCGCCAGCAGACAGGCCAGCAGCACGGCCAGCAACAAGGTCCGCAGGGTAAATCTACGCATGTGTTCTTCCTCCTTCGTCCTGCGGAGGGCATACTGCACCCGGCGCTCAAAGCTCTGGGGCACGTCGCCGTAGGTTGACTTGAAAGGGATGTCTTCCAGGCGCTTCATAGGCCCTCCACCTCCTCAAATGCTCGATCTTTTTTCATTTTCTCACGTCCCCGGGCCAAGCGGGATTTCACCGTGCCCTGGGGCAGGCGGAGTATCCCGCCGATTTCCGCAATGGAATACCCCTCCAGGTAATACAGCACCATGGGCAGGCGAAGCTTGTCCGGCAAACCGCTGAAAAAACGGTAGAGGCTTGCGTTGGAGCCGGGCGGGGCAGGCATTTCCGGCACAGCCTCCATGGGCGTCTCCCGCTTTCGGCGGCGCAGCATCTGATAGCATTCATGAATCAGTATCCGCACTACCCAGCTTTGCAGTTTGGCGTCATCCCGTAGGTCAGCCCGCTTTCTCCAGGCTTTTTCAATGCAGGCCTGCACCGCGTCCTCCCGGTCGCACAGTTGGGGGAGTATGCTGCTGGATACCCGGTACAGCGTCCCCTGCATGGCGACGATTTGTTGTGCAAAGACTTCGTGGGTCATAGGCTCCTCCCATGGCGTCGGTAAATCGATTTACACCCATAAGATGTTTTTGCAAGGGCGGAGGTTCCCTTGCAAAGAATTTTCGAAAAAAAGCGATCACGCTTCAGCGTGTCCACAGCGTGTCCAAAAAGTGGCGTCGCCACTTTTTTGAGGAAGCACCTTCGGCCAACCAGAGGTCGTCCGAAGGTGTAAGGAATGGTTTTTGCAAGCAAAATCAACGGCCCAGCAAGGCGCTGTTTTCATATATGAAGACAGTGGTCGCGAAGCGACTTGGCTTTTCCAAAGAAAAGCCAACCGTCCGGCGGCAAAGCCGTCGGATACGAATGAAAGTCGGAGGGACTGCGGCCCCTCCGACACTTTCCTGAGGTTCTTTGACAGTCTGAAGCGGTCACGCTTTTCTCTCTGCGAGAAGCGTGACCGCTTGTGGGAGAAACGCCTGCTTTACCAGCCGCGTTCCTCGGTGCGGGTGTTCTTTTCGTTCATTTCCAGGATCTTCTCCAGCCTTGGCTGGGGCGCACAGGCGGGACAAGGCTCCAGGGAGGCGTAGGGTTCGTCCTCCAGTTCGCCCCAGGTGAAGGGCGAGAGGGGCCAGTATTCGCTCTTGACGGCCAGGCAGGTGGGGCTGGAATGATACTGCCGCCCGTTGTCGGGATTATAGTACAGGGTCACCGCATCCTCGGGGAAGGTAAGCTCCCGGCCAATCTCATCCCAGATGATTACCTTGCAGCCCACCTTCAGGTTGTCCCAGAGCCATTGCATGTTCACGCCCTCGGGGGTCTGCTTGCGCTGGATGCGGATGCAGCCGTGGCTGGCCTTTTCCCCCAGGTACCGCTCGCACCGGGAATAGTCTCGGGATTCGTCCTCGGGGTTAATGAGGCAGGGTACCTCGTGAAGCAGAATGCCGTCGTTGATGCGCAGGCCCATGTCGCAGTACAACTCCCCCGACCAGAAGCCTCCCGTGCGGCTGATGACCAGGAATTCCCCCGCGGGGGTCTCGTTCCAGGGCGCTTCCTCCGAGGGGAAGCCTGTGGAGCACAGCAGCGTGGACAGTAACCGCCCGTCCTGGAACACGAACAACCGCTGCTGCAACTTGTCAATCACTACGCCCAGGTGCTGGTTGACTTCCTTTTCCTTGAGCAGGGCGGTGGGCACATAACCCACAAAGTGCCCCGCGTAGTTGGCCACGGAGGAGCCTTCCACCGAAGAGGAGTATCCCTCGATCTTCGTCCACTCTGCGCCCTGCTCCAGCACATGCACCGCCTGGCTTTCGTAGGTCACCTCGGCAATGGCCGCGCTGTTCGCATCGGGGCTTTCATACACCTTGGCCTGCTGGCGCTCACTGCCCGAGAGCACCACGACGCTCTGGGTAAGCACCTGCCAGATGGACGCCACGTCCATCTCGCCCCGGTTCAGCTTCCAGTAGCATACATCGTGGTCACAGCTGACATCGCTGGGGAGCAGGTCGTAGGCGTCCCGCATCAGGGCGGGGCCGGACGCCGCCACCTCCACGTTCAGGGAGGTGGGGGTGGAAGAAAAGCCCGTGGCGTCCCAGAGGCGAACCTCCAGGTCGTACAGGCCCGCGGACAAGGGGACGCCGTTCACGACGCCGTCCCAGGCGATTTCCGTTTCGCCCGCTTCCACGGTCTGGCGGAGAATTTCCGTATCGTCCAGGGTGACGGTGACCTCCCCGGCCATGGAGCAGTTGATCCACAGATACCACCCCTCGCCCAGCAGGGCGTCCCCGTCGGCCTCCAGCTCCGGGGCATGCTCGCCGATGGCCAGCTCCGTCTGGGTTTCCTTGCCGCTCAGAGCAATATGGAGGACGTAATCGCCCGCAGGCACGTCCGCGCCGTCCACCTGTCCGTCCCAGTACAGCACATTTTCTCCCTCGACGGTCATTTCATTTTCCCACAGGGTGACGACCACCTCGCCGGAAGCGTCCAGCACGGTAATGGTGGCCTCCGTCTCCACCGGACAGTCGAAAACCAGCCGCTCGGACTTGCCGGGGCGCAGCAGCTCGGGCACGTCGGTCCAGCGGGTGCGGGTGTTGGAAGCCGCCAAGGCGGCCAGGGGCAGCAGCAGAAGCGCCAGCAGCGCAAAGAATTTCTTCAATTGTATCATAGCCTCCAAGGTATGCTGGGGTACGCGCGGATTACATCCGCTCCGCAATAGCGTTCAGGAACGCCTTGCTGTTCACGGGATGGGCTTCCCCCTCGTAAAGGGCGGCCAGGTCCTTGGTCATGATACCGCTCTCGATGGTGTCCAGGGTAGCCTTTTCCAGCCGGTCGGCAAAGGCGCACAAGTCGGCCAAGCCGTCCAGCTCGCCCCGCTTGCGCAGCGCGCCGCTCCAGGCAAAGATGGTCGCCACCGGGTTAGTGGAGGTTTCCTCCCCCTTCAGGTGGCGGTAATAGTGCCGGGTAACGGTGCCGTGGGCAGCCTCGTATTCATACTTGCCGTCGGGGGAGACCAGCACGCTGGTCATCATGGCCAGGGAACCAAAGGCCGTGGCCACCATGTCGCTCATCACGTCGCCGTCGTAGTTCTTGCAGGCCCAGATGAAGCCGCCCTTGCTGCGCACCACCCGCGCCACCGCGTCGTCGATGAGGGTGTAGAAATAGGTAATGCCCGCCGCCTCAAACCGCGCCTTGTATTCCCCGTCATAGATTTCCTGGAAGATGTCCTTGAAGCGGTGATCGTAGGCCTTGGAAATGGTGTCCTTGGTGGAGAACCACAGGTCCTGCCGCACGTCCAGGGCGTACTGGAAGCAGGAGCGGGCAAAAGCGGCGATGGAAGCGTCCAGGTTGTGTATGCCCTGGAGAATGCCCGGGCCCTTGAACTCAAAGATGGTCTGGCGGATCTCCTGCCCGTCCTCCCCGGTGAACACCAGCTCCGCCTTGCCCGGGCCGGGAATGCGCAGCTCGCTGTTGCGGTACACATCCCCGTAGGCGTGGCGGGCAATGGTGATAGGCTTCTCCCAGGTGCGCACGGTAGGAGAAACGCCCTTGACCAGGATGGGCGCGCGGAACACCGTGCCGTCCATCATGGCGCGTATGGTGCCGTTGGGGCTTTTCCACATCTGATGCAGATGGTACTCCTCCACGCGCTGGGCGTTGGGGGTGATGGTGGCGCACTTCACCGCCACGCCCAGGCGCATGGCCGCCTTGGCGCTGTCGATGGTCACCTGGTCCCCGGTGGCGTCCCGGTTGGGCAGTCCCAGGTCATAATATTCCGTTTTAAGATCCACATAAGGCTTGATAAGCATATCCTTGATGTCCGCCCACAGGATACGGGTCATCTCGTCCCCGTCCATTTCCACCAAGGGGGTCGTCATCTGGATTTTCTCCATGGGATACCAGCTCCTTTGCCGTAATACTTTGTGTCCATTGTACCCAACCCCTCAAAGGAAGGCAAGCCGCATACACAAAAAGAACAACCCTTCCCGGCGAAAGCGGCGCTCGCCTTACTCCAGCAGCAAGGGCAGCGCTGCCATCATCAATCCGCAGAGCACGAACAGCGCTCCGCCAAGCTTGGTTAGGGTACGGTACAAGTCGGAGGGTTCATCCGCCCGGTAGGAGTTCCATTTTTCCGTCAGGCTCCAGATGAGATCCGGTTTCAGGAACATCAAAAACGCCCAGCGCCATCAGGCAAAGACCCGTCAAAATAGACCATAGCACAGTCAAATTCTCCTTAACATAGCGCATATTATTAACTAGTATAGCAGGGAACGGCAGACTCCGTCAAATGCGTGCAAAGCAGCGGTTGCTTCTTTAATCAGGCAGCCGGCTCATCCGTCGTTCAAAGGTTTGAAAGGTTATGAAAGAAAAGCTGGTCCCCGGCTCTTTCTGCGCGTGTATAGCGCGCAAGCAAGCGCCCCGGCCATGCCTCCCCAGTCTCACCGGCCTTTTTCTATGGGAATTTGCACGGACGCCGCACGTGGCTATCGGAGGATTTTCTATTCTGGGACGCGCCCAGCGCATTTTATGCCCCGAAAGCTCTCCGGTGTTATGCCCCGAAAGCTCTCCGGTGTTCCCTTGACAGCCTTCTGCGGGTAGTGTATCATGAACTGAACCGCCTAAAATAAGGAAGAAAAGGAAGGTGAGGTCGGTGGAAGGCGTAACAAAGGAAAACCCTTCGCCTTTCCTCATTGAGTTGCAGGATGTGCGTAAGGTCTACCCGGTACAGGGTGGAGAAGTGGTCGCGCTCAACGACATTAACTTGAAAATACGCCGGGGCGAGATATACGGCATTATCGGACTGTCCGGCGCGGGCAAGAGCACGTTGATCCGCTGCATCAACCGTCTGGACAGCCCCACGGAGGGCCGCATTCTCATTGACGGGCAAAATGTGCTGGAAATGAACAAGCGGCAGCTGCGGAGCATGCGGCGCAAGGTAAGCATGATCTTCCAGCAGTTCAATCTGCTCATGCAGCAGACCGTGGAAAAAAACATCCGCTATCCCATGGAGATTGCCGGGGTGCCCCGGGCCAAGATCAGCGCCCGGGTCAAGGAACTATTGAAAATCGTAGGGCTGGAGGACAAGGCGAAGGTCTATCCCATTCAGCTTTCCGGCGGACAGCGGCAGCGCGTAGCCATTGCCCGCGCCCTGGCTTCCGACCCCGAGGTGCTTTTGTGCGACGAGGCGACCTCTGCCCTGGACCCCATGACCACCCAGTCCATCCTCAAGCTGTTGCAGGAAATCAATCGGGAGCTGGGGATCACCATTGTGGTCATCACCCATGAGATGGCGGTTATCCGTCAAATCTGCACCCATGTGGCGATCCTGGACGGCGGTGTCATTGCAGAGGAAGGCAGTGTGGACGAGGTATTCACCCATACCAAGTCCGCGGCGGGACGCCGTTTGTTCGGCATTGTGGCGCCTGAAAGCGAAGAGGTGCGCCTGGAGTCCGGCACGCCGCCGGTACGCCTGGTGTTTGACGGCGAGCAGATTCCCGAACCGGTGGTGGCCAATCTGATTCTCAAGCTGGGCCTGCCGGTAAGCATTCTCTCCGCTAACGTGCGCAGCCTTAACGGCAAGCAGTATGGTCAGATGATTATCGAACTTCCCGAAGATCCCGTGATTCGTAAAACCGCCATGGATTTCCTGCGCCAGCAGGGCGTGGCGGTGGAGGAGGTGCACCCATGACCTGGGACAAGATCTGGCCCCTTTTGTGGCAGGGGACGCAGGATACGCTGCTGATGACCATTCCCTCCACGCTCCTAGCCTATGTGCTGGGGATACCCCTGGGGGTGCTGTTGGTCATTACCCGCAAAGACCATATTCTTCCGCATCCCACCTTCAACATGACCCTGGGCTTTGTGGTAAACCTGCTGCGCTCCATTCCCTTCATTATTCTTTTGGTAATGCTTTTCCCGGTCACCCGGGCGGTCATGGGCAGCGCCATCGGCACGGTGCCGATTATCTTCCCGCTGACGGTCAGCGCCTTCCCCTATGTAGCGCGCATGGTGGAAGGGTCTTTGCTGGAAGTGGACGGCGGCGTCATTGAGGCTGCCCAGTCCATGGGCTCCAGCACCTTCCAAATTATCCGCAAGGTGCTTTTGCCCGAAGCCATGCCTTCCCTGGTCAACGGCTTCGCCATCTGTATTACCACCATCCTGGCCTATACGGCCATGGCCGGCGCCGCCGGCGGCGACGGTCTGGGCAAATATGCCATTGCCTACGGTTTGAACCGGCGGGAATACACCATGATGTATGCCGCTTCCATCTGCCTGGTGATATTGGTGGTGCTGTTTCAGTTCCTGGGCACCAAAGTATCCAAGATGATTGATCACCGGCGGCGGTAAAGCATACTTGCAACATCGGGCTCCCCACATCCTGTACAGGATGCGGGGAGCTTTTTTCTAGCCCAGATCTAAATCATCCGTGGATCGAAAAGGAAAAAATGGGCGTCCGCCCTTGAAGCAACGCGCACCCATGTTTCTTCCGGCCATTCTGCTTGGCGGTCTTCAGATTTCTTCCGCTTTACAGAATAAGGTAAAAAAAACATGAGTTCGGTAAAATATTTGTTACAGGCAAAAACGCATGCTACACTGTATTATATCAAAAAATGGAAAGGTTGGTGATGGCAGGGCCACGGATAAGCGGTACCGCTACTTTTCTTTTTGCCGGAATGGTTCCGTATGCAATGGCAATTGAATAGAGGGAGGAAAAGGAATTTGAAAAGGCTATCGTTGTTGTGTTGTATGGTGCTTCTGCTGAACCTGTTTTGCCCGGTGGGCGCGTTTGGTTCCAGCACTTCCACGGATCTGTGCGAGCACGACATGATTTGGAAGAGCAATGGCGAGCTTTGCCAGCTGGTCTGCTCCAAATGTGGTTACCTGGAAACAGAGGAAGCGCACCTGCAGGATTGTAATGCGCCTGGCGTGTGCTGCAAGTGCGGATACGAAGGCGAAATGGAAACAGGCCATGTCGGCGATATAAATTGGGAGCATACCGAAACTGAGCATTGGCGGGTATGCGCAGCTTGTGAACAAACTATATTTGGCCCGGACGCACATTATGCTACTTGCGATAATCCTACGGTCTGCTGGTTTTGTGGCTACACGGGGACTATTGAGTTGGTCAACCATTCCGTCAATCTAGAATGGGAACATAACGAAACAGAACATTGGCAGGTATGCGCAGCTTGTGAACAAACTATATTTGGCCCGGACGCACATTATGCTGCTTGCAACAACCCAGGAGTGTGTGAATACTGCGGCTAT
>CALVVZ010000120.1 GCA_944364075.1 uncultured Clostridia bacterium
TGCGGTCGGAGATGTACTTGACCAGGGACAGGTTGTGGGAGATGAAGATCAGCGTCAGTCCCAGCTGCTTTTGCAGCTGCTTGAGCAGGTTGACCACCTGGGCCTGGATGGAAACGTCCAGGGCGCTGGTGGGCTCGTCGCAGACGATGACCTTGGGGCTGACCGCCAGGGCCCGGGCGATGCCGATGCGCTGGCGCTGGCCGCCGGAAAATTCGTGGGGGAAGCGGTCCGCGTGCTCCCGGTTCAGGCCCACCATGTGCAACAGCTCAATGACCCGCTCGTCCCGCTCCTGGCCGGGCTTGAGGATGTTGTAGTTGTCCATGCCCTCGCGGACGATTTCCCGCACGGTCATGCGGGGGTCCAGGGAGGAATAGGGGTCCTGGAAGATCATCTGCACTTCCCGGTGGAAGGCAGCGTTCTCCTCCTTGCTCTGGGCAAAAATGTCCTTGCCCTTGTAGAGGATCTGGCCGCTGGTGGGGGTGTAGAGCTTCTTGATGGTGCGGCCCAGGGTGGTTTTCCCGCAACCGCTCTCTCCCACCAGGCCCACGGTCTCCCCCTCGTAGATGGTCAGGGACACGTCCCGGACCGCCTGCAGGGTGCGCTTGCGGCCCACGTGGAAGAACTTGTTCACATGCTTGATTTCAAACAAAGGCGTACTCACAGCGTTTCCCTCCATCCCAGCTTGACGCGCGTCTCCGCCGCGCCCGCGTCATGGATGTGGCAGGCGGCGCAATGGCTTTCGGAAAAGTTCTTGTTCGGGGCCGCCTCGTCCTGGCAAATGCGCATGGCATATTTGCACCGGGGGTAAAAGGCGCAGCCGGGCAGCGGGTTGAGGGCATCCGGGGGCGTGCCGGCAATGGAGGTCAGCTCCTGGGCGCCGTCGGCGTCCAGGCGGGGGATGGACGCCAGCAGGCCGCGGGTATAGGGGTGCTGGGGATGATAGAAGATGTCCCGGCTGGCGCCTACCTCCACAGGCTGGCCCGCGTACATGACCACGATGCGGTCGGCATAGGCCGCCACCACACCCAGGTCATGGGTAATGAGCACGATGGAGCAGTCCAGCTCCTCCTTGAGGCGGCCCAGCAGGCTCATGATCTGTGCCTGGATGGTCACGTCCAGGGCCGTGGTGGGCTCGTCGGCGATGAGCACCTTGGGCTTGCAGGCCAGGGCAATGGCGATCATGACGCGCTGGCGCATGCCGCCGGAAAGGTTATGGATGTACTGGCGGTAGCGCTGCTCGGGGTGGTTGATGCCCACCTGGGTGAGCAGCTCCAGGGCGCGCTTGCGGGCCTGTTCCGCCGTCATGTTCTGATGGCGGCGCAGGGACTCGGAAATCTGCCGGCCGATGCGCATGGTGGGGTTCAGGCTGGTCATGGCGTCCTGAAAAATGATGCCGATCTTGCTGCCGCGAATCTTCTGCATCTGCTGGTCGTCAAACTCGGTGATGTCCTCGCCGTCAAACCAGATGCTGCCGGACTTGCGGATGCAGGGGGTCAGCTTCAGGATGGACTGCATCATGACGCTCTTGCCGCTGCCGCTCTCGCCCACGATGGCCAGCACTTCCTTGCGCTTGAGGGAAAAGCTGGCGTGACGGACGGCCTGCACCTCGCCGTTATAGGTCTGAAAACTGATGGATAGGTCATCCACCTTGAGGATCTCGTCCATGTTATTTCCTCCTGCTGCCGGACAAACCGGTACGTTACTTGCGAAGCTTGGGGTCCAGGGCGTCGCGCAGGCCATCGCCGATGAGCTGCAGGGTCAGCATCAGGATGCTGATGACCGCCGAGGGGATAATGAGCTGATGGGGATAGTTGCGCATTTCCGTAATGCCCGTGGAAATCAGCTGGCCCAGGCTGGTCATGGGCGCGGGCAGGCCGATGCCCAGGAAGCTCAGGTAGGCCTCGGAGAAAATAGCGCCGGGAATGGCCATGGACAGGGATACGATGATAATGCCCATGCAGTTGGGGATCAGGTGCTTGAGCATGATCACCCAGGGGCTGGTGTTCAGGTTACGGGCGGCGAGGATGTAGTCCTCATTTTTGAGCATGAGGATTTGGCCGCGTACCAGCCGCGCCATGCCCAACCAGCCGGTGAGCGCCAGGGCCAGCAGGATGGGCAACAGGCCTGAGCCAAACACCATCATGATAATAATGACGTAGATCAGGTAGGGAATGGCGTTGAGAATGTCGATGGCGCGCATGATGAGCATATCCACCCATCCGCCGAAAAAGCCCGCGATACAGCCCATGATAATGCCGATGAGGGCTTGCACAATGGCGGCGACAAAGCCGATGAGCAGAGAGTAGCGGGTGCCCATCCATACCCGGGCCCACAGGTCGCGGCCCAGGGTATCAATGCCAAACCAGTGTTCCTCGCTGGGTCCCATGGAACCGCCGGTAATGCGCATTTTCGCCGCCAGCTTGGTGTCCGTGGTCCGGTAGTCGTATTCTACCATCATGGGTCCCACAATGGCCATGATGACGACGATCAGCAGCAGAATGGTGCTGACCATGGCGGCCTTGTTTTTGAAAAAGCGGGAGGCCACGTCCTTCCAATAGGAGAGCTGGGGTTTGTCCATGCGTTCCGCGATGCCTTCGTCCAGCTCCACCGGTTCGTAGAGATATTTCCGGTCCTGCGCGTCAATCATCCTTTTGTACCTCCAATGCGGATTCGCGGATCCACGATGCCATAAATCAGGTCAACAATGAAGTTCATGATCACCAGGAAGGCGCCGTAGAAAATGGTCAGGCCCATGATGAGGGAATAGTCCTGGGTGTTGATGGAGTCCACGAAGAATTTGCCCAGTCCGGGCACGGCGAAGATGCTCTCTACCACGAAGGAGCCGGTGAGCAGGGACGCCGTGGTGGGGCCCAGCACCGTCACCAGAGGCAGCAGGGAGTTGCGCACCTGATGGCTTAGAAGGATCTGGCGCTTTTTCAGGCCCTTGCTGCGGGCGGTTTTGACGTAGTCGCTGTCGATGACCTCCAGCATGCTGGTACGCATGAGCCGCGCAAAGCGCGCGATGGTGGGCAGCGCCAGGGCCACCGTGGGCATGATGGTATGGGCGAAGGAGGTGTAGCGCGCCACGGGCAGCCAGCCCAGCACTACCGCAAAGATATACTGCAGCATGCTGGCTACCACAAAGCTGGGGATGGAAATGCCGATAATGGAGATCACGATGGACATGTAGTCCAGCGCCTTGCCCCGGTGCAGCGCCGCCAGCACGCCCAAGCCGATGCCCGCGATCAGCGCGAACAGCAGCGCGCGGATACCCAGGTCCAGGGACTGGGGGAAAGCGGTGGCGATGATGTCCACCACGGGTTTGCCCGTATAATAAATGGAAATGCCGAAGTTGCCGCTGAGCAGGTTGCCCATATAGGTGAAGAACTGCTGCAGCACGGGCTTGTCCAGGCCGTAGAGCTCCAGCATCTTCTGACGCATGGCGTCGGTATACTCGGGGCCGGAGAAGGGATCGCCTGGGATGAACTTGATGGCAAAGAACACGACCGCGCACAGAACGAGCAGCGTGATGACGCTGATGAGCAGTCGCTTGCAGATGTACTTAAACATGTCGTCCTCCGTGGGGCCGCGGGCGCGGCTAAGTCAGGTGCTGCTACGCGATGGGCCGGTCTCCCGCATGGAAGGACCGGCCCAACGGAATTACTTCACCATTTTGAAAGTGCGCGGTTCGGTCATCAGGTAATCCAGCTGATGATCCTTGGTGAAGGCCACGGTTTCCTCCCGCATGACCCATAGCTCCTCGCCGTCCCACTCGGGGATGCACACCTTGGTGTTCAGCTCCAGCGCATAGCAGGTGTTGCGGTAGAGGGGGTAATCGCCCGTGCCGGGCACCGGGCAGCCGGGGCGGTAATACAGCCCGATGGTGGGGCCCGCCGCGTGACCGTGTACGCCGATGGGATGCGTGTACAGGTGCGCCTTGATGCCTTCCTTCTGCGCCTGCTCCATGGAACCCAGGAGGATCTCGTTGCCGGTGCGGCCTTCCACGCACTGATCGGCCACGATGTCCATAAAGCGCAGGGTGGTGTCATAGGCCTTTTGCAGGTAAGGGGGAATCTCCGTCTCGCCCTCCCGGGGCACGTAGGCGATGCGCTGGGTGTCCGTGGACAATCCCATGTACTGAATGCCAAAATCGCAATGGATCACGTCCCCGGGCAGGATGATCTCGTCGGAGATACGGCCGCCGGGGCAGCCCCGGCGCTGCACGTCAATGGTGGGCGTAAACCAGCACACCAGTCCCAGCTTGCTGACCTCCTCCATCAGGAACCATTCCACGTCGGTGGTGGTGGTCACCCCGGGGGTGATGACCTTGCGGGAGAAAGCGTCCTCGATGATGGACTTGGCCAGCTCGTTTACCGCGCGGTAGCGGGCCAGCTCGTTGCGGTTGCGGGTTTCCAGCCAGGCGGTGACGATGCGTTCGCCGGAGAACACCTTGGCCATGATCTCCGGGGACATATGCCGGGCGAACTCGTCGTAGAGCGCCTTGGTCAGCCCGTCGGCGAACTGGTTGGTCAGGCTGTAGTCCAGGGCGATGTTCTCGGGGTTCAGCCGCTCGATGGTCTCCCGGAGAATCTCGAAGCGGTCCTGGGTCATGGGGTCCCACGGCACCACGGTGTACATGCCGTCAAAGTCCCGGTCGTTGCCGATGCAGTAGCGCTGCACCTTGTCCCCGTCCAGGTAAAACACCAGGGTGGACAGGCGGCGGGCGTTGCGGCACATACGGGGCACCAGGGACAGATAGACGGGATCTTCATTGTACTCGCGGTTCATCACGATCCACATGCTTGTCTTTTCCCGCTTCATCAGCTGGGGCAGAAGCGCATCCAGGCGTTGTTCGAGCACCTGGTCAAACAGCTGCGCCTGCGTTTTCAGCGAAGCAACCTCGCGCATAAGGGGACCCTCCTTCGTGATAAGTCAAGAATCAGGCTGTAGAGTGTTTACGGGGCGGAAACGATGGCCCGCCATAGGGGCGCCTGGCCAGGCGCTGTGCCCGGCCGTGGCGATGAAAAGATACGGGAGAACGCCCGGAAAGGACGTTCTCCTGTATCCAGCGGAAAGTGCGCTTTCCTTACTGCTGCACGTCGCCGAACACGTAGTCCAGGTCGGCGCCGGTCATGTTGCGGTTGATGTTGGTGAAGTTCTCACGGAGCATCCAGGCCGCACGGGTATGATACAGGGGGATCAGGGGACCATTGGACAGCAGGTAGTTCTCCATCTTTACCAGGTATTCCGTACGCTCTTCAACGCTGGTGGTGTTCCAGGAAGCCGCCAGCATTTCGGCGTACTCATCGCTGTGCCAGCGCATGAAGGTGTCGGCATACTTGCCTTCGCCATCGTACACATCCAGGAAGGTGGAGGCGTCGCTCACGTCGGGGCCGGAACCGCACAGGGCGAAGTCATAGCGATAACCGGCACGCAGGGTGCTCCAGTAGGTGGTGCTGGGGATGGTGTCGATGCGCAGGGTGATGCCTACCAGGCTGCACACGTCCTGCAGGTACTGGGCGGCGGTCTGAGTGGCGGCTTTGTCATTGACCACCAGGGTGAACTCGGGCATGGTCTCCAGGGTGGCGCCCAGGGCGGTCAGCGCGCTGTTCAGCTTTTCCTCGGCCTTGTCAAAGTCCGCCTTGATGGCAAAGGGAGTTTCCACGGTCACACCGCTTTCGCCCTTGGTGGTGCCGTTATAGCCGGTAGCAGAATCAGGGATAAACTCCGCGGAGGGCGTGTAGGCGGTGCCGTAGATGGAGCCCACGAAGTCCTCGCGGTCGATGCAGTAGCTCAGGGCCTCGATAAAGTCGCGGTTGGCCAGGTAGGGCGCCGTTTCATCGGTGCTGCCGTCGGTGGTGAACTGCAGGAAGTAGGTGCTGCCGTCCTCGTACCACATCATGCCCTGGTCCTCGAAGTCGGCGTACATGGTGTTGGGCACGGTCAGCAGGTCCAGCTCGCCGGACTCGTACATGTTGGCCTGGGTGGTGGTGTCGGACACGGTATAGATGTATACTTCGTCGAAGTTGACCTTCTCCGCGTTCCAGTACTGCTCGTTGGGCACCAGGACCATCTGGTCGTTGGCATACCAGGTCTTGAGGATGAAGGGGCCGTTCATGGCCTGGGGCACGGACTGGTAGTAGGCGTCGCCGTACTGCTCGTACAGGTCCACGCGCACCGGGCCCAGGGCGGAGTTGGCGAACAGCTCGGCCATGAAGGGCACGTTGTAGTTCAGCGTACACTGGAGGGTGTAGTCGTCCAGGGCCACGGCGTTGGCCACGTTCTTGCCCTCTTCATCGGTGATGGTGAAATAGTCGGTGAACTGGCTCATGGGCGTGGCGCGTTCGATCAGCAGATTCCAGGAATCCACAAAGGTCTGCGCGGTGATGGGGGTGCCGTCGGTCCAGCTGCTCTCACGCAGGTGGAAGGTATACACGGTGCCGTCCTCGGATACTTCATACGTTTCCGCGACGCCGGGCAGGATCTCGCCATTGTAGCGGCGCAGCAGGCTCTCGAAAATGGCGCCGGTCACGTTGGTAATCCAAACGCCGTTGCCCAGCTGGGGGTCCAGGGACGTGGGCTCGGTGCTGGTGGCAAAGCGAAGCACCTTACCCTCGGCGGAGGCGAAGCTCGCCATGCTCAGCAGCAACGCCGCGGCCAGCAGAAGAGATACCAGCTTCTTCATGTGTGGTTTTCCTCCTTTTTTTGTCCGGTATGAAACCCTCCAGCATCTGTATCCTGTATGCTCCGTCTGCTGGAGATGAGAACAATATTATGTCAAACACTTTAACAAGTCAATACAGTGCAGCGCAAAGAACAGCGAAAAAACATACATCCCTGCATACGCTCTGCCGGGGCTTTTGCGGGCGCAATCCCTTTGTTTTTTACGAAATTCCTTCGCTTTTGGGCTATGCGTCCGGCCGCGGCGCGCTGCTTTCGCCCTTGCGTCCCGGCCCGCGGCTGTGGTATGATGGCTGCGGTTAAAACTTGAATTTTTGCTATAATTTTTCAGAGAGGTACACCTATGGAAAACATCCTGGAGCGCTTCCTGCGCTATGTCCGCATCAACACGCAGTCCGCGGCCGGGCAGCCGCAGATTCCCAGTACGCCGGGGCAGTTCGACCTGGCCCGCCTGCTGGTAAAGGAATTGCAGGAAATGGGGCTGGAAGCCAGCGTCAATGAAAACTGCTACGTATACGCCACGCTCCCCGGCAACCGCCCGGACGCGCCGGTCATCGGCTTTATCTCCCACCTGGATACCTCTCCGGCCCTGTCGGGGGCGGATATTCACCCGCGCCTGGTGACGTACCAGGGCGGGGATATCGAGCTGGGCAACGGCTACGCCCTGAAGCTGGAGACCAACCCCGAGCTGAAGCGCTACCTGGGCAAGACCCTGGTGGTCACCGACGGCAGCACCCTGCTGGGCTCCGACGACAAGTCCGGCATCGCCGAGATCATGACCATGGCGCAGTATTTCGTGGAGCATCCCGAGCAGCCCCACGGCACGGTGAAAATCGCCTTCACCCCGGACGAGGAAATCGGCCTGAGCCCCACCAAGTTCGACATTCCTGGCTTTGGGGCGCAGTTTGCCTACACCGTGGACGGCGCGGACCTGGGCAAGCTCAGCTACCAGAACTTCAACTCCGCCAAGGCCACCATCCGCGTCCACGGCACCAGCATCCATCCCGGCCGGGCCAAGGACAAGATGACCAGCGCCGTGCTGGTGGCCGTGGAACTGCAAAACATGCTGCCGCCCGCCCAGGCCCCGGCCCACACCGCGGGCTATGAAGGCTTCTTCCACCTGATGAGCTTGACCGGCGACGTGGAATCTGCTACCATGGATTACAGAATCAGCGACCACGACAGCGGCAAGTTCGCCCAGAAGAAGGCCCGCATGGAGGCCGTCTGCGCCTACCTGAATGAAAAATACGGCGCGGGCACCGTGGAGCTTACCCTGGAGGATACCGCCCAGAACATGGAGCAGATGATCCTGCCGCACTTCCACCTGATTGAAAACGCCATGGAAGCCATGCGCCGGGTGGACGTGGAGCCGGAGATCTTCCCCATCCGCGGCGGCACCGACGGCACCCGCCTTTCCTTCATGGGCCTGCCCTGCCCCAACCTGAACACCGGCAGCCACAACTGCCACGGCCGCTTCGAATACGTGCCCGTGTTCGCCCTGGAGAAAATCTCCCAAATGCTGGTGGAGCTGGTTAAGCTGTACGCGGAAACCAAAGCCTGATTTGCTTTGCGTATCAGAAAGGATGCGAATCTTCATGAAGCCCCTGTCCATTACCAACGAGCAGCTGGAAGCCTGGCGCCGCGCGGCGGACGTGCCCGCCCGCCATATGGCCGCCATGGCCCTGTCCAAAACGGACATCAACGAAGTGACCTATGTTCCAACGGCCGCCTGGAAAATGCGCCAGAAGTTCTCCGTGGAAGTGCCCACCATGGCGGTGACTCTTCAGAGCCAGAGCGGGCGCTGCTGGCTCTTCGCCGCTGCCAATGTGCTGCGGGAGAACATCGCCAAGGAGCTGAACCTGGAGAAGTTCGAGCTTTCCCAGAGCTACCTGGCCTTCTGGGACAAGTTCGAGCGCTGCAACTATTTCCTGCAGAGCGTGCTGGATACGGCGGACCTGCCCACCGACGACCGCACCGTGGCCTTCCTGATGCAAACGGGGGTCCATGACGGCGGCCAGGGGGATATGTTCGCCAACATCGTGGAAAAGTACGGCCTGGTGCCCAAGGATGTCTATGACGAAACCTATCATTCCGGGCACACCCGCAATCTGAACCACATCCTGAACCGCAACCTGAAGGTCTGCGCGGTGAAGCTGCGCGCCATGGTCGCCGCAAACGCCGGGGAGGAGGCCATTCAGGCCGCCCGGGAGGAAATGCTGGGCAAAATCTATGCCTTCCTGTGCGCCTGCTACGGCGAGCCGCCCCGGGCCTTCGACTTCGAATACGTGGACAAGGACAAGGTTTACCACATCGAGAAGGGCTACACGCCCCTGAGCTTCATGCGCAAGTACGCCCGGCAGCAGCTGGACGCCCTGGTCAGCGTGATTCACGCGCCCACCAAGGACAAGCCCTTCCACAGGACCTTTACCGTGCGCATGCTGGGCAACGTTGTGGGCGGCAAGCCCGTGAAATATCTGAACCTGACCATGGACGAGTTCAAGGCGGCCATCATCGCCCAGCTCCAGGCGGGCAAGGTGGTATGGTTCGGCAGCGACGTGGGCAAGTACGGTGAGCGGGAGCTGGGCATCTGGGACGACCAGTCCTATAACGCGGAGCTGCTCACCGGCCTGGACCTGACCATCAGCAAGGAGGATGCCCTGGACTACGGCTTCTCGGCCATGAACCACGCCATGGTGATTACCGGCGTCAACCTGGAGGAGGGCAAGCCCACCCGCTGGAAGATTGAAAACAGCTGGGGCGACACCCACGGCGACAAGGGCTACTATGTATGCTCCGACAGCTGGTTTGACGCCTACGTGTTCCAGGCCGCGGTGGAAGCGGAATACCTGGGCGCGCTGGCTTCCCTGGCGCAGCAGGAGCCCATCGAGCTTCAGCCCTGGGACCCCATGGGCACCCTGGCGGACTGAATGTTTGCGCCGCAAGGCACGGAAATGATCAAGCATCCCCAGCGCGCTGGCCGGACCGGCGCTGTTGCGGGATCGCAATGGCCGCTTGCAAAAATAGTACGCTCCTAGAAAACGACCCCAGGACGAAGCCGTTCTGCCATGCCCCCCATGA
>CALVVZ010000121.1 GCA_944364075.1 uncultured Clostridia bacterium
CCTGAAGTCCATGCTTTGCGCCCATGCCGGGCGTACCCTGGACGGCAAGCCCGTACCCGCCCTGGCCGATCTTCTGGCGCAGCGCAGGCAGCCCTGATCAAGACAAAGGAGGCAATGGCCTGTGTACCTGGATAGCTTTGTCTTTCCCGACGAGGATTGGGAATGGAACGCCCGGCTGGCGGAAAAGCGCACCTGCTACAATACCATGTACCCCTTGGGCGTGCTGTCGGGCATCGGACTGGAACGGCTGGATTTTTCGCCCATCACCATCCTGTACGGGGGCAACGGCACGGGCAAGACCACGGCGTTGAACGTTATGGCCGCCAAGCTGGGGCTTTTGCGGGATACGCCGGGCAACAGCTCCACTTTTATGGATGCCTATGTGCGCGCTTGCCGGGCCAATATTGAGGAGGACGTGCCTGCGCACAGCCGCATGGTCACCAGCGACGACGTATTTGACTATATACTCAATCTCCGGGAGATCAACACGGATATCGACCGCCAAAGGGAGGAGCTTTTCCGGGAGCATACCCAGGCGCGGCACACGGTATTTCAGCTGCGTAACCTGGACGATTATGAGAAGCTGAAAAAACGCAACAGCGCCCGTCGGAAAACCCAGTCCGCCTTCGTGCGGGAGCAGCTGGGCGGCAACGTGCGGGAAATGTCCAACGGAGAGAGCGCGCTGTACTACTTCAAACAGCGTCTGGAAGAGGACGCGCTGTATCTTCTGGACGAACCCGAAAACAGCCTGAGCGCCGAAAGGCAGCTGGAGCTGGCGGCCTATCTGGAGGAATCCGCGCGGTACGCGGGATGTCAGCTGGTGATCGCCACCCATTCGCCCTTCTTGCTGGCCATGGAGCGGGTGAAAATTTACGATTTTGATACCCATCCCGTGGAGGTGCGCCGGTGGACCGAGCTGAAAAATGTGCGCGTCTACGCGGATTTTTTCCGGGAGCATGCCGGAGAGTTCGAAAACCGATGAATCAGCGACGTGCCTTTTCAAAAAGGCCAACCTTCCCATGGCTTTGCCGGCGAGACGGGCCGCTGATCTTGCTCGCAAAATCAATTCCTTGCAGCTTTGGACGATCTATGGCTGGCCAAAACTGCTTTTTCAAAAAAGTGGCGGCGCCACTTTTGAACACGCGGTGAGCGCCGGGCTGCATACCTGCGGCCCGGCGCTCAGACTGTTGAAAAGGCATGTTTTTTTCACATAGATGCAAAAGATGAAATTTCAGGCTTCCTAACTTGCAAGAATTCCATATGGCATGGGACCGAAGGTTTCCAAAGGGCGATTGGAAAGCCCTTTGGTTGCGCCCGAAGGTGCGAAATCTCTGTGCTTGCAAGCATGCAATGTACAACTCACAAAATAATGAGACGACATTCTTTGTCAACATGCCGGTTGATCTGTGCCGCTATGGATGGCAGGGGGCTTCCTGTCAACGGGCGCGGTCCCTTCCAATCACGCGCACAGACCGGCGTATGCGCTCTTGATAGGCTGATTACAACAGGTGCGCGCAGTCCTTTTGGAAGCTGATAGCGGCTTGTTCGCCTACGTCAAATACGCGCTTGTTGAGGGGACAGCTGTCGGTGATTTTCACGAGGGTTCCATCGCCCAGGCGCACGTGATAGTTTTGATAGCTGCCCATGAAGCAGCTTAGCTCCACGGTGCAGGAGAGCAAGCCCTCTGCGGCGATCTGAATGGCTTCGGGCCGCAGTACAATGGTGGTGGCCGCCCCATTTTGCCGGCTGATATCGGTTTCCACGGCTACATCCCGGCCTTCCACGGTAACGATGCAGTCGTTGCCCTGCATGCCTTTCACTGTTCCCTTGATGAAATTTGCTTCGCCGATAAAGTCGGCCACGAATTCATCCACGGGATGGTAGTAGATGGCTTTAGGACTGCCCATTTGAGAAATGACGCCTTTTTTCATGATAATGATTTCATCGGAAATGGACATGGCCTCGGACTGATCGTGGGTGACATAGATGGCGGTGATGCCCAGCTTCTGCTGAATGCGGCGAATTTCTGTGAGCATGGTCACGCGCAGCTTGGCGTCCAGGTTGGACAGCGGCTCGTCAAAGAGCAGTACGCCTGGCTCCACCACCAGCGCGCGCGCCAGAGCCACGCGCTGCTGCTGGCCGCCGGAAAGCTGATTGGTCATACGGCTTTCCATGCCGCCCATTTCCACCAGATCCAGCATGGCCTTGACCCGCTGCTCGATTTCGGACTTGGGCACTTTGCGCAGCTTCAGGCCATAGGCCACGTTGTCAAAAACGTTGTAGTGGGGAAAGAGCGCGTAGCTTTGGAACACCATGGCGGTGTCGCGCTTATTGGGAGTCAGCTCGTTGATAGGTTCTCCGCCCAGATAGATTTCTCCCTCATCCGGGCTTTCGAAGCCGGCCACCATGCGCAGGGTAGTCGTTTTGCCGCAGCCGGAAGGACCAAGCAGTGTAACGAAGCTGCCCGGCGTAATGTCCAGGGATACGTCGTGTACGGCATAAAAGTCCTTGCCGGTTTTGGGGTCTTTATAAATCTTGGAGATGTGGTCCAGGCGAACGCCCTTGCTTTCCTTAGGCATCTTCGCTGCCTCCCTTTATCTTTCTGCTGGTGCCCAGATACTTGGTTACCAGGTTCATGGCCACGATGGACGCATATACGATGGCGATCAGAATGGTCGCGTAGGCGCAGGCCACGCCATACTTGCCCTTTTCTGCAAACTCGTTGATCTGCGTGGTGATGAGCAGGTATTGGGGCGTCACCAGCAGAATAATGGCGCTGATGGCGGTGATGGAACGAACAAACGTGGTGACCAGTCCACTGAGAAAGCTGTCCTTGATCAGCGGCAGGGTTACGGAGGTAAACACTTTGCCGCTGCCAGCGCCCAGGTCATAGGCGCTTTCTTCAATGGACTTGTCAATCTGCCGCAGGGCGGAGATACCGCTTCGAGTGCCCACGGGCAGGCTGCGTACAATGAACACAATGACCAGAATCGCGCCCGTGCCGTATAGCCCCTGCAACAAGCCGGTATGGAATACGCCGTTGGCAAAGCCGCGGATATATCCCACGCCCAGCACCGTGCCGGGCACAGCCATGGCCAGCATGCTGGCAAATTCGATCAAACCCTTGGTACGAAATTTCTTTTTTACTACCAGGTAACTGATAACCATGGACAGAAGCGCCGTAATGGGGGAAGCGATCAGACTCAGCACAAAGGAATCACGGAAGGCCTTCAAGCCGCTGTACTTGAACATATATTCAAAGTGCTTGAAGGTCAGGGAATAATCCCGTCCCCACAGGTTGAACAGCGCGCCGAAGGGAATGCTCACATACATCAGAATCACAAAGGCCGAAAACAGCGAGCAGGCAATGGTCAAGGGTCGCGTTACGCTCTTGTCGGCAATGAGCATTCGGGCTCGGCTGGCTTTGCCGGTCAGGGTGGCGTAAGTGCGCTTCTCCAGGTAATATTTCTGGATCAGGAAAAGAATCAGCGTAAGGCTCAGCAGCACCACGGCCATGGCGCTGGCGCCTGCCTTGTCGTATGCGCCTGTGACCTGCAGGTAAATGGTGGTGGCCAGGGTGTCGAAGCTGCCGTCAATCATCATGGGATTGGCAAAGTCGGCCACCGATTCAATGAAGGTTACCAGAAACGCGTTGCCCAGGCCCGGAAGCAGCAGCGGAAACGTCACCGTGGTAAACACCTTCCAACGGCTGGCGCCCATATCCCGGCTGGCCTCGTCCAGGGACGGGTCAATGTTTTTTAGTAGTCCCTTGAGCATCATATAGCATACGGGGAAAAACGTCAGGATCTGCACAATGGCGATGCCATGCAGGCCATAGATGTTGCTGTCGTAAATCCCCAGCAGGCTGCGGGTAATGATGCCGCCGCGCCCGAACAGCAGAATCATGCTCAGGGACAGCACGAAGGGCGGGGAGACTACCGGCAGCATGCTCACGATACGGAACATCTGCCGCACTACCCGGGAGCGTATGCTCACGTATACATCCACATAAGCAAACAACAGCCCTAGCGCCGTGGAGCCCAAACCTACGATAAATCCCAGCTCCAGCGTGTTGGTAAACGCCGTGCGGAAGCGTCCCATATCCAGCACCCGGCTGAACACATCCAGCGTCAGGCGCCCCTCCGATACCACGCTGTCGATGAGCAGCATCGCCAGAGGATATAGAATCAGCGTGTCGAAAAAGTGGTTTTCACCACTTTTTCGAGGAAGCACCTTCGGCCAACCAGAGGTCGTCCGAAGGTGTAAGGAATTGATTTTGCAAGCAAAATCAACGACCCGCCCCGCCGGCAGAGCCGGCGGATACGAATGAAAGTCGGAGGGGTTGCGGCCCCTCCGACACCTCCCCGGGGTTTTTTGACAGCCTGTAGAATAAACAGCGCCAAAAAGATCAGCAGCACCACAATGGTGGATACCATCACCGGATCGCCAAAAAGCTTCTTGCGATCCAGCCTTGCGCTTTGCGCCTTGAGCAAGCGTATCTACCTCCTTTGCTCCCACAGACGGCGAAGGAGGATGACGCTGCGTCATCCTCCCCGCTGTCACAGCATGTTCACTTATTCGGTCTCGAAGCGGTCATCCGCCGCGGCGCCCAAGGCGTTGAAGTAATCTTCCACGTACTTGGAGGTATTGGCCTTGGCATCCTCAAAGTCATAGTCGATCACATTCTCGGGGTCCAGACCGAAGGCGGTAGCTTCTTCAGGCTGTTCGGCGTTATCAATTACCAGGAACTGGAAGCTTTCGTTTTCCTTGGCGATGTTGACGCAGTCGGGGCTGAGAGCAAATTCGATCCACAGCTTGGCGGCGTTGGGATGCTTGGCGCCCTTGAAGATGGCGGTTGCGCCGATCTCAAAGCTGGTGCCGCTGGCGGGAATCACCAGGCTGATGTTGTCGTAACCGTCCAGAATCTGGGTAATGCCTACAATCACAATCATCCTGAGCAAATGTTTTCCGCCCTGCGGCGCTGCCTGAACAACCGCGGAAGCGGATTACCGCTTGCCTTCGTTCTGGGCGGCGGTGATTTCCTCATAGCGCTCCTGCAAATACATCCAGCGCTCCATGGCGGCGTCCAGGGCCGCCTGGGTTTCCTCCTGCCTGGCCATCAGCTCGGTGACCTGGGCGTAATCCGCGCTGTTCGCCTCCAGCTCCTTGCCCAG
This sequence comes from uncultured Clostridia bacterium, assembly GCA_944364075.1. Taxonomy (GTDB): domain Bacteria; phylum Bacillota; class Clostridia; order Christensenellales; family Aristaeellaceae; genus Egerieenecus. Next base: position 5,175 of record CALVVZ010000121.1, read on the forward strand.
GCGCTCCAGCTCCGCTTCCAGGGATGCGATGGTGCCCTCGATGGTTTCAAAGTCCCGCTGCTCCTTGAAGGTGAAGCGTTTGGGGGCGGCGTGCTTTCGGGGCGGTTGTGGCGCGGTCTTTCTTTCCGGGCGGGGGGCGGATTCCCGTGCGGCGCGATCCGCCAGGTAATCCTCGCAGCCGCCGTTGTAGGGGACCAGCTCTCCGCCTGCCAGTGCAAAAAGCCTGCGGGTGACCCGGTCCAGGAAATACCGGTCATGGCTCACGGCCACCACCGCGCCCTGGAAGCCGTCCAGGTAGTCTTCCAGCACGTTGAGGGTTTCCAGGTCCAGGTCGTTGGTAGGCTCGTCCAGCAGCAGAATATTGGGCGCGGCCATCAGTACCCGCAGCAGGTACAGCCTGCGTTGCTCGCCACCGGAAAGGGAGGACACCTTTTGATACTGCATCCCCGAGGGGAACAGGAAGGTTTCCGCCATCTGGGAGGCGGACATCTCCCCATCGGGGGTATACACCTTCACGGCCACGTCCCGTATGGCGTCGATGATGCGCGCGTCCGGGTCAAGTGGAGGACAATGCTGGGCAAATACGCCCAGGCGCACGGTTTCTCCCAGCGTCACGCTACCGCGGGTGGGGGTCAGTTCGCCGCTGAGCAGGCGGAGCAGGGTGGTCTTTCCTGCGCCGTTGTCGCCTACAATGCCCACCCGGTCATCCCGAAGAAGCGTATAGGAAAAGTCGCGGATGAGCGTCCGTCCACCCAGGTCGCACCCCAGATGCTCACAGGCGAGAATTTTTTTTCCCAGGCGGCTGGCGGCGCTGCGAATTTCCAGCTTTGCTTCCGGCGGGGCCTCCCGGACATTTTCCCGCAAGGTTTCGAAACGGTCCACGCGGCCCTTGGCCTTGGTGCTTCTGGCCCGCGCGCCCCGCTGAATCCAGCTCAGCTCCGTGCGGTACAGGCTGCGCTGCTTGCGCAGGGTGGCCGCGGCCATTTCCTCCCGCTGGGCGCGCTCCTCCAGATAGCCCGCATAATCCGTCTGATAGGTCTGCACCCCGCCGCCGCCCACATGAAAGATCCGCCCGAATACCCGCTGAAGCAGGTAGCGGTCGTGGGTGACGCACAGGAGCGTTCCCCGATAACGAAGCAGCTGCTCCTCCAGCCAGGCGGCCGTCTCCAGGTCGATGTGGTTGGTAGGCTCGTCCAGGAGCAGCGCTTCCGTGGGACGGCAGAGTACGCCCGCCAGTGCTACGCGCATCCGCTGGCCGCCGGACAGTTCCGATACGCGCTGGTGAAAATCCGTAAAGCCCAGCCGGGAGAGGATGGTCTGCGCTTCATAGGCGGCAGCCTCCCGCTCCTGGGCGGTGGCGGCGGGCAGATAATCCAGCGCTGCCTGGGTGATGGTGGTTTCCGGGTTCAGAGCAGGGGTCTGGGGCAGATAGGCTACGGTCAGCCCGCGCTTGCGGGAAACCTCGCCCCGGTCCGTCTCCTCCACGCCTGCCAGCAGGCGCAGCAGCGTGGATTTGCCCGCGCCGTTGCGGCCCACAATGCCGATTTTTTCCCCTTCGGAGACGGTGAGGTTTACATGTTCCAACAGGTGCTTTTCATTGTAATGCAGGGATACATCCGTCAGCGTAAACGCGCTTGCCATATTGCCTCCTGTGTAAATCGCGCCGGGGTTTTACGTATTGGCGTAGGCCGGCGCGGGGTTGTAAAAGCAGTGATCGCCCACCCGCAGGACGAAGTAGCCCACTTCGGAGGGAAAATTGTTCCGGCAGGTGACGGAGTAAGGATTATAAAACCATAGCGCCTGGCTCAGATTGGTCAGTCGGTTGCCGGCAATGGCCCAATTGGCGATATCGTAGTGGATTTGGGTGGGGTTCATGTTATAAACGTTTTGCAGATTGGGCTGTCCGCCCAGCTCCGTGCGGGCGCAGTTGAACTGCCCTGTTTGATAAATCACGTCCCGCAGGGTATTGTAACGGCCGTATTCCCCGTAGTCGATGCGTACCCGGTTCATCACCACGCTGGCTACGGCGCGCATGCCGTTGTCTCCCTCGCCTCCGGCCTCGCACTGGATCAGCCGGGCGAACAGTTCCAGATCCGACATTTCGCCTCGCCCCCCTTTGGCACAAGCATATGCCGCGCAGGGGATGCTTCATGCCAGGACAAAGGAAAAGCGGAAAGCGCCCCGCGCCCGGGACAGGCTCCGGCCCGGGAACGGCGGCGCTTCCCGCCTAGGAGAACGAGGGTCTGCGCGGCGTCTACCGCCGCCGCCCGCTGCCCAACAGATGCCGCAGCGCGCTGTAATCCTCCAGGGCGCGGCCGCAGCCCATGACCACGCAGGTTTGTGGATCGTCAGCCACGCCGCAGGGAATCTTCATGACGGAGTAGACGGCTTCGCACAGTCCGGTAAGGGCTGCTGCGCCGCCGGTGAATACGATACCGTCGTTGAAAATATCGGAGGCCAGCTGAGGCGGCGTGCGCTCGATGACCGCCTGAATGGCTTCAATGAGCTCGCTGACGGGGTCCTTGAGGGCCTCGTAAATCTCGGAAGAGGAAATTTTCATGGTTTTGGGCAGACCGGTAATCAGGTTGCGGCCCGTGACCTCCATGGCAATTTCCTCCAGTCGGGGCACCGCGCTGCCAATGTTGATTTTCAGTTCCTCCGCGGTGCGCTCGCCGATGAGCAGGTTGTATTTTTTGCGCAGGTGGCGGATGATGGCGTCATCGAAATAATCTCCGCCGATGGGCACGCAGCTGGATACCGTCACCTGGCCCAGGGAAAGCACCGCAATATCCGTAACGCCCGCGCCCATGTCGATAATCATGGTGCCGTAGGCTTCCTCAAACTGAAGCCCGGCGCCCAGCGCGGCGGCGATGGGCCGGTCCAATAGCTGGGTGCGGCGCATGCCCGCGTCGAACATGATGCTGATGATGGAGCGTTTCTCCACCTCGTTCACGCCGCTGGGCACGGAGATCACCGCTCGGGGCCGGGAAAACAGATGCCGGCCGATGACGTGCATGGTGAAGTATTTCAGCAGCGTATTGGTCAGGTCAAAGTCTGTCACCGTACCCTGGCGCAGGGGGCGGATGGCCAGCACGTTGCCGGGCGTGCGGCCGATCATGCGGTAGGCGTCGCTACCAACGGCGAGGATTTTCTTGCTGTCTCGCTCGATAGCCACCACCGCGGGCTCCCGCAACACGATGCCCTTGCCTTTCATGTAGAAGAGCACGTTGGAAGTGCCCAGATCGATGCCGATGTCATTGACTGCAGCCACGTAACCTTCCCCTTTGCCTCATCAAAAAATTCGTATATCATAGGCATTATAGCATGTTCGGGCTGCAAAGTAAACTACTGCCGCGCCGTGGGGGCGGATTCCTCTGCCGCGCGGGCATCCAGAAACTTCTGCCGGGTAGCCGCTCCGCCCCGCAGATGGCGCACGGCCTTGTTGTACTGCAAAAGCAGCGCCACCTGCCGTCCCAGGCTTTCGTGGAGCAAGGGCAGGCGCTGATGCATGTCCTTGTGTATCGAGGATTTGGAAAGGCCGAAGGCTTTGGCTGCCTGGCGGACGGTGGCATGGTGCTCCAGCATATAGGCTGCAATGCGCAGGCAGCGCTGGGCCAGGTCGGGGGGAATCGCTTCCCGGCCGGCCTGCGCGCGCTTATCCTTTCTCATGAAAAAGCCCCCCTCCAAGGTTTGTACCACCTTATGAGGGGGAGGCATGGAAAAGAACGGAATTTATTCCTGATGCCAGCGGATGGCGGCGGGATCGCGGAAGGCGGCTTCGGGGTAATCCACCCGGGTCAGCTCCAGCCCGCAGGCGGGCGCCGTGACGCCCAGGGCCAGGCGGTCGCCGGTTTCCAGCGCCCGGGAGAAGGCGTCCGCTTCCCGGCGGCCCAGGCCGATTTCCATGAGCGTGCCCGCGATGATGCGCACCATGTTGTACAGGAACGCGTCGCCCTCGACCACAAGGGTTACGTCGTCTCTCGCCCGGGTTACCTGCGCCAGGGTCAGGGTGCGCACGGTGGTTTTCGCCGTGCCGCCCGAAGCCTGAAAGGCGGCAAAATCATGCCGTCCCAACAGGGCCTGCGCCGCGCGGTCCATGGCTTGCGCGTCCAGGGGCAGGGGCACATGGGCGCACAGGTTGCGCCTGAGGGCGCTGCCGTGGCGGCTGTTGCAGATACGGTAGGTGTAGCGTTTGCCGCAGGTTAGGAACCGTGCGTGAAAGTCCGGCGGGACCTGCCGCCCCTGATGCACGCGGATGTCCCGGGGAAGCATGGTATTGAGCACAAAGGGATACTTCTCCGGGGGAATGGAGCTTTCCGTGTCGAAATGAAAGGTCTGCCCCAGGGCATGCACGCCCGCGTCCGTGCGGCTGGCGCCGGTGATGGTCACCGGCGCGCCCGTGGCCCGGGAAAGGGCTTCCTCCAGCACCTGCTGCACGGCCAGGCCGTTGAGCTGGCGCTGCCAGCCGGCATAGGCGGTGCCGTCGTACTCCACGGTGCAGAGTATGCGCCTTATCCCACCAGCCCCCCCACGATACTCAGCGCCCCACATCCGGCCATGGTTAGGCCGGCGTAC
>CALVVZ010000122.1 GCA_944364075.1 uncultured Clostridia bacterium
GTGGGTAGCTAACCAAGGCACGACGGTGGAGGAACTGCTGGCGCAGTGGACGGAGGAAGGCGTCCTGTTGGAGGCCTGGGATACCAAGGGCGATGCGCGCCTGCGTATCTCCGCTATCCAGGACGAACAATCCAAAATGTATTTTGATCTGGACCAGCAACCCACCCAAATGCGCACCAACTTCCGCACCGGCCACGATAAGGGAACGCTGTATTCGGAAAATGGCATTACCTACTCTGCTGCGGACTGGAAGGATATCAGCGACGAAGCCGGACGCTTTTTGACCCTGACATACAAGCAGAACTTCCAGGGCACCACCTATCGGGGCTATGCCCGGCGCACCATCCGGAACGGGTATACCATCACGGTGGACTTCCGGGTTACGGAGCGGGAACTGAAAGCGGCCGATCGCAACGCCCTGGTGGATGTGATGCTTACCTGGAAATTTACCCAGATTGATGAGCTGCCTGCGGACGCGGTAGGCGCGGTGGTCTTTGACAACGAGCCCCCGGCGGAAACCAATACCGGCAGTTTCACGGTGGAAGGCAACTGCCAAGCGGGCCTTCAGATTATCGGCGTGGTCATGCGCATGTCCTCCGCCGACCCCATCCGCGTGGAGGATACCGCCAACAAGTCCGGGGACTTCTCCCTGGATGTGGAGCTGACGGAAGAAGGCATCTATCTGATGACCATTACCGTTCTCAATGGCGATACGGTCGTTTCTGAAAAGGTATTCGATACCACCACCTACCAGAAGAACATGATTCCTGTGAATCTGGACACGCCCTTGCCCACGGAGCTGACCGGTGATAAGCTGGTGATTTCCGGCACCACGGATAAGAACGTTACCGTCCAGTGCATGGTGGGGGATTACAGCAAGCAGATCAAGACCAATAACTCCGGCGGCTTCTCCTTTTCCATTGATACCTCGGAGGAAGGGGAATACAACCTGGTTCTGGCCTTTGATAAAAAGGATTACGCATCCCGGCGTATGACGCAGACCATGACCCGTGTTCTCACCGAAGCGGACCGCCAGCGGCAATGGCGGGAGGAGGCGGTGCAGCCGGCCTATTCTACCCTGACGGATAAGCTTACCGGATATACCGGCCGGGTGATGGGATATACCCTATACGTGGTCAGCTATGAACAGACCAGCGATGGTCAGTGGGTGATCCAGATGGCGATGGACAAGAAAAGCGGGCAGTACCGCAACATTGTCATTGTGACCACCGCGGAGGAGCCGCAGCTGATTCTGGACAGCGAAGTCAAGATGTATGGACGCTGCACCGGCAGCTACACCGTGGAGGATTCCACCGGCGCGTCCAAGGAATATCCCTGCTTTGAACTGTTATTCTGGGAATGAGCGCGGTAAACGGAAAGGATGAAAGCCTGTGAGCCAAGCGCATACCCTGAAATGTCCTGCGTGCGGCGCATACCTGGTGTATGAGCCGGAAAAGGATAAGCTGGTCTGCCCCTTCTGCGAAGCAGAATTTACCCAGGAGCAGGCCGAGGCGTCATGGAATGCGGAACCGGCCGCGCCGGCGCAGGGGCATACGCATGAATACCATTGCGCTTCCTGTGGCGCGGAACTGGTCACGGATGATACCACTGCCGCGACCTTCTGCTACTATTGCCATAATCCCGTTACCCTGATGGACCGGGTTTCGGACGAATTCCATCCCGATGGCATGATTCCCTTTGCCATCGACCGGGAGGGCGCGGTGGAGCGCTTCAAGACCTATCTTTCCAAGAAATGGTTTGTGCGCCGGGAATTCTTTTCCCAGGGATCGCTGGAAAAACTGTCCGGGGTGTTTTATCCCTATTGGATGGGCGAGCTTTCCGGCGAGGGAGATTACCAGGGGGAAGGCACGCAGGTTTCCGTGGCAAGCACGCCAAAGTATGATATTATCACTACCCGTTACTATGACATCCATCGTTCGGGCAAAATCCAGTACCGGCAGATGATGCGCAAAGCGTTGGAAAAATGCGACCGCAAGCTTTCGGACGGCGTGCATCCTTACCGGTTCAATGCCCTGCGTCCTTTTTCTACCGCGCTGCTCAGCGGCTATCTGGCCCACAAGCGGGATGTATCCCGGGAAACTGCGCAGACGGATATGGAACAGGAAGCCCAGGAGAATGTCAAGCGCGTCATGACCCAGGGCCTGCATTACGATACCCTGCACGGCTCTGCCACGTTCCGGACCACGGAAGCCAATCTTCGCTACCTGCTGTTGCCTGCCTGGGTGCTGACCTTCCGCAACCGCCAGGAGGACGCGGCATATTATTACATGATGAACGGACAGACGGGTAACGTGTGTGGCAAACTGCCCATCCATTGGGGCAAGCTGCTGGCGGTGGCCGCTCTTGCAGGCGCCGCAGTTTGCGGACTCCTTTGCCTGGGAGGTGCCCTATTATGGTAAAAAAGCTGTGGGCGCTGTTGCTGCTGCTTTGGCTGCCCGTCACAGCGCTGGCGCAAAACCCGGTGGTGGTGGATGATGCGAACCTTTTTACCGCTGCCGAGGAAGCGGAGATCGAGCAGGAAGCCATGGCGATCATCCAGCGCTATCAGGTGGATGTGGTCATTGTTACCAGTTACGAGCCTCGCAGGGGCGCTTCCCAGGACTTTGCCGACGACTACTACGACCAGCACGGCTATGGTGTGGGGGAGGACCATGCGGGACTGCTCTATTTGATTGATATGACCAACCGTGTTCCTACCATTTCCACGACAGGGGTCATGATCGATTACATTACCGACAGTCGCCTGGAGGAGCTTTTCGATTGCAGCTATGACGCGCTGGCCGCAGGCGCTTATGGAGAATCAACCATGCAGCTGCTGGAACGCCTGGAGCGTTTCCTGGCGGAGGGACTCCGGGAGGGAGCTTTCCGCTATGACAAAGCCACCGGAAAGCGTCTGACCGGACTGTATAACACGCTGACCTCCGGCGAAATACTGGTAGCCGTTCTGGCGGGCGCTGGCGTGGCCCTGGGAATCATCCTGCTGGTAGCGGGGAAGTACCAGCTCCGCGGCAGCACCTATCGATATGACCTGTTTGAGCATAGCAGCTTCCACGCAGAGGTGGACCAGGAACGGTATATCCGCAGCACAGTGGTACACCGCGCCAAGCTTCAGAATACAGGACGCCCCGGTGGCGGAGGCGGCGGAAGCGGTGTGCACACTTCTTCGGGCGGGCATGTCCATGGCGGAGGCAGCGGCCGCGGATTTTGATGCGGCGCCGCGCCTGCGCTGCCGCGGGCAAAGCGTATGGGAGGCAATCTACCATGGTGCAGTTGACAGAATATACCCCGGATGTTGCTGGGAAGACGCTGGCACTGATACAGGGGTTCTGGCTGGCGCACAACCAATACCAGCAGTCCGAGCAGGAAGCCCGGGACGATCTGACCGCCTGGACGAAAACGGGACATCGCCTTTACCTCATCCAGACGGAAGACGACTATGTAGGCTTTGTACACTTGGGTAGCCGCGGCGGAGCATGCGACTGGCTGGAGGATATCTTTGTCCATCCCGCGTATCAAAACCGCGGCATCGGTACCCAGGCCATTCTTCTGGCAGAGGAGCAGGTGCGGACATATTCTCCGTCCATGTACATCGAAGCCGCGGCGCGGAATGAGCGGGCCATTGCGCTGTATCACCGCCTGGGTTATTGCTGCCTGAACACCGTTTCCGTGCGAAAGGACTTTCCTGGCTATGCATACGACGTGAAGCGGAAAGAGACCCTGTACGACCGGCCTTTTGAGATCCGTACAGGAAAAGCCTGACGTTGCCTTAGAAGGCAAAGAAAAGCCTCGCAAAGGCGTTTCCAGATCATCTGGCGCGCTTTGCGAGGCTTTTCAGCATGTGCCAAAGCAAATGCCATACGCCGCGTATAAATTTATCCGGGGCGTCAACGATGGGAAGTTTGTAAAAAAGGAGGGCTTGCCGCTCAGCGGCAAGCCCCAGGCTGCTGACAAAGTATTTTGTCTCATCCATTTGGCAAGATGCATATCCTCTGCTTGCAAATGCAGGAAATTTCGCGCCTGCGGGGCGCGACCAGGGAGCTTTCCGATCGCCCCCTGAACCCCTTCGGCCCCATACGTGATGATTTTTTTGCAAGTTAAGGAGCATGAAGCTTCGTTTTTCTTATATCCACAGGAAGAGGCATGCTTTTGTCGACAGCTTGAGGTGGCTTGCCGCTCAGCGGAAGCCCCCTCAGACCGTTGGCAAAGTATGTAGTCTCATTATTTTGCAAGTTGCGCATTGCATGCCTGCAAACACAGAAGGTTTCCAAAGGGCTTTTCGATCGCCTTTTGGAAACCTTCGGCCCCATACGCTATGAAAATCTTGTAAGTTCAGGCGCCTGAAGTTGGATTTTTCTCGCATCTGTATGAAAAAGCATGACATTTCCAGCAGTCTAAGGGGCTTGCCGCTCAGCGGCAAGCCCCTCCGTTCATCCATGGATTATTTCTTTGCTTTTTCGGTCTGTACCGTGGTTTCGTTGCTCTTCATGGGATTGCTGGTTTCCTTGGCGGCAGCTTCACGGGCGGCCTTGGCTTCCAGCGCGGCCTTGATTTTGGCTTCCATTTCCGGGGTGCGCTGGGGAGCGGCGGCGGGCTTGGCGGCCAGCACCTGTTCGGGGGTAGTGCCGACCTTGGCGTTGGCATCGCGGGTGTGCTCGCGCACTTTCATGGTGATGCACTTCTTGGGGCACTTTTCAGCGCACTTGCCGCAGCCGGTGCAGGCATTGGTAACCACGTGAGGTTGCTTTACCTCGCCGACGATGGCTTCAAACTGACACTGACGCTTGCACATGCCGCAGCCAATGCATGCGTCCTTGTCGATTTCGGCGATCTTCCGATTGTCCCAGTCCGCCCAGAGGGCGCCGGTGGGGCAGGCCTCGGCGCACATCATGCAGCCGCGGCATTTGTCCAGATCGATCTTGGGCAGGTGATTCACCATGGTAATGGCTTCAAACTTGCAGGCAAGGGCACAACGTTCGCAGCCGATGCAGCCCACCCGGCAGTTGTCGCTGACCAGATGCCCCTCATCGGCGGCACGGCACAGCAGCCGCACGGGACGGGTTACCGGTTGCAACTCCAGCACATGCTTGGGGCAGGCTTCCACGCACTTGCCGCAGCTCTGGCACTTCTCGGGGTCCACCACAGCGATCTTCAGGCGCTCGTCAATGTGGATGGCGTCGAAGGGACAGGCGCGGACGCAGGTGCCCAGGCCCAGGCAGGCATACTTGCAGGCACGATTGCCATCGGATACCAGCGTGGCGGCAACACAGTCCTGAATACCCGTATACTTGAACTTGTTCTTGCAGTGCTCGATGTCGCCCTGGCAGATCACCTGAGCGACCTTCTTCACGGCGTTAGTGTCGACCGCTACGCCCATGATTTCGGCGATCTTGCCGGCGACCTCCGCGCCGCCCACGGGGCAGGCGTTCACGGGCGCCTTGCCGGCGGCAATGGCATCCGCGCAGCCGTCGCAGCCGGGATAGCCGCAGCCGCCGCAGTTAGCGCCGGGAAGCACTTCGCGCACCGCATCCCGCTTGGGGTTGGTGGGAACCGCGAAAACCTTGGAGGCGCCCGTCAAAAGCAGGCCGAAGATCAGGCCCATGGCGCCCAGGATAATGGCAGCCCATAAAATATCCATTTCTTCGTCCCCCTTACTTGATCAGGCCGCCGAAGCCCATGAAGGACACGGCCATCAGGCCCGCGGTCACCAGCGCGCCGGGGAAACCGTCCATCCACTTGGGCATCTGGCTCAGGCTCAGACGCTCGCGGATACCGGCCATCAGCAGCAGCGCCAGGGTAAAGCCCAGGGCGGCGCTGCAACCGCTGACCACACTCTCCAGCAGGTTGTAGCCCGTATCGGAGTTCAGGATGGCCGCACCAAGTACGGCGCAGTTGGTGGTGATCAGGGGCAGGTATACGCCCAGCGCCTGGTACAGCGAGAAGCTCAGCTTCTTCAGCGCCATTTCAACCAGCTGCACCAGCACCGCAATCACCAGGATAAAGGCGATGGTGCGCATATACATCAGATCGAAGGGAACCAGCAGGAAATGCTCCACCAGCCAGGACATGAAGCAGGCCAGCGTCATGACGAAGGTCACCGCCATGCCCATGCCCAGGGCCGTGTCCACCTTCTTGGAAACGCCCAGGAAGGGACAGATGCCCATGAATTTGTTCATGACGTAGTTGTTGACCAGTATGGAGCCGATCAGAATGGTAAGGTAGGTATTCATCAGGCCAGCTCCTCCTTTGCCTTCAATTCTTTACGCCGGGCCAAGCCCTTGCGGATGCCGTTAACCAGGATCAGCAGCAGGCCCAGGGTGATGAATCCGCCGGGAACCTGCAGCATGATGGCCATGGGCTCGTAGCTTTCAGGCATCAGCTGCGCGCCGAAAACGGTGCCGCTGCCCAGCAATTCGCGGATGGCGGAAAGGATGGTGATGGCCCCGGTGAAACCCAGCCCCATGCCCAGTCCGTCCGCCAGGGAGGCCACCGGGGGATTCTTGAAGGCGAAGGCTTCCGCCCGGGCGAAGATGATGCAGTTGACCACGATCAGGGGAATGTACACGCCCAGCGCGTCGCTCAGGTCAGGCAGATACGCCTTGAGCAGCATTTCCACGATGGACACGAAGGAAGCGATGACCACAATGAACGCCGGAATGCGAATCCGCTCGGAAATGATATTCCGCAGCAGGGAAATCAGTAGATTGGAGCAGATCAGCACCGCCGTAGTGGCAAGGCCCATGCCGATGCCGTTGATGGCTGCGGTGGTAACGCCCAGGGTGGGGCACATACCCAGCATCAGCACGAAGGTGGGGTTCTCGGTAATCAGACCGTTCATGAACACCTGAAAGGCATTCTTTTTCTGCGTATCAGGCATGCTGTTTCACCTCCCCAAAGGGCTTGGGCATGGTATACTTGTCGATCAGCGGCGTGGCCACGTTCATCAGCAGGATGGCGAAAGAGCATCCTTCCGGATAGGAGGCGTAGGCGCGGATCACAAACAGGAAGATACCGCAGCCGATGCCCATGATGATCCGGCCGGGGTTCGTCACAGGGCTGGTGGCGTAATCCGTTGCCATGAAGAAGGCGCCCAGGAACAGGCCGCCGGACAGGATCTGATACAGAGCCATTTCCGCGCCGTCCTTGATCAGGTAGCACACAAACACCGTAGCGATGAACGCGACAGGGATCTTCCAGTCCGCGATGCGGCGGACGATCAGGTAAATGCCGCCCACCAGCAGCGCCAGCTTGCAGGTTTCACCCAGCACGCCGGGGATGTTGCCCAGGAACAGGTCGCTCAGGTTGACGCCAGCCACGCTGCCCGTGCCCAGCGCGTTCAGGGGGGTGGCGGTGGAAACGCCGTCCAGCATGAACCGGGTCGCCGGGTAGGTGGTCATCTGGGTCGCCCAGCTCACAAAGAGAATGGCGCGGGCTGCCAGGGCGGGATTCATGAAGTTGCTGCCGATGCCGCCGAAGATCTGCTTCACCAGCACAATGGCGATCACCGCACCCACCACCGCCAGCCATACCGGCGCGTTGGCGGGCAAGTTATAGGCCAGCAACAGGCCCGTGACCACGGCGCTCCAGTCGCCTACGGTGACCTTTTGATGGGTCAGCTTCTGGTAGAAATATTCGGCCAGCACTGCGCTGATGACGCTGGCAGCGATGAGCACGGCTGCCTGTGCGCCGAAGAGGATGATACCCGCAATGCCCGCAGGAGCCAGCGCCAGGCAAACCTCCTGCATGATACGGCGGGTGGATACGTTGTCCCGCAGGTGCGGCGAAGAAGAAACCGCAAGATTCTTCTGCATGCTTAACCCTCCTTCTTGGCGGCCGCTTCAGCAGCCTTGGCAGCGGCCTGCGCCTTGCGGCGACGGTCGCCTACGACGCGCTTGACAACCCGGCAGCTCTGCGTCAGGCTGCGCTTGGCGGGGCAAACGAAGGTGCAGCAGCCGCATTCGATGCAGTTCATGGCGCCGATGGCGGCGGCGGCTTCGTAACGGTCCGCCCGCATGAGGGCGTCGATCTTGGCGGGAGCCAGGTTCATGGGGCAGGCGCGCATGCAACGGCCGCAGCGGATACAGGCGCTCTCCATGGGTTCCATGGCTTCCTGGCCCAGGCAGAGAATGCCGGAGCAGCCCTTGGTTACGGGGATGTCCGTGCGGGCGATGGCCATGCCCATCATGGGGCCGCCATAGAGGAATTGCTTCACGCCGTCCTCCATACCGCCTGCGGCTTCGATCAGGGCGCTCAGCGGTGTGCCGATGCGCACCAGGAAGTTGCCGGGGTTACGTACCAGGCCGCCTACCGTGGTGACGCGCTCGATGAGAGGACGTCCCTCCCGAATCGCACGGTCGATAGCGTAGATCGTGCCCACATTGGCAACCACCACGCCCACGTCCAAGGGCAGGCCGCCAGTGGGCACCTTGCGGCGGGTCAACGCGTAAACCAGCTGCTTTTCACCGCCCTGGGGGTAGCGCACGGGCAGCGCGCGGATCTCGATGCCTTCGGTAGCACGGGCCGCGGTGCGCAGGGCCTCGATGGCGTCTGGCTTGTTGTCCTCCACGCCTACGAGGGCTTCTTTCACGTCCAGCGCCAGCATCATCAGACGGATACCGTCAATGATCTCGGCGGCTTTTTCCAGCATCAGGCGATGGTCGGCGGTCAGGTAGGGCTCGCATTCTGCGCCGTTGATGACCAGTTTCTCGATCTTTTTCCCGTTGGGCGGGGTGATCTTTACGGCGGTGGGGAAGGTGGCGCCGCCCAGGCCCACGATGCCGGCTTCCCGTACGATCTGCTGAAGCTCCGCGGCGGACAGCGTTTCCGGATGGGCGGAGGGCTTCAATTCTACCCACTCTTCCTTGTAGTCATTGTCGATGATGACTGCGGGAGATTGGGCGCCGCTGGCAAGGATGCAGGGCTGGATGTCCACCACCGTGCCGGAGACGGAGGCGTGGACGGGCGCAGACACAAAGCCGCCCGCCTCGCCGATCAACTGGCCGACCTTGACATGGTCGCCTTTTTTGACCAGCGCCTTGGCGGGTGCGCCGATGTGCTGCTGCAGCGGGATGACGACCCGCGGCGGGGCAGAAAGCTGCGCGATGGGGTTGAGTCCATTGACAGCCTTGCCGTTTTTGCCCTCGTGGGGGTGAACACCCCCGGGAAACAGACGTGAACCAAACACGGACAAAGGTCCCCCTTCCCAATGCTCTCCATGGGGTGGAGAACATATTGAATATGGAAATTGGTGATAAGCACAGCTTTCATTATACCATATTTCCACGCATTGTGAAGAGGTTGCGGGGAAGTTTTCCGCATTCTTGCGCAGAAAAAGAGGAAAAGCCGCGCCTTCTGGGGAAGAAAGCGCGGCTTAGACGGCCGAAAGACCTCAGGAGAGGTGTCGGAGAAGCCGCAGCCCCTCCGACTCAGGCTATTGACAAAGTATTTTGCCTCATCTTTTCTGCAAGTTGTGAATTGCTTTCTTGCACGCACAGAGGGTTTCGCGCCTGCGGGCGCGACCAAAGGGCTTTCCGATCGCCCTTTGGAAACCTTCGGTCCCATACGCTATGAAAT
>CALVVZ010000123.1 GCA_944364075.1 uncultured Clostridia bacterium
GGCTGGTGGTTTTGGTCCGGCCGATGGTGGGCTATATGCTACTGGCCATTGCCATGGGGCTGGCCGGCCACCTGTGCGCGTCGTTCATCACCATTCTGGGCGGCTATGCGGTGCTGGACGTTCTGGGGCAAGGCGCTCCGGTTTCGCTGCATATGCTGTTTGCCTGTGTGGTGGTGTTCGCGCTGATGCGGGCCCTGCTGTGCTATGGGGAGCAGGCCTGCAACCACTTCATTGCCTTCAAGCTGTTGGCGATTTTGCGCGATAGAGTATTCCGCGCGCTGCGCAGGCTTGCCCCCGCCAAGCTGGAGGGTCGGGACAAGGGAAACCTGATTGCCGTGATCACCTCGGACATCGAGCTGCTGGAGGTCTTTTACGCGCACACCATTTCCCCGCTGGCCATCGCGGCGCTGTTTACCGTGGTCATGTGCTTGTTCATCGGCTCCTTTCACTGGGCGTTGGGGCTGCTCGCCCTGGCCGCCTACGCCGTGGTGGGCGTTGTGATTCCGCTGGCGATATCCCGCAGCAGCGGCGACAGCGGGCTGGTTTTCCGCACCCAGTCGGGCGAGTTGAGCGCGTTTGTGCTGGATAGCCTGCGCGGCCTGAGCGAGACGCAGCAGTACGGCCAGGGCGCAAAGCGCCTTGCGGAAATGAACGCTCGCACGGACGCACTCGCGCAGACGGAAGCGCAGATGAAGCGCATCGCCGGGCGGAACAACGCTGTTACGGGCGCGGCGATTCTGGCTTTTGATCTGGCCATGCTCCTGGCCAGCACAGCTCTGTACCGGGCCGGGCAGGTCGGCTACGCAGGCGTGCTGATTCCCACCATCGCGCTGTTTTCCTCCTTTGGCCCGGTGGTGGCGCTGGCTGCGCTGGGCAGCACCCTGCAAAACACATTTGCGGCCGGAAACCGCGTGCTGGACATTCTGGATGAGCAGCCCGTGGTCAAGGACATTGAAAGGCAGGAATCCATCGGCTTTGACGGTGCGGTGGCCCGGCATGTACGCTTCGCCTATGGAGAGGAGACGATCCTCGATGACGTGTCGGTTGACATACCGAAAAACGCGGTGGTGGGCATTACCGGCAGAAGCGGCAGCGGAAAATCCACATTGCTCAAATTGCTGATGCGATTTTGGCGCGTGCAGAGCGGTGAAGTGAGCCTCTCGGGCCGGAACATCGAACGGGTCAACACCCGTGACTTGCGCGACATGGAGAGTTTCGTGACCCAGGAAACGCAGCTGTTCCACGACAGCGTTCGCAACAACTTGCGTCTTGCCAAGCTGGATGCTACGGATGCGGAGATTGAAGCGGCATGCAGGAAGGCATCCGTACATGATTTCATCCTGACGCTTCCCCGGGGATACGATACCCCCGTGGGCGAATTGGGCGATACCCTCTCCGGTGGCGAGCGCCAGCGCCTGGGCCTGGCCCGTGCGTTTCTGCACGACGCGCCCTTTCTTCTGCTGGATGAACCCACCAGCAATTTGGACAGCCTCAACGAAGCCGTCATTCTGAAAGTGCTGCACCAAGAGCGCAAGGACAGGACCATCGTGCTGGTCTCACACCGGCAGTCCACCATGCGCATGGCCGATAAGGTCTATTCCGTGGAACATGGGAGGATGAGCTGATGGATGCGCAGACCAAGCGCGAACGGGAAAAGCGGATGGTTTCCGGGATGATTGCGCTGTATTGCCGCAGAAAGCACCATACCCGCGGCGGCTTGTGTGCGCAATGCGCGGCGCTTAATGCCTATGCGCAGATGCGTTCGGACAAGTGCCCGTTCATGGAAACCAAGACCTTCTGTTCCAACTGCCGGGTACATTGCTACAAACCGGATATGCGCGCAAAGATCCGCGAGGTCATGCGCTTTGCCGGCCCCAGAATGATCCTGTACCATCCCGTTGCGGCCATCCGGCATGTTGTTGAAACCAAGAAAGAGCAAAGGCGTTTGGAGGAAGTCAAATGAAACTGAAAAAAGTGGTGTACGTGATTGTGGGCTGCCTGGGCGTTGGCCTGGGTGCCGTTGGCGCGGTGGTGCCCATGCTTCCGGCGTTTCCGTTTCTGATGCTGGCGGCTTTCTGCTTCGCAAAAAGCTCCCGGCGGCTGCATACCTGGTTCACCCATACAAAGCTCTACCGGGAAAACTTGGCCGACTATGTGTCCGGGCAAGGAATGACCTGGTCGGCCAAAAAGCGCGTGATGCTTACGGTTACACTGCTCATGGCTTTCGGCTTCACCTTAATGATGCTCAAATCACTCCATGTCCCCTGCCTCATCCTCGCCCTCGTCTGGGCGTTTCACATCCTGTATTTCGTATTTGGGGTCAAGACGAAGGCGGCTGTTGAAACGGCCAACGCTTGTATCCTTTCCCGCAGATGCCCGGACACGGACCCGGAGTGACTCTCGATTCCGCATGGCTGCCTTCCACTCATTCAGACGGATGGAAGGAACAGCCATTTTTTTCTTTGCGCTATTGACATCCTGCTTGATGAGAGATATAATAACACTGTTACATAGCAGTGTTATATGGAGGTATCCGTGGAAGAAAAGTCGAGCGTTACATTGGAAAGCATACAGCAGGCAGCTTTGGATGAATTCCTGGACAAGGGGTTTCTGGGCGCTTCCTTGCGCCAAATTGTCAAAAACGCCGGCGTGACGACCGGAGCGTTTTACGGGTATTTCTCCAGCAAGGAGGCCCTGTTCGCCTCTATCGTCGAACCTCACGCCGCAGCGCTAATGGGCCGCTTTATGCAGGCGCAGACAACCTTCGCAGCATTGCCTGAACCTGAACAGCCCCAGCGCATGGGGTTGGAGTCCTCGTCCTGCATTCGGTGGATGGTGGAATATATCTGCGATCATCGTGAACCTGTCAAGCTATTGCTTACCAAAGCCGAAGGAACGAGCTATGAGCATTTTGTACACAATATGGTCGACGTGGAAGTGGATGCCACCCTGCGCTATATGGAGGTGTTGCGGCATCTTGGCCGTCAGGTTTTGGCGCTGGACCGCGATCTTTGTCACATTGTCGCCAGCGGTATGTTTAGCGGCATCTTTGAGGTGGTGATCCACGATATGCCTCGGGATACCGCACTGCGCTATGTGGACCAGCTGCGTGAATTTTACACAGCGGGATGGATGAAGTGGCTGGAAGCATGACGCTACGTAAGGCATGCCATGGAACATGCAAGGAAAGCAATATCGGGGGAAATTCCCCCGGTTTTTTGCCCCCATAAGTTAGCGTTATCTAACTATAAGAAGGAGGTTCTGTGATGAAACAAAACAAGTCAAACGCCCTTTCCGTCCTGTTGGACTATGCGGGCAGCCATAAAAGGCTTACGTTTCTTGGCCTGACGCTATCTGCGATATCTATGCTCATGAGCATGGCCCCCTACATCTGCATATGGCTGGTAGCGCGTGATCTGATTGCCGTAGCGCCGAACTGGATGCAGGCGCAAAGCATTGCGCGTTATGGCTGGATGGCATTTGGCTTTGCGGTAGGCGGCATATTGCTGTATTTTGCGGGGCTGATGTGTACCCATCTGGCAGCGTTTCGCACGGCATCCAATATCCGCAAGCGGGGCATTGCCCATGTGCTGAGGGCTCCGCTAGGCTTCTTTGATTCCAACGCGTCGGGTTTGATCCGCAATCGCCTGGATGCAGCGGCAGCTGAAACAGAAACGCTGCTTGCGCACAATCTGGCGGACATCGTGGGAACAATCACCTTATTTTTAAGTATGATCGTGTTGATGTTCGTGTTTGACTGGCGGATGGGAGCCGCGTGCCTTATGGCAGCGGTGATTTCCATACTTGCAATGTTCTCCATGATGGGCGGCAAGAACGCCGGGTTCATGGCCGAGTATCAGGCGGCGCAGGATCGCATAAGCAAGGCGGGCACCGAATATGTGCGCGGCATCCCTGTGGTCAAGATCTTCCAGCAGACCGTCGATTCGTTCAAGGCGTTTAAGCAGGCGATAGAAGAATACAGCGAAAAAGCCGGGCGCTTTGAGGGCGAGGTCTGCAGCGTGCCGCAGTCCATCAACTTGACGTTCACCGAAGGCGCGTTTGTATTCATGGTTCCAGTGGCGCTGTTTCTTGCGCCCGCGGCGCTGGCCGGAGGCGGCCTGGCAGGCTTTATAACCAACTTTGCATTTTATGCGGTATTTTCCGCGATCATCTCCACGGCGCTGGCCAAGATCATGTTTGCCGCGTCCGGCATGATGCTGGCCAGTACGGCGCTGGGCCGCATCGATCATGTGATGCGCGCGCCGGCGCTGATTACGCCTGAGCGTCCGCAAATGCCCAAAGGTGGCAAAGTGGAATTCAAGGATGTGAGTTTTACCTATGACGGCACGCAGACACCAGCGCTTTCCCACATCTCATTCTGCGCGGAGCCGGGTCAGGTGGTCGCGTTGGTCGGCCCGTCTGGCGGGGGTAAAACCACTGCTGCCAGCCTGATCCCACGATTCTGGGACGTCGATTCCGGCGTGGTGGAAGTTGGCGGTGTAGACGTGCGTCAAATGGACCCTCATGTACTCATGGAGCAGGTAGCATTCGTTTTCCAGAACAGCCGTCTATTCAAGACTTCGATCCTGGAAAACATCCGCATCGCCCGGCCCAGTGCCACCCGGGAACAGGTGCTGGCGGCGCTGATGGCCGCGCAGTGCAAGGACATTCTTGAAAAGCTTCCCGCGGGGGTCGATACCAAAATCGGAACCGAGGGGACGTATCTATCCGGTGGCGAGATGCAGCGCATCGCGCTGGCGCGGGCAATCCTGAAAGACGCGCCAATCGTGGTGCTGGATGAGGCCACCGCCTTTGCCGATCCTGAAAACGAAGTGCTGATGCAGAAGGCTTTCGCCGAACTGGCCAGGGATCGCACGGTTATCATGATCGCCCACAGGTTGTCCACCGTCGTCGGCGCGGACAAAATCATTATGCTGGATGCGGGGCGCATTGTTGAGCAGGGCGCCCACGCAGAGCTGCTCGCCGCGAAAGGCGCGTATGCCCGCATGTGGGCCGATTACAACCGAGCCGTCCAATGGAAGATCACGCGTGAAGAGGAGGCAAAGTAAATGTTCGGACAGAAGTTTCAATGCAAATACGCCCTGACCAGGCAGGGCGTGCGCAATGTCAGAAAGGGCACATTCTGGACGGTCATCGTCAATCTGACCGTCATGGGCGGCATGAGCATTCTCTACCTGATGATGTCTGGCTTTATGGGCACGCTTACAGCCGGTCGTCCATTGCCGAATTCGATACTTTTCATCGCATTGGTGATTACCTTTATCGCGCTGTCTATCGTAACACACCTGCAGCAGTATAAGGCCACCTACGGCCTGGTATACAACGAGGTCAAAGCCACGCGCCTGAGCCTGGCAGAGCGGCTGCGCAAGCTGCCGCTGGGGTACTTTAGTAGGCGTGACCTTGCCGATCTGACAGAAACGCTCATGGGAGATGTCAACCGCATGGAGCACGTCTGGTCACATGTGCTTGGCTATCTGTACGGTTCGTATATCTCCACGGCGATCATTGCGCTTTGCCTGCTTGCCTACGACTGGCGGCTGATGCTCGCCAGTCTATGGGGCGTGCCGGTAGCGTTCAGCCTGCTGTTTGGCGCACACAAGCTTACCAGTCGCTGCGCCGAACGGACGAAACAGGCTGCCGTGCGCGTATCTGACGGTATTCAGGAAGCGCTGGAAAACGTCCGCGAGATTCGAGCGACGAATCAAGAGGAGCGGTACCTTGAGGAACTTAACCGCAAAATCGACGAGCACGAGCACATCATGATCCGGGGCGAACTGGGCACTGGCATCTTTGTCAATGCCGCCAGCGTGATCATGCGCCTGGGCGTGGCGACGACTATCCTCGTGGGAACCGGTCTCATTCTGTCCGGCCGCATCGACTTTATGCTGCTATTCCTGTTTCTGATGGTCATTACGCGGGTCTACTCCCCCTTTGACCAGAGCCTGGCGCTGATCGCGGAAGTGTTTGTGTCGCAGGTATCGGCCGACCGGATGATGGAAATCTACCATACCCCCATTGCAGAAGGCGCGGAGACATTTACGCCACGGGGGCATGACATCGTCTTCGATCATGTTAGCTTTGCCTATAAGAAAAAAGAAGTCCTGCACGACGTAAGCTTCACGGCCAGGGAGGGCGAAGTGACCGCTCTGGTAGGTCCTTCCGGTTCGGGAAAGAGCACCTGCGCGCGGCTGGCAGCGAGACTGTGGGACGTGACCGGCGGCACGATCCGGGTAGGCGGCGTGGATATCGCGACTGTAGACCCGGAAGTATTGTTGCGCGATTACTCCATGGTCTTTCAGGACGTGGTGCTGTTTGACGATACCGTAATGGAAAACATTCGCCTGGGCAAGCGCGGCGCGACCGATGAAGCAGTGCGCGCCGCAGCCAAAGCCGCCAACTGCGACGAGTTCGTTCGCAAGCTGCCCATGGGTTATGATACGCCGATCGGTGAGAACGGGGCCAGGCTCTCGGGCGGCGAGCGACAGCGCATCTCCATTGCCCGGGCGCTGCTCAAGGACGCGCCTATTGTGCTGCTGGACGAGGCCACCGCCAGCCTGGATGTGGAAAATGAAACAAAAGTGCAAGGTGCGCTGTCCCGCCTGCTGGCAGGCAAGACTGTGCTGGTCATCGCCCATCGGATGCGCACGGTGGCGGGCGCTGACCGCATCGTGGTGCTGGAAAACGGGCGCGTAGCCCAGCAGGGTTCTCCCGCGCAGCTGATGGCGGAAGGCGGGCTTTATCGCCGGATGGTGGCCTTGCAAAACGAAAGTGCTCAGTGGAAGCTGAAATCAACCCGATAAGCATCCCTCTACCCCGGCATTCCGACGGCTATACCGAAGGATCTTCTTGTCTGGCGCTGGCATTCCATAAAAGTTTGCAAAAGATGCAACTTGACAAATGCAGAGAATCATGATATGATTTCAGTGAGTTAGATATAACTAACTCAGAAACAAGCTCTGCGTGTACATCGCAGAGTTTCATTAGAAGACGCGGTTAGATTTAACTAACTCATGTGGGCCGATAAAAAGGAGGTTATCCTAGCGTGGGGTTGGAAGAGAAACATTCATGGCGCCTAAGCATAGCGCTTGGGCTGCTACTGGTCATTGCTTCCTTTCTTTCTCTCTTCGTTGGCGTCATGGATATGACGCCGGGAGAGCTGCTTGCAGGCAACGCGGAGCAATTTCAGCTTTTCCTGATTTCCCGTCTGCCCAGGTTGCTTGCTATCCTCTGCACAGGCATGGGTATGAGTGTGGCAGGGCTGATCATGCAGCAGCTGTGCATGAATAAGTTTGTCTCCCCCACCACAGGCGCAACGCTGGCATCGGCGCGCTTTGGCATTCTGCTGGCGTTGTTGTTTCTGCCGGGATCGACCATTATGGGCAGGGCGTTGTTCTCCTTCATCTTCGCGGTGCTGGGCACGTGGATCTTCGTATGGTTCATCCAGCGTATTCAGTTTAAGGATACCGTGATGGTGCCACTGGTGGGCATCATGTTCGGCAACATCATCGGTGGTGTGACCAGCTTTCTGGCGTACCGCTACGAAATGACCCAAGCGCTGTCCTCGTGGGAGGTGGGGCATTTCTCCATGGTGCTGCGCGGACGGTACGAGATTGTATACCTGGTTGTTCCGTTGTTGGTGATCTCGTTCATCTATGCCAATCATTTCAATATTGTCGGCATGGGTAAGGACTTTTCCAGGAATCTGGGCGTCCATTACAACCTCGTGCTCTTTGGAGGACTCACAATCGCGGCGGTCATTACCGCCAGCATTGTGAGTATTGTAGGCTCCATTTCCTATATTGGTCTGATTGTTCCCAATATCGTAGCAATGTTTAAGGGTGACAAGATCCGAGGTACGCTTGCGGATACAGCCATGTTCGGCGCTCTGTTTGTGCTGGTGTGCGACATCATCGCGCGGTTGGCCATTCATCCATACGAACTGCCCATTGAACTGATCATCGGTATTGTCGGAAGCATTCTGTTTGTTGCCATGCTGATGTACCGGCTCAAGCATGGGCGCAAGGCGATCCGGGTTGGGCAAAAGAAGGAGGTCGCGGGATGAATACATGCGTCAAACGCCGAAACGCCGCCGCACTTTTCGTCTTGGGCGCGCTGGTTGCTCTGTCCGTGATCGCCTATATGACGGTGGAGCTGAATTTCAGCAACGAGCGCCTGTTGCGCTTTGCCATGAAGCTGCGCACGCCGAAGCTGTTTGCCATGTTGATTGCGGCCATTGCCATCGGCGGCGCGTCGATTGTATTTCAGTCCATCATCAACAACACGATCGTGACACCCTGCCTGTTGGGCATGAACTCACTGTATACGCTGATGCACACGGCGGTGTACTTTTTCCTGGGGTCCGGCAGTTTTTTTGCCACCAATGCCAATGCCGCTTTTGCCCTGGATCTGCTGTTGATGAGCGGTGCCGCAACATTGATTTACGGTTACCTCTTTAAGGCAACCAACTACAATGTGCTTTATGTACTGCTCATCGGCACAGTGCTTACTTCCTTCTTTGGCAGCATCCAGTCCACACTGATCCGCGTCATGGATCCAAATGAGTATGACACACTGCTGACGACGCTAGTGGCTTCCTTTGACAACATGAACAACGAGCTGCTGTTGTTTTCCGGCATCCTGCTGGTTCTGCTCGTATTTGCGTTGCGCAAGGAGTTGAAGCTATTGGATGTCATTACCCTGGGCAAAGAACAGGCCATCAACCTCGGTGTGGATTACAACCGAACCATTGGTCGGCTGCTGGTGGGCGTAACGGTTTGCATCGCTATTGCCACGGCGCTGGTCGGACCCATCTCCTTTTTGGGTCTCATCATTGCTAACCTGGGACGGCAAATGATGCGAACCTACCGTCACAGCCAGTTGATCGCGGCTTCCACCATGATGGGTATGCTGGTGCTGGTGGCAGGCCAGTGCCTGGTAGAGCATGTATTTGCCTATGTCATTCCGGTGAGCGTGTTCATCACGGTTGGCGGAGGCGTATATTTCCTGATGCTATTGTTGACGAAGAAGAAGGTGTGAAACAATGAAAGTTCAGGCATTGAGCAAACGATACGATGGGAAAGCGGTGGTCGATTCCGTCAGTTTCAGCATTCCAAAAGGAAAGGTAACGTCCTTGATCGGCCCTAACGGCGCGGGAAAATCCACGGTGATGGGCATGATCTCCCGCCTGATTGCGAAGGATGCGGGCTTGATCGACTTTGAAGACAGGGATATTGCCAAGTGGAAGAGCAGGGAACTGGCCAAGAAGCTGGCGATCCTGACGCAGCACAACAATGTGCAAATGAAGCTGACCGTGCGGGAACTGGTTGCGTTTGGGCGTTTTCCCTATTCCGGGAATCATCTGACGCAGGAGGATCAGCGCATTGTCGGCCAGGCCGTTGCCTACATGGAATTAAAGGAATTTGAGGACCGCTTCATTGATGAGCTGTCCGGCGGCCAGCGGCAGCGTGCATATATCGCCATGGTCATCGCGCAGGATACGGACTATATTCTTCTGGACGAGCCGACCAACAACCTGGACATCTATCACG
>CALVVZ010000124.1 GCA_944364075.1 uncultured Clostridia bacterium
TATTTTTGCAAGTTGCATATTGCATTCTTGCAAACACAGGAGGTTTCGCGCCTGCGGGCGCGACCAAAGGGCTTTCCGATCGCCCTTTGGAAACCTTCGGTGCAGATGTGCGAAATCTGCTACAAATAACGGATTTTTTTGGAGGGCAGGGAAAAGTCTCCCTCTTTGCCTTCCTATTGCGCAGGGTTTCGCCTCTGCGGAGGCGACCAGGGAGATTTTCCCATCACCACTTGCCACAATCCCGCAAACGGTTGATTTATGGCAAAAATTTTGTCCAAGAATGTTGACAAAAAGAGTCGGATATGCTATGCTTGCGCAGGAAATCCCGAGCGAATGTATCGGGATTCTCCAAGGAGGACATCATGAAGCTATCCACCAAGGGAAAGTACGGGCTGTACGCCATGTACTACCTGGCGCAGCATGCCGGGGACGGCCCGCAGCCGCTCAAAGCGGTGAGCGCCATCGGCGTTTCGGAGGACTATCTGGAACAGCTGCTGGGCAACCTGCGCCGGGCGGGGCTGGTGACCACGGTACGCGGAGCCCAGGGCGGTTACCTGCTGGGAAAGGAACCCCAGGAGATCACCGTGGGAGACATCATCGACGCCACGGAAGGCCCGCTGAACCTCTCTGAATGCCTGGCGGACGAAAGCTGCTGCCACAAGAGCGGCCAGTGCAAGACCCGCCGGGTGTGGGAATACGTTTCCGGCCGCATCAATCAGATTCTACAATCCATCACCCTGCGGGATATGCTGGAGCAGGAGCGCTTCGACCTCCCCGACCAGGGCGCAGCAAAGGAGTAAAACACCATGGATCGCATTTATATGGACAACGCCGCCACCACCGCCGTAGCCCCGGAAGTGCTGCAAACGATGCTTCCCTATTTCAGCGAAATGTACGGCAATCCCTCCAGCATCCACTCCACCGGTCGGGACGCCCGCCGGGCCGTGGACGCCGCCCGCAAGCAGGTGGCGCAGGCCATCGGCGCGCAGCCCACGGAGATTTACTTCACCGCCGGGGGCAGCGAGAGCGACAACTGGGCCATCAAGGGCACGGCTTTCGCCAAGCGGGACAAGGGTAACCACATCATCACCACCGCCATCGAGCACCATGCGGTGCTGCACACCTGCCAGTGGCTGGAAAAGCAGGGCTTCCAGGTGACCTACCTGCCCGTGGACGAGTACGGCCGGGTTCGGGTAGAGGACGTGGAAAAGGCCATCACGGACAAGACCATTCTGATCTCCGTCATGGCGGCCAACAATGAAATCGGCACCCTGGAGCCCATTGCGGAAATCGGCAAGCTGGCCCATGAGAAGGGCATCCTCTTCCACACCGACGCGGTGCAGGCCGTGGGCGCCATTCCCCTGGACGTGAACGCCATGCACATCGACATGCTGTCCATGAGCGGCCACAAGTTCCACGGCCCCAAGGGCATCGGCGCGCTGTACATCCGCAAGGGCGTGCGGCCGGACGTGTTCATGCACGGCGGCGCCCAGGAGCGTGCCCAGCGGGCGGGCACGGAAAACCTGCCGGGCATCATCGGCATGGGCAAGGCCATTGAGCTGGCCACCCAAAACCTGGAGGCCAACGCGGCCCGGATGACCCGCCTGCGGGACAAGCTCATCGACGGCATCCTGGCGGAGATTCCCGAGGTGCGGCTCAACGGCCACCGCACCCAGCGCCTGCCCAACAACGTGAACGTCTCCATCCGCTACATCGAGGGCGAAGCGCTGCTTTTGCGCCTGGACCTGGCGGGCATTGCCGGTTCCAGCGGTTCCGCCTGCACCAGCGGCAGCCTGGACCCCAGCCACGTGCTGCTGGCCATCGGCCTGCCCCATGAGATCGCCCACGGCTCCCTGCGCCTGTCCCTGGGCACGGATACCACCGAAGCCGAGGTGGACGAAGTGCTGCGGGTCCTGCCCGGCATCGTCAAGGATCTGCGGGCCATGAGCGTACTCAACGCCGAAACAAGCACCCTGGGCGCCAACTGCCCGTTTATGAAATAATTTCCGGACAAGCCATGAAGGAGGTTCCGATTTTCAATGTACAGTGAAAAAGTGATGGATCATTTCTCCAATCCCCGCAACGTGGGCGAGCTGGAAAACCCCAGCGGCACCGGCACGGTGGGCAACGCCAAGTGCGGCGACATCATGAAGATGGACATCCAGGTGGAAAACGGCGTCATCGTGGATGTGAAATTCAAGACCTTCGGCTGCGGCGCGGCCATCGCTACCAGCTCCATGGCCACGGAAATGGTCAAGGGCAAGCGGGTAGCCGAAGCCCTGCAACTGACCAACAAGGCGGTGGCGGAAGCCCTGGACGGCCTGCCTCCCGTGAAGATGCACTGCTCCATGCTGGCGGAGCAGGCCATCCACGCGGCGGTGGAGGACTACATCAAAAAGCATCCCGAGGAAGCGGCCGGTTTGGAACTGACCCAGGCGGAATAAAATGCGCAAAGGCGGCGGAAGCCCCCCGAAAGGGAAGGGTTTCGCCGCCTTGCGTTGTTGATGCTTTGGACCGCAGGCGCTCCACAGGTTCTTGCCCGCGCGGAGGCGTCTTTGGAACCATCGCCAAAAAATGAGGCCGCAATGCCCGCGCAGCGGGCCGCGGCCTTTTTCCTGCCTTCAGCTGTTTTCAAAGAAGGGCGTGCCGTCCTCCTGCACCAGTACATCCATATCGGAAAAATGCAGGGGTACAGGCTTGGTAATCAGATATTTCAGAATCTCGTCCATGCGCACGCTCTCCTGGAACGTCACCAAGGAGAAGCTCACGCCGTGCTTGTGTGCGCGGCCGGTACGGCCGATGCGGTGGAGATAGTACTCATTCTCGTTGGGCAGGTCGTAATTGATGACAGCCTCCACATCATCCACGTCAATACCTCGCGCAGCAACATCTGTCGCCACCAAAACAGGAAATTTCCCCCGTTTGAAGTTCTGCATCACCACATCGCGCTGTTTTTGCGGGATGTCCCCATGGAGGCAGTCCACGGCGTAGCCTTCTTTTTTCAAGCGGCTGGTGAGCTTGTCGGTCATGAATTTGGTGTTGCAGAAGATCATCACCCGCTGGTATACGTCCGCATCCAGCAGGTAGAGCAGGTGGTCGGTTTTCTTGTCCCGCTCGGTAGCGATGACGTATTGGGTGATCTGGGGGCGGTCCTGCTTGGTGGCCTCCACCACGATCTCCACGGGATCGTGCTGGAAGCGCCAGGCGATGGTCATGACCTCCTGGCTCATGGTGGCGGAAAACATCACCAGCTGCCGCTGGGTGGGCGCGGACTCGATGATGCGGCTCACGTCCTTTACAAAGCCCATGTTGAGCATCTCGTCCGCTTCGTCCAGCACCATGGTATGCACCGCGTCCAGGCGGACGTTGCCCCGGTTCATATGGTCCAGCAGCCGTCCGGGGGTCGCCACGATAATCTGCGGCATGCGCTTAAGGGCGTTCAGCTGTTTGACAATGGGCTGTCCGCCATAGAGCACCGCAATGCGCACCTGAGGAATAAAGGCGGCCAGCTTGGTCAGCTCCTCGCCGATCTGCACTGCCAATTCCCGGGTGGGGCAAAGCACCACTTCCTGGATACGCTTGTCTTTCAGGTCCATATATTCCAGCATGGGAATGCCGAAGGCGCAGGTTTTACCGGTGCCCGTGGGCGCAATGGCCATGATGTCCACGCCGCTCATCATCAGCGGGATGGTCTTGGCCTGCACGGTGGAAGGCTCGGTAAAGCCCATTTTTTCGATGGCCTTGAGCACTTCGGTGCTGATGTCCATCTGATCAAATCGTGCAATAACTTCTTCTGACACGAGGTTCCTCCTCCTGCATGGGCGTGTTGGCGTCGGTCCGTCGGCCGGTCAATCGTGGTAGGCGCGGATGGCTTTGGAAAGCTGATCGGGGCAGGAGGTGTTGCCACGGCAGGGAATGCCGGCCAGCTTCTCGGCCACCTCGTCGGCCTTCTGGCCGATGACCATACGGGCCAGGCCCTGGGTGTTGCCGGTGCAGCCCCGGGTGAACTGGCAGTGGGTAATCACGCCGTCCCGGATCTCCAGTTCAATCTGGGTGGAGCAGGTGCCGTGGGTCTTGTATACAAACATGGGAGTTCTCCTTTCGTCCTTTTGCATAAACAAGATGCTATTCGACGGCGAACCGGCCCATTCCTGCCGGAGGAAGCAGAGGAATTTTGCTTTGCACGCCCGGCTTCCGCCGTCATAGGATGATGAGGAAGGGAGGGGGGCCGATGGGAATATTGCTTGCCCTGGGCGCGGGAAAGCTGTGGTCGCGCGGCCCGACGCCGCCCTGCCCTTTAGCGCGGGCGGATCTGCTCGGCGGAGGCGGAACGCTGCTGGTGGACAATCACGCCCGGCGCTGCGCCTGGCGCGGGCGCTGCTTTCCCTGCGCGCCGGGCATTGAGGACGCGCTATGCTGGGGAGAGCGCCCGCTGCTGCTGTCGGGCGAAGCGGACAGCCTGACCCTGCACGCGCCGGACGGCGTGCCGGAATGGACGCTTCGGGTGGGCATCGCGCCCCGGCAGCTGTGCCTGCTGCCCGGCGGACGGTGCCTGGCGGTGGCGGGAGGGCTTTCCGGGGAGATCCTGCTACTGCGCCTGCCGGAGCTTACGCCCCTGCGCAGCGTACCGGTACCGGGGGCTGCCACGTGCCTGACGGTAGGACAGGGCTGGCTGTATGCCGCCTGCGCCGTGGGTGAAGAGGAAATCCATTGCCTGCTGTGCCGCCTTTCCCTGCGCACGGGCCGGGTGGAGACGCTGCAAACGTTTCCGGGGCTGCCGGGCGCCCTGGCCGCCGGACCGGGAGGCGCGCTGTACCTTGGCGCTACGGAGCGGCTTTACCGATTTGCGGGCGACCCGCCGCAGCTGGCGACCAGCCGCGGCGGCTTCGGGCTTCCCCGCCGCATCCTGCACCTGGGCGGGCGCATCCTTGCGGCGGACCCCGTGCTGGAGCAGGCCCTGCTGCTGGATGCCGCGATAAAAAACCCGCCCCTGGCGCTGTACCGCGGCGAAATCCAGGACGCATGCATAACTTCCCCCGCGATGGGAAATCCTTCCCCCTGAAAGGGAGGGATATTCCATGATGGACAAGGTTTCACTGTTGCTGGTCATTATCGGCGCGATCAACTGGGCGCTGATCGGCGTGTTCCAGTTTGATTTGGTGGCGTGGATCTTCGGCGGTCAGGCCGCGGTGCTCAGCCGCGTGATCTATACCCTGGTGGGCGCGGCGGGAATCTGGTGCATTTCGCTGCTGTTCCGGGAAAACGCCGTAGCGCGCACCTGATCATCCGCGAGCAAAGAAAACCGGCCCGCAGGCCGTCCCTTAGGGACGCTGGCCTGCGGGCCGGTTTTGCTTTCCCAGGAGTGAGACCCGCACGCCCGGCGGGCGCGTTCCTCCACCCAGACCATGCCGTTCTTCTCGACCAGAAACCTACCTCCCTGATGCATGCGGGGACCGCCCTTTCCGGCAGCGAAAAGGCACTGTATCGGTGCGGCAGGCTGCATTTTATGCCTTTTCTACCTATTCTAAGCGGAATTTGTCAGAAGTATTTTATTTTTCGAGGGAATGTGCTAGAATATGTGCCGTCTACAAATCGCATCAGGGCCGGGAATGGTCCGCTTATTTATTGGAGGAATCGGCATGCGGATACTGGTGGTGGGCGACGGCAAGGTTGGCCATACGCTGGCAGAGCAGTTGATACGCGAGGAACACGACGTCATTATTATCGACAACAACGATGCGGTACTCCAGCGCTGTGAGGACGCGTTGGACGTGCTGTGCATACATGGTAACGGCGCCAATGCCCGTACGCTTATGGACGCGGGCGTGGATAAGGCGGATATTCTGGTGGCCGCCACCGCCAGCGATGAGATCAATATGCTCTGCTGCCTGATTGCCAAGCGGCTTGGCGCACAGTACACCATCGCCCGTATCCGGGACCCGGAATACAATGAAAGCCTGGCCCTGCTCCAGCATGAAACGGGCATTGACATGGCGGTAAATCCCGAGCGGGCAACCGCCCTGGAAATCAGCCGCCTGCTGCGCTTCCCCTTCGCCAATAACATCGAATACTTTGCCAGGGGTCAGGTGGAAATGGTGGAGTTTCGCGCCCAGGAAAAGGACGTGGTGGTGGGCTGCCCGCTGCGCAAGCTCAATACACGCCTGCCGGAAATTCCCAAAGTGCTGTATGCCGCCGTGGAACGGGAAGGCCGGGTGATGATCCCCAACGGCGACTTCATTATCCTGCCCGGGGACCGGGTACACGTAGCCGGCGAGATGATGACCGTCACCAACTACTTCCGTTTTCTGGGCAAGCACTCCCTGCGGATAAAAAATGTCATGCTTCTGGGCGGCGGCCGCATTAGCTACTACCTGGCCAAGGTCATCGTTCCCATGGGCATCCGGGTCGCCATGATCGAAATCAACCCCGCCAAAGCCGCGTCCCTAAGCGAGGCCCTGCCCCATGTGAACGTCATTCAGGGGGACGGCACCGATCAGGAGCTGCTGGAGCAGGAAGGGCTTCAGCAGATGGACGCCTTCGTAGCCATGTGCGACCGGGACGAGGAGAACCTGATGACCGGCCTGTTCGCCGTCAAGCAGGGCGTACCCAAGGTCATTGTGAAAAACAACCGCGTGGGCTATGCGGACATTATCAGCGGCATGGGGCTGGACAGCATTGTCAGCCCCAAGGCCAGCACCTGCACGGCCATCCTGCGCTACGTCCGCGCCCGGGTCAATGGCGAGGGCACCAAGGTGGAGCGCCTCTACCGGCTGATGAACGGCAAGGCGGAAGCCCTGGAGTTCATCGCCCGGGAGGAGGACCCTTACATCGGCATCGCCTTGAAGGATCTGCAAGTGCGCCCCGGCACGCTGATAGCGGTGATTGTTCGCCAGGGCAAGGTAATCGTGCCCTTTGGCGGCGATCATATTGAAGCTGGGGACCGGGTGGTAATTATCGCCTGCGAAACCGTCATCAATGACCTGAACGAGGTTATTCACCGATGAACAGATTGTTGGTAGGTTACCTGTTAGGCGCAATTTTGCTGGTAGAGGCGGCTGCCATGGCTCCCGCGCTGCTGATCGCGCTGATCTACGGGGACGGAGACGCCATGGCCCTGGTCAAGTCCATCCTGGCGCTGCTGGCGGTGGGGCTGCCCCTGCGTTTCAGCTGCAAGCCCCGGGAGCGGAACTTTCGCGCCCGGGAAGGCTTTCTGGTGGTGGCGCTGTCCTGGGTGGCGCTGAGCGCCTTCGGCGCGCTGCCCTTTGTGTTCAGCGGCGAGCTGCCCAACTATGAGGATGCCTTTTTTGAAGCGGTATCCGGCTTTACCACCACCGGCGCCACCGTAACCACGCACTTTGAGGGTGCGCCCCACGGCGTCATGTTCTGGCGGAGCTTCACCCACTGGATCGGCGGCATGGGCGTGCTGGTGCTCACCCTGGCTCTGCTGCCCAAGATGGGCGGACGCACCTCACACCTGGTGCGTGCCGAAAGCCCTGGACCCACGCTGAGCAAGATCGTCCCCAAAATCGGGGATATGGCCAAGATCCTCTATGTCATATACCTGGTTCTGACCATGGTGGAGTTTGGGCTGCTCATGGCGGCGGGTATGGGTCCCTATGACGCGGCCATTCACGCCATGGGAACGGCGGGTACCGGCGGCTTCAGCAACTATTCGGCCAGTGTGGGTTACTTCCAAAGCGGCTGGATTGATCTGATCATCACCGTGTTCATGCTCATTTTCGGCACGAACTTTGCGCTGTATTACCGGATATTTACCGGCGGCTGGCGGGATGCCCTGCGCAGCGAGGAACTTCACTGGTTTGTGGGAATCTTTGTCCTTGCCACCGGGCTGATCACAGTAATCATCCTGCCCCAGTATGATTCCTGGGTACAGGCCTTGCGCTATGCGGGTTTCCAGGTTTCCAGCGTCATGTCCACCACGGGCTATGCCACCGCGGATTTCAATCTGTGGCCTGTGGCGGCAAAAATGATCATTGTCATTCTGATGTTCATCGGGTCCTGCGCAGGTTCCACCGCCGGCGGCATCAAGGTATGCCGCATCGGCATGATGTGCAAACAGGGCCTGCGGGCGGTGCGGCACACCTTTCAGCCCCGCAAGGTACAAACGGTGCGCTTTGAGGGTAAGGGCGTTTCTGAAGGGCTGGTGCAGGAAACCGCCACTTTTATCTTCGTATACGTAGCCATGGTGCTGCTTGGGGCGCTGCTGGTTTCCCTGGAAGGTAACTTTGACCTGGAAACCAACTTCACCGCGGCGCTTACCTGTATGAGCAACGTAGGCCCCGGAATGGGCGCGGTGGGACCCGTGGAGGACTTCACCGGCTACGGCCCCTTCTCGAAGGTGGTGCTCAGCCTGCTGATGCTGGCAGGCAGGCTGGAAATCTTCCCCATGCTGGCGCTGTTTCATCCGGCGATCTGGAAAAAGCAATAAAAATAAGGCGGGACTGTTGCAAAACGGAAGTTGGGCAACAGCCCCCTTTGCTGAGTCGTTGATTTTGCCTGCAAAATCAATTTCTTACAATTTCGGACAACCACTGGTTGGCGGAAATTGCTTCCTTAAAAAAGTGGCGCCGCCACTTTTTTGACACGCTAAGGCAGGCATAAGGCTTCTGGAGCGCAGGGGCAGTCTTCTGCCTCTTGCTTAGACAAACAGCGCCGGATCGATAGGCATATTTCCCCGGAAATATTGCCGGTCCCGCTCCGTAATGGGACGAAGCACCCGGCAGGGATTGCCTACGGCCACCACATTGGCAGGCACGTCATGGGTTACCACGCTTCCCGCACCGATCACGCTGTTTTCTCCGATGGTCACCCCCGGCAACAGGATTGCTCCCGCGCCAATCCAGACGCGGGCGCCCACCCGCACAGGCAGGTTGTACTGCACCATCTTTGCGCGCAGCTCCGGGGCAATGGGATGGGCGGCGGTAGCGATGGTGACGTTGGGCGCCACCATCACGTCGTCCCCAAAGTAAATATCGGCGTCATCCACCAGGATCAAGTGGAAATTGGCGTAAAAATTCCGGCCGATGTGTACATTGCAGCCCCAGTTGGCGTATAGGGGCGGTTCCACGTAAAAGTCTCCGTCGGTGCTGGCAAACAATTCCCGCAGCAGGGCCTTGCGTTTTTCCAGCTCGGTAAAGCGCGTATGGTTAAAATCATAGAGCAGGTCCTGGCAACGGGCCAGCTTGGCGGCTACAGCCTCATCGATGCCCTCGGGCGGGCTGGCATACAACTGGCCGGATTTCATCAGCGCGTCAAAGTTCATGGGTAGAGGTTCCGCCTTTCTGCAAATGATTTAGTCCCCCAGGGCGAAGGACAGGAATGCTGCCAGTTGCGCGTCCCAGTAGGCCCATTCATGTCCGAAACCTGGGGTTTCTTCATGGGTCACATCCCAGCCGTTTTTCTCCAGAGCCCGAATGAACCTCTCGTGCTGTCCGCCAAGGAAATCC
>CALVVZ010000125.1 GCA_944364075.1 uncultured Clostridia bacterium
TACAACTTCGGACGACCTCTGGTTGGCCGAAGTTGCTTTCTCAAAAAAGTGGCGGCGCCACTTTTTTGACACGCTGTGGCGTTTTTTACAAGGAAAAACGTCTTTGAATTTCTTGTGCCACCGCTTCGGGCGCAAGGAAGGTGTTGTCAATGCGCAGATAGTTTTCGAAAGGAATCTCTCCGGGCAGGCTTTCCAGACGGTAATGCGCGTCGTCCTGGAGAAGGCGCTGATTGGAGGCTTCCAGGTCGCGTTTGGAAGCTTTATGCTTCAGGCGGTTTGCGGAGACGTTCCGCGCCAGGCGGACTTCCTGGGAGGCGACAAGTTCCACATAGTAGAATTCGGTTCCATAGGGACGGAAAATTTCCTTTACGTGCTCCACGTAGGTCCAGTCTTCCGGCTGGTCAAAGGCCCACATAAACGTAAAGATCATGCCGGCGCAGTCCGATGCGGCAAATTCCTGAAAGATGACCTCCCGAAGCCGGTCAATGGCGGGCTTATGGTAATAGCCGAAAATTTCCAGCACCGGCTCAATGGTCATGTGATTGTGAAACAACCTTAAGCCGGTGAGCTTCATCAACGCCTGGCCCACGGTCATTTTGCCTACGGCGGCGTTACCAAAGAGAAAAATCAGCTTCATGGGATGTCTCCTTTCCTCCACCGTTGACATGCTTACAGGAGCTGAATATTGGCTTTCCGGCAGGCTTCCACCACGTCTGCAGGCCACAGGGAGGCCTGTACCTCGCCCACATGGGCCTTGCGTAGGAAATACACGCACATGCGGCTCTGCCCGATGCCGCCGCCGATGGTCTGGGGAAGCTCGCCCCGCAGCAGCGCCGCCTGGAAGGGCAGCTGCGCGCGCTCTTCGCATCCGCGGATCTTGAGCTGGCGGCGCAGGGCTTCCGGGTCTACCCGGATGCCCATGGAACTGAGCTCCAGGGAAATATCCAGGGGCTTGTAATAGAGCAGAATATCCCCGTTCAGGGACCAGTCGTCATAGTCGGGGGCGCGGCCGTCATGGATTTTCCCGGAGCGAAGCGCGCCGCCCACGCCCATGAGGAATACCGCGCCATATTCCTTGGCGGCCAGATATTCCCGCTCCTTGCTGGTCTTGTCGGGGTAACGGTCCTCCAACTCCTGGGTGGTGACGAAGGCAATGCGTCGGGGCAGTTCCGGGGTAATGTGCGGATAATGGGCGCACACATGGTCCTCCGTTGCCCGGAGGGTCTCATAAATTTTTTCCACCACCGCACGCAGGGTGGCTTCATTGCGCTCCGCGGGGGTGAGAATGCGTTCCCAGTCCCACTGGTCCACAAAAATGGAATGGATATTATCGGTGATTTCGTCCCGGCGGATGGCGTTCATATCGGTGTACAGCCCTTCGCCGGGAGCGAAGCCGTAGGTCTTCAGGGCCATGCGCTTCCACTTGGCCAGGGAATGGACGATCTCCGCCCGTTCGCCGGTTTCCAGAATGTCAAAGTCCACGGGGCGCTCCACGCCGTTGAGGTTATCGTTCAGACCGCTTTGAGGGGTTACCATGATGGGAGCGCTGACGCGGGTCAGGTTCAACTGCCGGGCCAGTTCCCGCTCGAAAAAGTCCTTGACCAGCTTGATGGCAATTTCAGTATCCCGGGTATTGAGCACGGGGTTGTAGTCCTGAGGGATAATCAGATGCATAGCGCATGTCCTTTCCGTTGGCAGAGGCCGTCCCAGGCATTATAGCACAGGGCCGCGCCTTCTGCCAAGGTGGCGGAGGCTGCGGAAGAAAAAGGGAACAACGGGAATACAAAGACGGCGCTTTTCGTGGAAAAATTGTAAATTCCGCGTTTCCCTTTCGGTGAAGCGGTTGCAATGGCGGGAGGCAGGTTGTATAATGTGAAGGATTATTTCCGCAAAGGGTAAAGTTAAGGAGGAGAAGCTTTGCGTAACGGTATGAAACGGTTGTTTGCGGCTATCGCGGCAGGAATGCTGCTTTTTTCCGTGGCTTTTGCACAGGAGGATGAGGAGATCACCGAGGAAGACCTGTTTGCTCAGTGGGACCTGGAGGCGGATGTTACCGAGGACGTGATGCTGGATGAAAACGGCCAGGAGCACGAGATCCTCACCGATGCCGAGCTGGCCGAGCTGGACAACCTGGAGGATATGGGCGAGGTGGTCATTGACGAGTCGCAGCTGGAAATCAATGAGAACCTTCCCGAGCATGTGGTGAACATCCTGCTGCTGGGCATTGACGCGCGGCAGGATGTGACCGAGGGCGGCCGCAGCGACGCCATGCTGATCTGCTCCATCAACACCCAGGACGGTTCCATCAAGCTGACCTCCATTCAGCGGGACCTGCTGGTGACCATTCCCACCAAGAAGAACCCCTATAAGATTACCAACGCCTACAGCTGGGGCGGTGGACAACTGTCCATGGCCACGGTAAACCAGAATTTCGAGATGAACATCGACAAGTTCGTTACGATCAACTTCTACGGCCTGGCCGCCATTATCGACTATCTGGGCGGCGTGGATATTGAGCTGACCAAGACCGAGGCCAGCCGTATCAACTATGAGCTGAAAAAGGAACCCCTGCCCTTTGATACCAACCCGGACCGGGAAAAGGTGGAAGCCGTGGCAGGCGTCCATCACCTGGACGGCATGCAGGCGGTGACCTACGCCCGCATTCGCGGCATCAGCGGCGAGAACGACTTCAACCGCAGCGAGCGCCAGCGCAAGCTGCTGGAGGTGCTGATGGAGCAGGTGATGCAAGATATGTCCCTGGACCGGATGGTGGAGCTGATTTCCGTGGCTATGCCCTATGTGCTCACCAACATGAGCGCCAGCGATATGGCGACCCTGGGCATGCAGGTGCTTTCCAGCGGTATTGTGACCCGCGCCCAGCAGGGGGAGAGCCTGATGGAGCAGATGCGCGTGCCCATGGACGAAACCTGGAAGTATGACGAGTCCAACGGTTCCAGCGTGATCGCCTTCCGCACCACGGCCCGCAAGCAGGAGAACATCGAGGCGCTGCATACCTTCATTTATGGGGAATACATTCCCGCGGAGTAAAGCCGAGAGGAGAGTAGCTTGCGTTATGGAAAAAACGATCCTTCGCGCTGTGTTGCTGACGCTGATGCTGGCGCTGCTTGCGCTGATGGTACCCACGTTTACGCCCCTGGCCGTCGCCGAGGAATTCACGGAATATCCGGTGTACAGCCCGGTTACCCTGCCCCTGACGGAGGTTCCAGCCATCGACTACCAGGCGGACGCCCCCTACGCGCCCCATGCGGACGCCTATCTCCCTGATGGGACCGGCTACCTGGACGACAGCCTGAGCATCCGCATTGAAGAATTCCGCGCCTATGATACCACGTGCATGGCGGCGTGGATTCAGGTGGCCTCGCCCACGCAGCTTCGCACGGAGCTGAACAAGCCCTATCCTTCCAAGTCCACAGCCAAGGCCAGTGTTATCGCCAAGCGGGTGAACGCGGTACTGGCCATCAACGGGGACTATTTTGTCTACCATAATCAAGGGTTTATTGCCCGCAATGGCCAGGTGTTGCGGGAAAAGTTCAACGAGGATTACGATACCCTGATTATCGACGATCATGGCGATTTTACCATTATCCCCGCCACTACGGAGGAAAAGATCCGCGCTTTTACGGGAAATATCGTGCAGGCGTTTACCTTCGGGCCGGGGCTGGTCATTGATGGGGTCAAAACCACGGAATTCCCCCTCAAAGCCAACACGCCCAACAAGGAGACCCAGCGCATTGCCATCGCGCAAATGGGCCCGCTGAGCTATTTGGTGGTTACCACCGAAGGCCCGGAGAACCCCGGTTCCACGGGGCTGACCCTGCCGGAATTCGCCCAGGTGCTCTATGACCTGGGCGCACAGAACGCCTATAACCTGGACGGCGGTTCTTCTTCCAGCCTGATTTTGAACAACAAGAAGGTCAACAGCCTGTCCACGGGCAAGATCCGTGCCGTGGGCGATATTCTCTACTTCGTTTCCGCCTGCCCCCAGTAAGCGGCGGGACGCATCCCAGGGATCAAGGACAAACATGACGCGGCCGGCCTCCAGCGCTGACGGTTCCCTTTCTTGCACGAAAGGAACCGGCGGCGCCGGGCCGCGCTTTTTTCAAACCGGTACCGGAGCAACAAAAGACAAAGGATGATGCAACTGTGCAGGAATTGGTGGTGCTGTGCAAGCTGGGTCCCTTCACCCTGACGGCCTATGGCCTGTGCGTGCTTGCCGGGGCTGCGCTGGGTGTGGCGCTGACGCTGCTGCGTGGACGGAAAAGTTTGGGCATGGATGCCAGCCTGTCCCTGTGCCTGACGGTGGTTTTCTCCGCGTGGGCAGGCGCGCGCATAGTCTATGTGCTCACGCAGCTGGAGGGCATCCTGGTGGATGCGGAGTATTACGGCGTGCCCTTTATCCTGAAGCCCTGGGAGGGCGGCTATACCCTCTACGGCGCGGTGCTTGGAGCGGGATTGGGCATCTGGCTGTACGGCAGGACAACCCGGCGGAACGCTGGCAAGCTGGCGGATACGGCGGTTCCCGGCGCGGCGCTGGCATTGTGCGTCATCCGCCTGGGAGAGTACTTCAACGGTCAGGGGTTGGGACACTATGTGGAGGAAGAAGCCCTGCAACGCTTCCCCTTTGCGGTGCAAAACCTCTATGAGGACTGGCAGCAGCCTGTATTTCTTTTTGAAGCGCTTGCGGCGTTGGTCATCTGCCTGGTATTGCTGTGCAGCCGGAAGGCCGTCCGTCCGGGAACGCTGTCCGAGCGGTTCCTGCTGCTGCTGGGCGCCACGCAGATTTTCCTGGAGAGCCACCGGGAGGATGAGTGCATTCGCTTCGGGTTTGTGCGCTTTGCGCAGCTGGCGGCTATTGCGGTGATTGCCGCGGTGTTTGCGTACCGGCTGGTGCTTCGGGTCCGGCGTCATGGCTGGAGCGGGGGAACGATAACCCGTATTGCTGCTTTTGTGCTGATGATTGCTTTGTGCGTGGGCATTGAGTTTGCTCTGGACAAGTCCAGCATCAACAATCATCTGCTATACGCGGTGATGGCTGCAGGCCTGGCTGTCCTAACGGCCGCCGTATGGATACCGGAAAAGCAATTGACCAGCGCGGCCAGAGAAATGTGAATTGTTATTTGTCTTTTTCCGGCGCCCATAAGGGCGGAGAGCCTGCATAGCAGGTCCGCCGCCTTTTTTCTATGAGCGCGTATCCGTGCCTGCTGTGCCGGACAACCCTGAACGCATGCGGCAGTCGGCCGTTTGCTGCTTTGACAGCGAGCGGAGCGCCGCATTGCCGGGGCAGAAGATAGAAAAAATCCATGGCAGCGTTGTCTGTCCATCCAGGCCTACCGGGAGCGGATACGGCTGGGATGAATATGTCTTGCGCACCGCTTTCGCTTATGATACAATGAAGCAAATCTAACCGCTCCCAAAGCAGGCTGCTGTTTGAGAGCTTTTCCCCAGATGCGATGCGACTGTCATGTAAGTCCGCTATAATGTAGCAACGAAAGTTTTTCTTCTGTTTTTGTAAGGGGATTTTCGCCCTCCTGCGATTACTTATATGAAGATTCCTTTTTCCATCGTGTTACGCCAGGAGGTGAGCGCAACGCCCCGTACCCCGAACGCTACCTCTTCGCAGCGTCCGCGGCGGCGCGTGTATTCCGGCGCGCCCCGGCACGCCCATCGAAGACCTTCCCTTCACCGTGGCGCCGTCAAGCTAATCATGCTGCTTGCCATGGCCGGTTTCGTTTTTGCACTGGTAGAGCTGGCAAATTATGGCCTACAAGCCCTGCGCAGCAGGCAACAGGCGGAGCTTTTGCAGGAGATCAACCTGCTGGCCCTGCAAGAAGCGGCAGTGGATACACCCACGCCGCAGCTGCCGGCCGAAACCGCTGCCTGGACTGCTCCGCCAGCTACCGATGACCCGGCGACGGCGCCTCCCACAGTTACGCCGCTCCCTTTCAAAGTGATGTCCTCCCGGTTTGCAAAGCTCAAAAAGCAAAACAGTGATATCGTTGCCTGGCTTACCATTCCAGATCAACTGGATACGGCGGTGGTGCAGCGGGACAATACGTACTACCTGAGCCGGGATTATCTGGGGTATCACAACAGCAACGGCGCGATCTTCCTGGATATGCATTGCGACCTGGCCGGCGACCCCAAGGCGCTGATTCTTTATGGTCACAATATGAAAACCGGGGGGATGTTCGGTAATCTCCGCAAGTATGAGGAATACAGCTATTTTCGCACCCACCCTACCCTTACTTGCGATACGCAGTACGAGGAAGGAGAATACCTGGTCTTTGCTGTGCTGCGCGTAAGTACCGTATATGGTTCCGCGCGTTTCGTCAACTATACCATGTACAGCCAGATGACGCGGGAACAGCAAGCGGATACCCTAAGCGACCTTCTGCGGCTGAACATGTTTACCGCTCCGGTGGAGGTTGACGTGGACGACCAGCTGCTGATTCTGTCTACATGTACGGGCGATGACCATGAGCGGCTGCTGGTATGCGCCCGCCGCATGCGCGAAGGTGAAACAGCCGCTCAGGCACAGCCATAAACGTTCAAACGCCGTTTTCATGTCGGCACATGCGGATACCGTAGGGCTTGCATGATTTCGTACTTGGAGAGGGAGAATGATGAAGATGTACAAGAAAGCGTTCCACCTGCTGATGGTCCTCGTGCTTTTGGTGAGCTTTTGTGGGCAGGCATTCGCGCAAGGGGATACCGGCAGCGCAGAAGGCGACGTGGCGCTGGAGGATAAGAACCTCTACAAGGACCATCCCCTATATATCGACCTGAACCTGGACCCTGCCAATGATTTTGACGATCAAAATTTCGTCGTCATGCAGGAGGGTTCCGTCATCCTCTATGCGTCCTCCGGCATGAGCCTGGACGTTTCGGAGGACAAGAGCGTCTATACCCTGTACAATCCCTCTGGCGAGGCGAAGAACATCACGCCCGGTACGCCGGTGGCCTATATTGACCCGGGAAGCCTGCAGGCCCATATCTTCATGCCCACGCAGGTTACGGTACAGTCGGACCGTATCGTCTTTGCATGCGATCCTGAGAGCATGACTGTGGAGCAGATGCTCTATAAGGTTGGCATCAGCGGCTCCAAAACCTTTCATTTCAGTCAGAATCTTTCCTTTTCCAATCCTGCGGGAACGTTGAAATTCGACGGTTTACTCGATGGTACTTTCTTTGTCAAAGTTAGCTATAACGGCATTTCTGTGGGCGTGGAAACCTGGGTAGCCTACGACCTGAAGGACGCGGTGCTCGACATCAGCGACAACTTTACCCAGGAAATCCCCATTGCAAAAATCCCGTTCTCCGGCATACCTGGCGTGGGGCTGGAAGTGGGCGTGGGGCTGGGGCTTTCCGTCGAAGGCGATACGAAAATCAGCTTTGACATGAAGGGCGGCAAAGCCGGCTTTAAGGGGAGCGCTGGGATTTTTGAAAAACCTCGGTTCAGCAGCCTGGCCCAACAACCCGCGCTGGAGATACAGGAGGTTATTGCCGAAGGCGCCTTTGAAGTGGATTTGACGTTTGGCCCTTCCTTTGACATACTGTCGCTTGCCGGGGCAGGATGCGATATTGCCGCGGGGATTGCCGTTGCGGCTGAGATGACGGGAGACGAGGGCGGCAGGCCGGTAGATCCCATGGAGGATGTGAATGTACGCCCTCTTAATATCTACAATTGGCATGTCTGCAAGGAACTTTCCTGTGTGCAGGGTGAGATTGACGTGCTGGCGAAGCTGGAAGCATGGCTACAGATGGCCGGGCATGTTTGGTCGGTAGATTACGATCTTTTCC
Source organism: uncultured Clostridia bacterium (assembly GCA_944364075.1). Classification (GTDB taxonomy): domain Bacteria; phylum Bacillota; class Clostridia; order Christensenellales; family Aristaeellaceae; genus Egerieenecus. The sequence goes on from CALVVZ010000125.1 coordinate 7,822, forward strand.
GTGAAAAGTACTCCGATTTCCATTATTCCTTTACCTTCGATGAATTTGCGCTTGAGCCTTGCAAACACTACCTTTACCTGGTGGACGTACTGGTAAAGGATACGGAAAACAAGCCCATGAAGGATGTGGAAGTCACCTACACGGAGGTGCCTCCTTACGCTGACCGCAGAGGCGTAGACTACATCAAAGGTACGACGGGCGAGGATGGATATGTTCATCTGTACATGCCGGAGGGAAACGTCAAAATTACCGCCACCTCATGGCAAACGGACCCCGACGATCCTACGGGAACGGCGCACGTGAAAAAAACCGTGGATTATGACGTTATTTCGACCCCGCAGGACCAGGAGACGGTTATTCAGCTTCCACTTTACCATTATATGGAACTGGTATATTTTGACGAAAACGCGAAGGGTGAGCCGGTAGAGAATATGCCCCAACCGTTCTGGATTGAGCAGGACCACGAGGGGCAACTTCCCAACGAGGCTCCGCGGCGGGAAGGCTATCAGTTTGTACAGTGGAATACGGAGAAAGATGGCAGCGGAACGAAGTATTTCCCCGGCGATGTCATCAAGGTGGAGAAGAGCAACGTTCCATTGTATGCGATTTGGACGCAACAGCCGGTGACCGATTTCCGTACCATTACCTACGTTGCCAATGACGGCGTGCTGGCGAACAATCCTCAGATATACTTCAGGGATACAGATGGATTCATACTCATTAATCCATGGCGTAAGGATTATATTTTCACCGGCTGGACGTGTCCAGAGATCGGCATGGAGGATCCGGAACTGCAGGTGACGGTACAGTGCACGGATCCAGTTGGAGGCTCGGACTTTATCAATCGGGTTTACGAAGCCAATTGGGATCACATTGCTTACAACGTTATCTGGCGCAACTGGGACGGGTCCTGGCTGGATGTGAGTCGGGATTTGTATGACGTACTGCCTACCTACGAAGGCCCCACGCCCGTCAGACCGTCCGATGACAACAACTACTACCTTTTTGCCGGCTGGACGCCTGAAATCAAGGTGGTCAATGAAGACGCGGAGTACACCGCCGTCTACAATGCCTATCCGCTGCTCAAGCTTGTTTCTTCTCCTGCCAATCAAACCCTGCGGGCGGGGCAGAAAGCTGTATTCCAAACGGTGGCCTCCGGCGGCGAAGGGACGCTGACCTATCAGTGGTACCTGATTCCCGCGGGGCAGACCGGCGCGGGCACGGCCATTTCCGGCGCGAATGCCGCGACCTTCACTGTAACCGCGGACTATGCCCTGGATGGCAACCGTTACTACTGCGTGGTAGGGGACGCGATCGGGCAGCAGGTAACCTCGAATTCTGCGACCCTGCGGGTCGTGGAATCGCCCCTGGTGTTGCTGTTCTCTCCCGAAAACGCATCCTTGAAGAAGGGCGAGACAGCCACCTTCGCCGTGGGCGTGTCCGGCGGCGAAGGGACGCTGACCTATCAGTGGTACCTGATTCCCGCGGGGCAGACCGGCGCGGGCACGGCCATTTC
>CALVVZ010000126.1 GCA_944364075.1 uncultured Clostridia bacterium
TCAGAACTGTTGCTTGTCGTTCTTTGATTTCCGCAGCAGCTTTGAAAAATCAAAGCCGCCGTTTCTTTTTATTTTATGGGTAAATGTGTCAATGGAGACGCCTCGTTTCGGGCCATTGCCATTGACGGCATTCAACTGGAAGAAGAATACCAGCAGCAATCTCCAAAATCATAACGGTATGTTTAATGCCCACGCGCTTATTCCGGCGCGTGAGCATCCTTTTCTTCTGGTCCTTCCTGAAGTGATGCATGCGGATCGCCGCCTGCCTCCTGGGAAAGGCGGACATGCGCCGCGGCCGCCCGGCGCCGGCTGTCTGTCATATCGGCATAATGCTTTCGCGTCGTATCCACCGAGGTATGCCCCAGCACGTCGGCTACCAGATAAATATCCCCCGTGGCGTGGTACAGGTTGGTACCGAAGGTACTGCGCAATTTGTGCGGGCTGATGCGGGGCTTGAGAGGGGCGGCATAGGAGGCATACTTCTTTACCAGGTTCTGCACCGCTCGCTGTGTGATTCTCCGGCGTTGCAGGCTAAGAAAGAAAGCATTTTCATGGCCGGGCAGGGCATCCGTCTGTATACGCTGGTCATAATATGCCTGAAGCGCTTCTGCAACCTCCTGCGGGAAATACAGCACCACCTGATTGCCGCCCTTGCGGGTAATGAGAAACGCATTTTGGGTAAAGTCCACATCCTCCAGGTTCAGACCAACGCATTCCGAAACGCGAATGCCTGTTCCAAGAAACAAGGAAAGCATGGCATAATCCCGTGTGGCTGTCAATTGGTGAAATTTTTGTTGGCCTTTGGTCATATTAGCTCCCGTTTGCGACATCTCTAGCATTTTCTGCATTTCATCCAGGGTTAGACGCAGAATTGGCTTCTCATGAATCTTTGGCAATGCAACCAGCTGGGTTACATTTGAAGGCAGGCGCTTGCTTCGAAACATGTAATCAAAATACGAACGCAATGAAGACAGTTTTCGCTTGATCGCCAGCTCATGATTTACCACGGGTCGATTGATCGCATGATCTGTGGTTTCGGTGGGGGAATCCTTGAAATAGAGCGACAGATATTCCACGTAAGCTTCCAAATCGCTCTGAGAAATCCTGCCAATATCCGCATCATCGAACTGCGTCAGCGGTTTATTTGCAAAGGCAACGCGTTCGCTTCGCAAATAATGGAAAAATGTACGTAGATCCAGCGCATAAGCCAATCTGGTGAATGTACTGGTGGTCATGGCAATGCCGCGCATAAAGTCTGCGCAGGACGCCGGAAGATCCCTGGTAATCTGACGGATCTGCTGAATGCGCTGAGCATCCACGGCCGCACGGTAGGTCGATTCAGCCATGAAAATACACCTCCTGTCAAAAATATACTCAACTATTCGTGAAACTATGGTTTAGCGAATAGTTGTAGCTGTCGGGAAAAAGGGAAGAATTTCTCTCCCCCGTTTTCTCTTCCTTGCCCTGATTTGGCCCGATGCTCATGCTTCCGGCGTATGTGGAGAATTTATGCGCCGGAATTCTTCAATGGCTGCGCGCGCCAATTCATCGCAACGATTATTTTCCGGATGGTCGCTGTGACCCTTGACCTTGAAAAACTCCACGTGATGCTTTTGCGTCAGCTTGATCAATAGCCACCAAAGATCCTGATTTTCTACAGGCTCCCCCGCCGCGTTTTTCCAACCGCGCTTTTTCCAGCCTTCAATCCAGTGGTCCTGAAAGGCTTTTACCAGATAGCTGGAATCGGAATAGAGCTTTACGTCGCATGGCTCCTTCAGCGCGCCTAGGGCGCTGATGGCGGCAAAGAGTTCCATACGGTTATTGGTGGTTCCCGCCATATAGCCGTTCATTTCCTTACGATGCGGTCCAAAGACCAGGATGGCGCCCCAACCTCCAGGGCCTGGATTCCCTGAACATGCACCGTCCGTATAGATCAACACCTGTTTGCGCGGCGCGGCTTGTTCCATGCGTGGAGCCTCCTCATTTAGACATTTCACGGGACTTATCCGCACAGGCGGCCATGGCTTCCAGCACAGCGCTACGGAATCCGCAGCGCTCCAGCGCGGCTACGGCTTCAATGGTGGTGCCGGCCGGCGAGCATACCGCATCCTTTAGCGCGCCGGGATGCTCGCCGGTTTCCAATACCATTTTCGCGCAGCCAAGCATGGCCTGTGCAGCCAGTTCATAGGCGGTTTTTCGCGGAAGTCCTTCCCGTACCGCGCCATCCCCCATGGCTTCCAGCATCATGTACAGATAGGCGGGACTGCTTCCGCATACGGCGATCATGCCATCAAACAATCGTTCTGGTAATACCACCACGCGACCAACCGCTTGAAAAATCTGCTCTACAAAGGCATAATCTTCCAGGGAAAGGGTATGCTCCGCACAAAGTGCGGTCATACCTTCCCCTACCAGCGCCGGTGTGTTGGGCATGGCACGAAGCACCGTAGCGCCGGTACTGGCCAACGCTTGATTCAACTGCGCTTGCGTCCAACCCGCTGCAATGGAAACAACCGCCTTTCCCTGAAGCTCGTCGCGAACTTCCGCAAGCACATCGCGCAGAAACTGCGGCTTTACCGCCAGGAGAACCATTTGGCTTTCTCTGGCTGCCTGGCGGTTATCCGTAGTTGTCTTCAAGCCAGGATAGAGCTTCGCATAGCGGGAGAGCTGGCTTTCTGCCTTGTCGCTGACGATTACTTGCTCCGCAGGCAGACAACCGCGCTGCAACATACCTGATAGAATGGCTCCGCCCATATTCCCGGCGCCGATAAATCCCAATCGCTTCATGACAGTCCCTTATCCTTCCATAGAATGAAGACATTATAGCACGAAAAGAAATGCTTCGCAAACTCCATGGCGTCAACGCACGTTGACTTTTACCACCAAAGGCATATCCGTGGACAGGCCCTCCATATGCACCACCAGCGCCTCATCCTCCCAGCTCCATACAGGCTGGCGTTCCATGCCCAGCACTTCCACGGTGTCGATCATTCCCTGGAACGGCGCAGGACGCTTGCCGTCCCACCGTGCCAGGCTGCGGATACGCAATACGCCGTCCGCCGGGCAGGCCATGGCGATGGCATAAATGGACTTTCCGCGGCAGGTAAAGCGGAAATCTTCGCCGGTATAGGTTTTGGCTACGCTGTCGGTAAATTGCCCTTCCTGGACGCGGGTAGGCCCTTCCTGCGCAATACGCCAGACATGGCTATGATAAATCGCTTCGCCATTGACGCGCAGCCATGCGCCGACCGCTTTAAGAATAGCCGAATCCTCCGGCCCGATGGTTCCGTCGCTCTTGGGACCGACATTCAGCAGCAGCCGGCCGTTCTTGCTGACCACGTCAATCAGGTCCCACAGCACTTCCCTGGGGGATTTGTACACGTTGCCTTCGGTGTAGCACCAGCTGTTGCGGGCTACGGCGGTGTCCGATTGCCATGGGAAAGGTTTCGCTTCAGCAAACTGTCCGCGCTCCACGTCAGGCACCGCGCAGCCGAAGGCAAAGGCGTCATGCTTGTAGAAAATCACGCCGCCGCCCCATGCCTGCGCTTTATTGTAAAAGTAAGCCGCAAAACGCTGCAGATACGGCAGCACACTTTCGTGCCGGATCCACCAATCGAAATAAACCATCCTGGGCTGGTAGCGGTCTACCAATTCACAGCAGCGCAGCAGCCAGTCTGTCAGAAACTCTTCCGAAGGCGTAGGCGTACTGAACAGATCCATGTGCTGGGGTTCGGGCTTTGCAGGCCAATAAAAGTCTCCCAACTGCATGGGTTCATGAATGTCGCTATCGAATTCCTGACCATGGCCCATGAACCACCAATGCTCTACCCGATGGGAAGATACGCCGCGGGTCAGACCGGCGGCATCCGTCGCATGCAGAAGATCTCCCAGCACATCGCGGCACGGCCCCATTTCCGCTGCGTTCCATTTGGAAAGCTCAGAAGCGTACATCTGGAAGCCATCGTGATGCTCGGCCACCGGGATCACATATTCTGCGCCCGCTTCCCGGAACAACGCTGCCCAGGCCTGGGGATCAAATTTCTCCATGGTAAACATGGGAATGAAATCCTTATAACCGAAATTCTTGTGCGGCCCATAAGTTTGCTCATGATGCTCGAATTCCGGTGACCCTTGAATATACATATTCCGGGAATACCATTCGCTGCCAAAAGCCGGTACAGAAAAGACGCCCCAGTGCAGGAAAATGCCGAATTTCGCATCCGCATACCAGGCAGGTACAGTGTATTGCGACAGAGACTCCCAAGTGGGCTGGTAAATTCCTTCACCGTTGACGCGGTCGATTTCTGCAAGATATGCGGCACGATCCATGGTGTTCATGCGGTTACTTCCTCCTTCTGCGGCGCGCAACACGCCGGTTGTTCCTCTGATTGCTTTTCTGTCCGGGTATTCCAGATGAGAAGATTTTCACGAATATCGGTTTCTCCCATAGCATAGTCCTCTTCTCCATGGGAATTCAGGATATCCATGCGAACAATACGGTTCATAACGCAAGGCTGATTGCATACGGTGGCTTTTCCGTCCCGCTCCATATCATAAACAAGCTCCGGTTCGTCATATGGATCAAATAACGCAATCCCCTGGGGCGTAATTCCGGTAAGCAGCACGTAGTGCCCGCAGCCTTCGCTCCAACAGCGTGAAAGCGCTGCACCACCGGTTTCCAGGCAGCGCACCGTGCGGCTCCCGGGAACAATGTCTGCGTCGTCCCCTTCCACAAACTCTGCACGAATGGGAAAATTGCAGCTTTTCCCGTATTCCGTGAACCAATGCCCCAGGAAACGGATACAGGCTTTGGATGTGCCGCGGGTCCCCTTCTGCCCCTGCTCGTTATAGGTGTCATTGGCGTAAAGCCATATGGCGCGAATCAGCGCCGGAGGGATCTCCTCACGCTCGAACAGAAAACGCACGGCATTCACCAGGGTTACGGGACCGCAATCGTATTCCGTGCTTTGGGTCAGCAGAAAGTTCTTCATCCGTACATTGCTCCTTCCATGTTGCAACTCACAGGGAACCCCGGGGATCCAGCGCATCCCGCAGCGCGTCGCCCACAAAATTGATACACATCACAAGCAAAATGATCAAAATCCCCGCCGGAAGCCATAACCAGGGCTTCCCGGTCAAAACGGTAATGGACTGCGCTCCGTTAAGAATATTGCCCAGCGAAGCCGTCGGCGGCTGGACGCCCATCCCCAGGAAGCTCAGCGCCGCCTCATCCAAGATCGAAATAGCGAAAACACTGGTGGCATATACCAGCACGGGAGCCAGCGTGTTTGGAAGAATCTCTGAAAAAAGGATGTACCGTCCGGGCATCCCGGAGGTGATATCGCTCTTGCAGAAATTTGTCTCCCGCAGAGAAAGCACATTGCCGCGGACCAGCCGCGCTACCCCCGGCCAGTCCACCAGGCCGAGAATGACGATCATCGTCCACATGCCTGGCTCAAAAATAGCCGCAGCTACCAGCACAAGCAGAATGTAGGGAAAAGACATCACCATATCCGTAAAGCTCATGATCACGCGGTCAATCCATCCACCGAAATAGCCGGAGACCAACCCCAGAACGACCCCAATTGCCGTGGAAATCAGCGTCGCCAGAAAACCCACCAACAGCGATACGCGCATGGCGTACAGCAACCTGCTGAACATATCCCGGCCAATTTGATCCGTTCCCAGCCAGTGCTCCGCATCCGGCGGTTTGGAAAAACCTCCGCTGATTTTTGTCGGCCCATACGGCGCAATCCATGGAGCCAGAACCGCCAGCAGGATCAACGCCAGCAGAATCACCAGGCAGACCACCGCTAGACGGTGCTTGCAGAAGCGTCGGGCGACCACGAAAAAAGAACTTTGCTGCATCGTTGTTCGCCCTCCTTCAGTATTTGATGGTGGGGTCCACCAGCGCATAAACAATATCCGTCAGCAGATTCGAAACCTGCACGACCACTGCAGAAAGCAGGCAAACGCCCATTATCACCGGATAATCCCGTCCAGTAATGGCATTCATGGTAACCAAACCCAACCCGGGCCAAGAAAAAATCTGCTCAATGATCACCGCACCGCCAAAAAGTGTGGGAATCTGCATACCAATCACCGTGACAATGGGGAGCAGCGCATTACGCAGCGCATGCTTGTTAATAACAAGGAAACGTCCGAGTCCCTTAGCCTTGGCGGTGCGTAGATAATCCATTTCCAGAATTTCCAGCATAGCGCTGCGGATATAGCGAATGTTTCCTCCGGCCACCGATACGGCCAGCACCAGGGCAGGCATGATGAGATGTCTTGTCACATCCCACCAGTCACCGCCGGTTCCCGGAGTGTACATACCGCTGGAAGGTAGCCATCCCAGGCGTACGTTGAATACGTAAATCAGAATCAGCGCCAGAAAGAAACCGGGGATGCTGCTGCCTAGAAAGGATGCGGTAACCACGGCAAAATCACGCTTTTTGTAGCGGTGGATAGCGCTGTATATGCCCGCAGGTACGGCAATAAGCAAGCCAAGCACCAGGGAAACGCCCATGAGCAGCAGCGTCGGCGCAATCTGGCTTCCTATCATCTGCGCTACTGGCTGATAACTTTTGTAGGAATATCCCAGATTTCCCTGAAAAAGCTGTCCCAGCCAGGAAAGGTATTGCACCAGTACCGGCTGGTCCAGTCCCAGCTGCTGGGCTTTCATTGCTACCGCTTCCTGCGTAGCGCGGGGACTGATCATCATATCCAACGGACTGCCCGCCAGACACATAATCAGATAGTCAATCAGCGTAATGCCCAACAGCACCGGCAGTGCCAGCAAAATCTTTTTTGCCACGTATTTCCACATGAGGCATGCTCTCCTTGACGTATCAACGTTGCTCCCCTGCACGCAGGCAGGCCACGGTCCGTTCCGGCGCGCCTGCCAGGGGTTTCAGCTCCGGCACGTGCTCCAGGCAGGATGCCGTCGCCATGGGACAGCGGGGCGCAAAGGGGCATCCGTTGCCAGACGCCGGCAACTCCCCTACCTCCCCCACCAGCGTAATGCGCGGCCGGTTGCGCAGGGCATAGTCCGCAACAGGCACGGCATCCAGCAGCGCGCGGGTATAGGGATGCGCGGGATGCGCAAACAGCTCCTCGGCATCTCCGCTCTCTACCAAACGCCCCATATACATCACGCCGATGCGATGGCTGATATAGCGCACCGCCCCCAGTCCGTGGCCAATAAATAAGTAGGTCAGATGCATCTGTTCCTGCAAATCGCGCAGAAGGTTCAGTATCTGCGCCTGCACCGACACATCCAGGGCGCTCACAGGCTCGTCCAGGACAATGACCTTGGGCCGTAGGGACAATGCCCGCGCAATGCAGATGCGCTGCCGTTGTCCGCCGGAAAACTCATGGGGATAACGATGTTTCATTTCCCGGGGTAATCCTACCTGCTCCAGCAACTCGTCCATGCGGGCCTGCACCGTATCCGACTTCGCGACCCCATGATATAGCATCGGTTCGCTGAGAATATCCATGACCCGTTTACGGGGATTCAGGCTGGAGCCGCTGTCCTGAAAAACCATTTGAAACTGCGGCCGTAGGGGGCGCAGTTTTTTGGGAGCAAGTTGGTCAATCCGCTGCCCTTCCAAATACACCTCCCCGCTGTCAAGCTTTTCCAAGCCCATCAGCAGCTTGGCCACCGTAGATTTACCGCAGCCCGACTCCCCTACCAGCCCAAAGGTTTGCCCCGGATAAATGTCAAAGCTGACGCCATCCACCGCAGGATGCATTCCCTTGCGTAGCAAATGGCGTTCTCCATCGGACGGGAAAGCCTTCCGCAAGTCTCTAGCAGACAATACAGGCGTATTACGCTCCATATGCTTCCCGCCCTTCCTGCGCCCGGCAGCATCTTACCATATGGCCGGGGTTTACCTGGCTTTCCTCGCGTGCGCCGGGGCAATCCTGACCATAGGGGCAGCGAGGAGCAAAACGGCATCCCGGCAGATCCTGGTATTCCTCGGGCACGGCGCCTGGAATGGAGTAGAGACGCCTATCCTTGGGATCATGGATGCCGGGGACCGCACGCAGCAATGCGCGGGTGTACGGATGCGCTGGGGACTCCAGCAACTGCTGGGTGGAAGCCTCCTCCACGCATTGCCCCGCATACATCACTACGACCCGGTCCGCCATTTCCGTCACCAGACCGATATCGTGCGTAATGAGCAGAATGGCCATACCGGTTTCATCCCTCAGCTTCTTGAGCAGCTGCATGATCTGCAGCTGAATGGTAACGTCCAGGGCGGTAGTCGGCTCATCGGCAATCAGCAGGCTGGGATTACAGGTGAGCGCCATGGCAATCATGACGCGCTGACGCATCCCCCCCGACAGCATATGCGGGTATTTTTTCATTACAGACCGCGGCTGGGAGATGCCCGTTTTCTCCAGCAATTCCACAGCGCGTTCCCGCGCCTGCCCGCGCTGCATGCCCATATGCCGCCGAAGGGTTTCCACCATCTGGTTGCCGATGGTGAATACCGGGTTCAGGCTGTACATGATGTCCTGGAACACCATGGCGATTTCACGGCCACGAACCCGGTCCAATTCCTTCTCGGTCATGGACAGAAGATCACGCCCTTTGAAGAGCACCTCGCCGCCCACGACGCGCCCCTGACGGTTCAACAGCCGCAACAGGGAAAGCGCGGTAATGCTTTTCCCGCATCCGGATTCCCCCACGATGCTCAGGATCTCTCCCGGATGCACCTGAAAGTGTACGTCCTCCGTGCGCTTGGTCAGCTTTTTCCCACTGGCAAAGGCAATATCCAGATGGCGCACATCCAGCAGCGGTTCCGCCGCGTCCATTCGCTCCATTTGGTCCACTCCATTCACAAGGCAAGGGCAGTCAGGGAAGAACAGGCTCCCTGACTGCCGCTTTTTCCCGGGAAGATAACGCTTTACTCAGCGATATCCCATTCATTAACATTGATAAAGGTGCCGAAAACGTTGGGCGTAGCGTTCACCAGACGGTTGCTGGTGGCGCCCATGCTGCTGATGATGTAGGCGGAAATCATGGCTACATCCTGCTGCATGTACTGGTCTACCAGTAGGTACCGGGCGCGGATCTCTTCCACATCATTGAGCGCTTGGCTTTCCATTAGCGCGCTGTTCACTTCATCATTGGTGTAGCGGGTCCAGCCGTCGGCAGAAAGCAGCCAGCTGACGTCCGTATAGGGGTCCACCGGCGCGTAGGTGTATTCCACGCTCATTACGTCGAAGGTTCCATTGTTG
>CALVVZ010000127.1 GCA_944364075.1 uncultured Clostridia bacterium
TAGAGAAATGAAACTTCAGGTTCCCAAACATGCAAGCATTTCATAGCGTATGGGGACCGAAGGTTTCCAAAGGGCGACCGGAAAGCCCTTTGGTCGCGTCCGCAGGCGCGAAACCTTCTGTGTTTGCAAGCATGCAATGAGCAACTCGCAAAAAAATGAGACTGCATACTTTGTCAACGATCTGAGCTGGAGAAGCAAAACGCTTCTCCGCCCTTGTTTTATCATGGCAGCGTAGTTACAGCACAGCCTGTTCTTCCGCGCCGTCCTGGACCAGTTGTGTGACCCGGGCCATAGAGGACAGATCGCCGGAGAGAATGGCGCCGCGAAGCGTTCCATCGCTGAACCAGTAGCGGGCATAGCTGTCCGGTTTTTTTCCGGGCTGCGTAACGACCTTGTAGGCCAGCGCGCCCTTGCCGCAATCGCCTATGGCGAACAGCGTGGTGTTCAGGGCGTTGAGTACCAGGGCTCCGTTTTCGGGCGGACAGACGGCATCGCCGCCCGCGGCGTTTACGCCCGCGGTGCGGCCCTGGTTCTGCGCTTCGCTCCACAGGGCCATGTTTACGCCGTTGAGCTCTGCGCAGTCGCCGCAGGCGAAAATGCCGGGGACGCTGGTGCGCATATGGTCGTCCACCAGGACGGCCCGCCCGCACTGGATGCCGGCAGCTTGCGCTGGCGCGATATTGGCCCGCACGCCTGCGGAAACCAGCACGATATCCGCGGGAATCTCTGCTCCGTCGGCCAGGCGTACCGCTTCGGGCGTAATTTCGGTAATGCTCGCGCCCAGCCGCACATCCATGTCCAGCCCCGCCAGGCGTTGCGCCAGCATGGCGGAAGTGCCGGCGTCCAGCTGGCGGCCCATGAGCTGGGGCGCTACCTCCAGCACGGTGACCCGCAGACCCAGCTGCTTCATGGCCCAGGCGGCTTCCAGTCCCAGCACGCCTCCGCCGATCACTGCGGCGCATTGCGCGTGACCGGCTTCCTGACGCACCTTGCGGGCATCGGCCAGGGAGCGTATGGCGGTTACATGGGGAAGCGTGCTGCCGGGAATGGGCGGCACAAAGCATTGCGCTCCCAGGGCATAGATCAACTGATCGTAGGTCATGGTTAGGCCGCTGGCGCACCGGACTTCCCTGGCGGCGGTATCAATGGCCGTTACCTCCTGCCCGGTGAGCAGATGGATGCGCTGCTCCGCATACCAGCTTTCGGGGTGCAGCAGCAGCCTGCTTTCCTCCAGGGAGCCGGAAAGCCCCTTGGTAAGCATGGGGCGCGCGTAGGGAGGAATGGTTTCTGCGGCCAGCATCACGATAGAGCAACTTTCGTCCTGCCCGCGAATGGCCTGGGCAGCGGAAAGTGCGGCAATGCCTCCGCCCAGCACCAGAAAACGGCGGTCCGTGCCCCGTTGCCGGGCAGGTTCCTCTTCCACTGCAACGAAGTGTTCCGGGCCCACGCCGCACACGGGGCATACTTCGGCTCCGGCTTCAAACACCGCGCCGCATACCAGACACTTGACCATAGCCATGCAGTCGACCTCCTGTCTTGCTGTCATTAGTATACCATGATCCGCTACGGATGAAACACCGCTTGCCCGGAAAAAGCCGTACCGGAGCAGGATGGACATTCCGGGCCAAACGCGGTATAATGGGAGCAATGTTTCGCCGGAAAGGAGGGGCGTCCGTGGGGAAAAAGTGGCTGCTCGCGGCTGCCGCGGCACTTGCGCTGTGCGGTTCCGCGGCCCGGGCTGTCCCGGACACTCCCTATGACCCGGACCTGATGCTTTGGTATCCGGTGCTGACGGCGGAACAGCAAAGGATTTTTGACCTGTGCTATCGGGCTGCCGCCCAGGGACAGGAGACGGTGCAGCTGCCCCAGGGCAGCAGCTATACGGACGCCTGCGTGGCCATGGACGCCCTTTTGCGGGACTGCCCGGAATTGAGCTGGCTGGACCGCTACTATGCCGTGCGCTATTATCAGCAGTCCCCGGATGAAGCCACGCAGATTTCCCTGCGTATCAACGGCAGCGCGGGGGAATCTGCGCATCTTGCCGCCGCGGCGGAGCTGGCTGCCGGCGCGCAGGCGGTGGATGCCTGGAAGTTGGCGCTGAACCTTCACGATGCTCTGTGCGAAGCGGTGGTTTATGGGGAAGGCGCGCGGGCCCATGACGCTTACGGCGCCCTGGCGGAAGGCCAGGCTGTTTGCGAAGGCTATGCGGGCGCCTATGCCCTGGCTTGCCGCCTGGCGGGCATCCGCTGCGGCGTGGTGACCGGAACGGCCACGGACGGCGAAGGCGGCTTGATGAACCACGCCTGGAACTTGGTGGATTTCGGCGGTTCCGCTATGCTGGTGGATGTGACCTGGGATGATCAGGATAGCCTGGGACGGATCGAACACAGCTACTTCGGCCTGACGGACGCCTGGGCTGCTGCCGATCACTTTGAAGAAAGCGCCTTGGCGCGTCCTCCTTGCCAGGACGAGGAATTGAACTGGCATGCCCGCCAGGGTATGACATTGGGCGCCATGGAGATTCCGGCGCTGCAAAGCTGGTGGGAGGAACGGCTGGCGCTGCTGCGGGACGGCGGCGCGTGCGTCGTGGAGACACGATTTCTGGACGAGGATACCTTCCGTACCTTCCTGGCATACCAGGATTCCTGGCTGGAGGAGTTCAACCAGCGCATGGGGGCGCAGGGATTGTATGGCAGCTGGTCCATCCTGGTCACGGAGGCACAGCGAATTTTTTCCATGACGATGCTTTCCCCCTGAGACGCAGGTTTGCGTATGCGTATGGGCAGGGCGGCGAATCATGCGCCCTGCATGAATCATGAAGGAGAGAAGCCAATGCTGCTACTGGGTTGTCATCTGTCCGCCGCCAAGGGCTACGAACATATGGGCCGGGAGGCGGCGTCCATCGGGGCGAACACCTTTCAGTTTTTTACCAGAAACCCCCGGGGCGGAAGCGCCAAGGCCCTGGACCTGAACGACGTGGCCCGCTACCGGGACTTCGCGTTGCAGACGGGTATTCCCGTGATGCTGGCCCATGCGCCCTATACCCTGAACGGATGCTCCGAGGATGAAAAGATTAGGCGCTTCGCCATGGAAACCATGGCGGACGATCTGCGGCGCATGGAGGCCACGCCGGGCAACCTGTACAATTTTCACCCCGGCAGCCATGTGGGACAGGGTGTGGAAACCGGGATCGCGCTGATTGCGCAGATGCTGAACCGGGCGCTGTTTCCGGAAATGACCACCACCGTGCTGCTGGAAACCATGGCGGGCAAGGGCAGCGAAGTAGGCGGCCGCTTTGAGGAACTGCGGGAGATCCTAGACCGGGTGGAGCTGCAGGAAAAAATGGGCGTGTGCCTGGATACCTGCCACCTGAACGACGCGGGGTACGATATAGCCGGCGATCTGGACGGGGTGCTGACCGCCTTTGACAAGGCGGTGGGCCTGGACCGGGTACGCGCCGTGCATATCAATGATAGCAAGAATCCCTTGGGGGCGCGCAAGGATCGCCATGAGAAAATCGGCGAGGGTACCCTGGGGCTGGAGGCCATCGTTCGGGTAATGACGCATCCGGCGCTGCGGGACAAGCCCTTTTATCTGGAAACGCCCAACGAGCTGGAAGGGTACGCCCGGGAAATCGCTCTGCTGAAGGAGCGCTGCGCATGAGAGTATCCGCAGGACTATGCTTTCAAGGGGACCGACTGTGGATTTTCAGGCGGGGACCGGGACGGCGCAACGCCGGTCTGTGGGAATTTCCCGGCGGCAAGGAGGAGGCGGGCGAGGACCCTGCCGCCTGTCTGATTCGGGAACTGGGGGAGGAGCTTTCCTTGCGCGTCTCCCGGCCCCGGACGGTGCATACGGCCCAGTGGGAAGGCATACGTTTCACCTTTCTGTCCTGCCAGGCGTTGAACGCGCCGCAGCTTACTGAGCATGCGGACAGCGCGCTGGTAACGCCCCGGGAGCTTCTGCGCTATGCATTTTGCCCCGTGGACGCCCCGGTAGCCCGGGCGTTGGCGCTGAACGCGCCGCCCCTGCGGCATTTTTTCTGGGACCTGGACGGCACGGTGATGGACACCTATCCGGGGATGGTCCAGTGCTTTCGCCGGGCCGCGGCTTCCTTTGGGCTGGAGGCTGCGGCGGAAGAAGTGCTGGCACGCATGAAGGACAGCCTTTCCGCGTGCGTGGGCGCCTTCGCAGCCCGCGGGGGGATTTCCGCCGACGCGCTGCTGGCGGCTTTTCGTAAGGAAGAAAACCTTCTTCCGCCGGAGGGAGTACATCCGGTGGCGGACATTCCCCGGACCTTAAGGATGCTGTGTCAGGGCGGCGGAAAACATTATCTGGTTACGCACCGGGACGGTTTGGCCCGAATTTATCTGCGCGCCAGCGGGCTGGACGGTCTGTTTACCGACATGGTCACCGGCGAGGACTGTTTCCCGCGAAAGCCTGCGCCGGACAGCCTGCTGCACCTGATGCGCAAGCACGGCCTTTCGCCGGATAGCTGCGTGATGATTGGCGACCGTCCCCTGGATGTGGAAGCGGGCGCCAACGCCGGCATGCTGGGCTGTCTGCTGGACCCGGAGGGACGCTTCGGCGATTGCCGCTGCCCTCTTCGGGCCCGCGGCGCGGCGGAGCTGCCCGGGCTGCTTACCCCAGAACCACTGTTACCAAGGAGGTCATGACATGCGCCATCGCCTTTTTCTCTTGTTGCTGTGCCTTTCCCTGATTTTTGCGGTTTCCTCGCTGGCGGAGGATGCGGACCGCCTGACGTTGATGCCGGTGACGGAAACCATTCGGCCCGGTAAAGGCGTTACTCTGGGGTATTACGCCCCT
The DNA here is from genome assembly GCA_944364075.1 of uncultured Clostridia bacterium. Classification (GTDB taxonomy): domain Bacteria; phylum Bacillota; class Clostridia; order Christensenellales; family Aristaeellaceae; genus Egerieenecus. Next base: position 4,828 of record CALVVZ010000127.1, read on the forward strand.
GCGGAGGGCGTTGCCTCCCTGCAGCTGCTGGACCCTTACACGCAGGAACTGGTGCTGCCGGTGGACCCGGCTCACGATACCCTGGCGGGATACAACGAAATGATCTGGAACGGCACCTATGAAGGGGAACCTGCACCCGAGGGCGAGTATGCCCTGACCCTTCGTCTGGGGGAGGAGACGGCCTCTACTACGGTCATTATTGGCAGCTATGCCCCTTATCTGAACCATATGGAGCTGGTGAGCGGCACCGCCGTTCCGGGCTCGCCTGTGCTGGTGAGCTTTACCGCCAGCCAGGCGGGTACGCTGAGCTGGGGCGTTTATGTGGACGAGACGTATCAGCCCCTGGGCGCTACTGCGGTAGAGGCCGGGGAAGGCAGCGTCAGCTGGGATGGAATGCTGAACGGCCAAATGCTCATGGACGGGACCTATGCTTTCGCCCTGACGCTGACGGATGAGACGGGTTTTGCCTCCAACGAGGAACATCTGACGGTAACCCTTTCCGGTTTTATGACCCCCTCGCCGTCGCCTACGCCGGTCCCCACGCCTACGCCGACCCCCACGCCCACACCCACGCCGACCCCGACGCCCACGCCTACGCCGACCCCCGAACCAACGCCCAAACCCTTTACCCCCACCTATACCAGCCAGGATACCTCAGACACGTCCCTGAATTATTGGACGCTGCCCATGGATATCACCGATGAGGAAGCGGTGTGGGAAGTGCTTATGCAGCCCATTACCGTGGTGGATGGAAACGAACGGAGTTTTGTCTACCTCCGGGCCGAGCCTAGAGAGGATGCCGAGGCGGTGGGTGAGATTACTTGCGGTACCCAGGGCGTGCATGTGCTGGAGGACCTGGGAAACGGCTGGACCCGGGTGGAAGCTTATTCCAGCTCCTTTGCGGACAGCAAGGTCAAGGCTTACGCGGAATTTGTGACCGGATATCTGCCTACGGAGAAGCTGGTGGTGAAGGAACCTGCCACGGAAATCGGTCTGGTGGTGGACAAGCTAACGCAGCGGCTTTATGTATTTCAGGAAGGCAAGCTGTTTTCCACGCTGCTGTGCTCCACGGGCTTGCCCAATGAAGACCAACCCTACAACGAAACCATGTCTGGCGAGTACCTGCTTACCAGCGCGGTTGGAGCCTTTCCCAGCGGCAATATGACTTGTGCCATGGGTATCCGCTTCAACGACGGGGACATCCTTCACGAGGTACCCTATATTGCGCGGGCGGACGGGACCAAAAATTACGGTTATACCGAGCCTGACTTGGGGACCAAAGCCAGCCACGGCTGCATTCGCGTACAGCGCAAGCGCACTCCCGAGGGGGTAAATATGGCTTGGCTGTGGAACAACCGGCAGAAAAACACCAAGCTGCTGATCTGGGAGGACTGGCCCGGCCGCCAGATTCCCATTCCTGAGGATGACTTTGTGCTGTATTACAACCCCGACGGCGGCGTATACTATCACAGTCAGGCCAACTGCTACAATTATAACGGCGACGGCATGACACCCTTCACCTACGGCGAACTGGAAACGGAACCCTTTGCTTCGCTGAAACGCTGCGAGTACTGCACACCGGTACTGCGCAAGGCGGAGTATGAGGAAATCAACGCGACCTATGCCGCCCTGGCGCTGGAAGATACCGGCGCCGCGGAGGCGTCACAAGAGGAGGAATAAACCATGCGGACGTTTCTGAAGGTGGCCGCGGTGCTGATGCTTTCCTTTGGGGCATACTACCTGCTCATGGGGCTGTCAGCTATCATGGCCAGCGGGGAGATCGGTCTGGTGGCGCAGTCCGTGGATGAAACCATTGACCCGGTGCTGGCGGCCCAGGCTACGGTGCAGTTGGGCATTGTGATGATGGTGATCGGCACCCTGGAGGGGCTTGCGGGGCTGTTCGGCTTGCTGGGCGGAAAGCGCCGGGGGCTGCTGATCGCTTCCCTGGCGATTGCGGGCGTGGTGCTGGTAGCGAACCTGGTGACCCTGGCGACCTCGCCCTTTGAATGGATGTACCTGGTGGAGCTGGCGATGCCGGTATTGCTGTTGGCTGCGGGGATTGCCGTGCTGCGCATGGGGCCCGAGGATCAGCGCCCCAGGCTTTTGCGCTGAGCTTTACGGTGCATTTGGCCGCATGCATGGTTAGGGACGCGCATATGCTTTTCCGAACGTGGAGAAAGGAGCGCGACCCATGACAGAGCAAAACGGCACCAAAGCGCCTGCGGAAAAAATCTGTGCCTACGAGTATACGGTCAAGCGTGGGGATAGCTTTTACCTGATAGCCCACCGGCTGGGGGTTCCTCTGCGGGACCTGCTGGCAGCCAACGCCCAGGTCAATCCTGCGCGATTGATGGTGGGAGATGTGCTGTGCATCCCGTTGGAGGAGGATGACAAGCCTCAGGAGGAGCAGACCCCCGCCCAGCCCGCGCCTTCGCCCGCGGAGGAGAGCCTTCCCCAGACGACCCCTGAACCGGCTGCGCCCCAGGAAACGCCCCAGGCAGCATCCCAGGGGACAGAAAGCGCGGCAAACGGAAAAGAAAACGGGCAAGGCGCTACGGCCGCCTGGCCGGACACCCTGGAGGAAGAAATGGCGGAACAGGGCGTTGGCGACGGTGCGCTGGATCAGCCTGCCGCTCCCGGGGAAGGTCCTGTGAAGGATGAGAATGCCGTCTGCCCGGAAAGCGACCGGTACGTGCTCAAGGAAGGCGAGACGCTGGCGGATGTCCAGCTGGCCCATGGCCTGACCTGGCACACGCTGGAAAGCGCCAACCCAAGCGCCGACCTGACGAAACTGTCCGCGGGCCAGGAGATCTGCGTGCCTCAGGAGAACGTGCCCTGCGAATTGCCCCGCAACGTGACCCTGGGAGCCGAGGATACCCTGGAAAGCATTGCGCTGAAGTATAACCTGTCCATGGGCGCGCTGCTTCGGGCAAACCCCTGCCTGGCCCCCGCGGATTTTACCGAGGGCGTGTGTATTGCGTTGCCCCAGTAAAAGCGCGGACAACGGTTCGCAGCAGGGAAACGTCCAGATGATCAAAAGCCGGGAGAGACATCGGAGACGCCGTGGCGCCTCCGATTTTCATTTGTATTTTCGGCGGAACGGAGCAGGCAGCCTGAGACCCGTCTGTATCACCGGTATGTTTGACACACTGGCGGTGGCAGACCGGCCCGATTTGTCTCCATGCGCGCATGACTGCGTCTACTTTTTGAATGGTTGGAAGCGCTTGGATACGACAGCGGCCGGCCCGCGCAATTTGCAGGCAAGCGGACAGAAGATTTTTCCAGAAACGCTGTAAATCTATTGACATTGCCAGTTATGGGCAGTATAATGGACATAATTGATATTGTGCGTTTTGGTAATGCACCAAGGAGGATCAACATGGAATCTTACCTGTTCAGGGAGGTTGCGGCCGATGCGGAGGCGCTGGTGGTGGAGGGGTATCATAAGCCAGGCAGTCTGACCCGTGCCAGCGGCGCATGGATTCATGCCGCGGGAAGCGCCATGCTGGAGCCGCGGAGCTATCGCCTTTTACCGCATCCACAGTGGGTGTGGCTGGCGGTGGAAGAGGGCGAAGTGGAACTGGCCTGGCGAGACTGCGTACTGAATCTGAAACCGGAGCAGACCTGCTTCCTTCCCGCAGGAGATACCATGGCGCAGGTAAGCTGCACCGCCCAGGCGCGCCTGGTGTGGATTGCGCTGGAAGGCCCTTTGGCGCCCATGGTGGTGCGGAAGATGGGCGCACTGTTGCATATGCCCCTCAAGCAGGGCGCTTTGCCCAGCCAGATGTACCTGGCCAAGCAGATTGTACAGGTGATGGTACGGCACGACGGCACCTCCGACGCCACCTATCAGCTGCAGCATCTGATGTACGGCATGCTGGCCAGCCATTGGGGACAGCCCGTGGCCATGGACGCCATGCTGTCCCATGAGATTGCCAAGGTGGTGGATACCCTGCGCGCCAACAAGTACAAGGATAATTTCTCCCTGGCGGAGATGGCCGCCATCTCCCGTATGCCCATGGAAACCTTCCGCAAGCGCTTCGTCAGCGAGGTAGGCATGCCGCCGCTGAGCTATGTGCTGCACTGCAAAATGGAGCGCGCCAAGGAGCTGCTGCGTGAGCAGGACTACACGGTCCGCCAGGCGGGCATCGAGGTGGGGATGCAGGATCCCTATCATTTCAGCAAACAGTTCAAGAACATCGTGGGCATCAGCCCCTCCGCCTTTATGAAGCAGGCGGCGCAGCCCGCCGCCACGTTGCGGAGCAAGGATCCTTCCCGCCGGGGAAAATAAACTTTCGAGCGCTATGCATAACACAGCGGGGGACACCGTTCATTGGACGGCGTCCCCCGCTGGCAGACTGTCAAAAAACCCCAGGGAGGTGTCGGAGGGGCCGCAGCCCCT
>CALVVZ010000128.1 GCA_944364075.1 uncultured Clostridia bacterium
CCCAGCCGCGCCATACCCACGCTGGCCCGCTTGATGACCCGCTTGAGCTGCCGGTGACTCAGGGGCAGGTCCGTAGCCACCACCATGATAATGGAGCCGCGGTCGCATTCCGCCAGCCCCTGGGGCAGGTCCGCCCACCGGAAATCCGCCGACGCGCCATAGTTGGACTGCACCAGTACCCCCAGGGTAAACGTCTCCTCCCCCAGAACCATCTGCCGCGAGGCGGAACCGATCCCGCCTTTCATGCCGTAGCACACGGTACCGCGTCCCGCGCCCACGTCTCCCTCCGCAAAGTCCGCGGAGGCTGCGTCTATGGCGGCCCTTACCTCCGCCTCTCCCACGGGGCGGCGGGCGATGTCGCTCAGGCTGCTGTCGTTGCACTCCAGCACCACCGGATTCACGCTGGTGAGCTTGACACCGTCCCGGCGGCACCAGTCCAGCATGACAGACACCAGCGCGTCATGCACCTTGCCCACGTTCAGGGTGTTGGTCAGGGCAATGGGCGTCTCCAAAGCACCCAATTCCTCCACCTGAACCAGTCCCTGGCTCTTGCCGAAGCCGTTCCATACAAAGGCTGCGGCGGTAAGCTTCTCCGTAAAGGGATTGGCGGGAGGCGGCAGGATGACCGTGACTCCCGTATGGCAATTCTCCCGGTCCACGGTGCAGTGCCCCACCCGCACGCTGGGCACGTCGGTAATCTGGTTGCGCGGGCCGTGGGGCAAGCGTCCAACGGACAGTTTCATGGCGCGTTCAGCTTCCTTTCCCTCTTTCGCATGGTCATAGGAATTCGCGCCGAAATTCGCTTTTCCTGTTGGGGCAGGAATTTCCCGGTGAAAAATGGAATAAAGGAAAACATTATTGTATGAAGAGGAGGCGTCCGCCGTGGCAACCCCCTGGATTGGCCTGACACCGGGCCTGAACCAAGAAGAAACCTATTTGAGCGTTCGGGAGGATTTCTGCCAGGCGCTGCTCAGCCTGGGGGCCCGGCCGGTATTGCTTCCCCTGGACGCCGGAGAGGATGTCCTGCATGACTATGTCCAAAAACTGGACGGATTTCTTTTTACCGGCGGCGGCGATGTGGACCCCCGGTATTTCGGGCAGCCCTGCCGTCCCTGGAGCGGCGCCATCAGTCCCCGCCGGGACGCCATGGAGCTGACCCTGTGCCGCATGCTGCTTTCCTCGGAAAAGCCCGTGCTGGGAATCTGCCGCGGTTTTCAGATCATGAACATCGTGCTGGGCGGCGACATCTATCAGGATATTCCCAAGGAATTTGTCACGGAAAACCCGGTCGCGCATCACCAGCTGCAACCTGCCCGCTATCCGGCCCATGCCGTGGTTCTCTCCCCCGGCAGCCGTTTGCATGCCGTCTTCGGCGCCGAAGCCTGGGTCAATTCCCTGCACCACCAGGGCGTAAACCGCATGGGCGCAGGCTTTCTGCCCACCGCCCACAGCGAGGACGGGCTGTGCGAAGGCGCGGAACTGACCGGCGCACGCTTCTTCGTAGGCGTACAGTGGCACCCGGAAAGATTGTGGCAAAGCGACCCGGCACAGATGGCCCTCTTTGCGGACTTCGTAAGCGCATGCGGCGGAAGGCCTGACAAAAAATCAGCGTGTCAAAAAAGTGGCGCCGCCACTTTTTTGAGAAAGCAACTTCGGCCAACCAGAGGTCGTCCGAAGTTGTAAGGAATTGATTTTGCAAGCAAAATCAACAACCCGCCCCGCCGGCAGAGCCGGCGGATACGAATGAAAGTCGAAGGGGCTTCGGCCCCTCCGACGCCTCCCCGGGGTTTTTTGACAGCCTGAAAAAATTCATTTTTTCTGACCGCCCGCCGGTCTAAGCCGCTTTTTCTTCATCAGATATTTCCATTCCCTGCAAGATCAAGGATGCAAGTTTGATACATCAAAAATGCATGATTTTCCTTGACAAGGTCAAGGAGGGGTTGTATCCTGTTCCTATCAGCCGCGCGGAAGCGGGCCATTGGCACTCCGCGCGTCCCGTGGGACTCGTCCTATTTATCATTGAAGGAGGTCACCATTTCATGAAAAAGCTGCTTGCCTTTCTGATGACACTGGCGCTGTTGGCCGGCATGGCCGTACTTCCCGCCTCCGCGGAGGAAAACGTCTATACCGCTCTGTACAGTTCCGAAGTGTCCACGCTGAACTACCTGACCAGCAGCACTACCTGGGATTACACCCCCGGCGCCAATGTGGTGGATACGCTGATCGAGTACAACAACATCGGCGAGATCATTCCCGGCCTGGCGGAAACCTGGGAGGTTTCCGAGGATCAGCTCACCTGGACCTTCCACCTGCGTCAGGGCCAGAAGTGGTACGACTACACCGGCGCTGAAGTGGGCGAAGTGACCGCCAACGACTTTGTGGCCGCCGCTAAGTACGTGCTGACCCCCGAATATGACAGCAGCCTGGAGTACATGTTCGAGGAAGCCAACATTCTCAACGCCGCCGCCTACTATGCTGGAGAAGTCACCGACTTCGCCGAGGTGGGCGTGAAGGCCGTGGATGACTACACCCTGCAGTACATTGTGGATAAGCCCACCCCCTACCTGCTCTCCTGCATGACCTACGGCAGCTTTATGCCCGCCTATGGCCCGCAGCTGGAAGAGCTGGGCGCGGACTTCGCCACCGCCTGCGAAAAAATGTACTGCTGCGGCGCGTTCATCCTTACCGAGTTTGAACCCCAGGTGAAGCACGTTTTCGTCAAGAACGTCAACAACTGGGACGCCGAGAACGTCCACATTGACCGTATCGAGCAGATCTACAACGCCGAGGCCGCTACCCTGGCGCCCACCATGGCCCTGCGCGGCGAAGTGGACTACGCCGACCTGAGCAACGACATCATCGATGACTGGAAGGCCAACAACCCCGACATCATCAGCCGCGGCCGCGCCATTCCGGACTTCAGCTACTTCTTCTGCTTCAACTTCGATCCCCAGTACGAAGCCGAGTACGGCCCGGACAACTGGCGCATCGCGGTGAACAACAGCAATTTCCGGCACTCCATCATGAGCGCCTTCGACCGTACCTATTCCATGCGCGCCCTGGAGCCTGACGATCCCGAGTCCATCCTGCAGAACACCATTACGCCCGCCACCTTCTGCGCCGCCGACGGCGTGGACTTCAGCGAGCTGGCGCCCTTCGAAGGCACCGAGGAGAACTTCTTCAACGCCGAAAAGGCCCTTGAATACAAGGCCAAGGCGATGGAAGAGCTGACGGCCGCAGGCTGCACCTTCCCGGTGACCATCCTGCTGACCTACAAGAGCGGCGACACCGACTGGGAGAATGAGAGCATCCTGTTCAAGCAGCAGCTGGAAGGCGTGCTGGGCACCGACTACATCAACGTGGAGCTGTACGCCGGCCCCTCCGAGTCCTTCCTGTCCGCCACCCGCCGCGCTGGCGTGTACAGTATGATGCGCTGCAATTGGGGCGCCGACTATGCCGACCCGCTGACCTGGGCTTCTCCCTTTGCCGAGAGCATCGACAGCGAAACCGGCCTGCATGAGGGCAACAGCTACAACAAGATGGACGTTTCCCTGGACGGCGACGCCTATCCCGAGACCAAGGACATCCTGACCGCCTACTACGCCACCGTGGAAGAGGCCAAGAACATCACCGATGACACCACCGCCCGCTACACCAAGTTTGCCGAGGCGGAAGCCATGCTCATCAATAACGCCATGGTGATCCCCTACAACATCGAAGCAGCCTCCTATCAGGTGACGAAGCTGAATATCTTCGAAGGGCAGTATTCTCCCTGCGGCGTTAGCAACCTGCGCTACAAGTACCAGACGCTGCATGAGGACTTCATCAGCGCCGAGGAATACGAAGCGGCCTACCAGGAATGGCTGACCGCCATGGGTAAGTAAGTCCCATCCCCGGCGGGGCGGGCATTCGTGCTCCCCGCCGGGTTTTTTACCCCGGTCTCAGGCAGGCCGGGGTTTCCGCTGTATCTCAGGCGTATGAACGGAACGGCGGATGCCAGCTTATACAGAGAGGAAGACGTACGTGGCACGATATCTGGGCAGGCGGTTTCTCCGCTCTTTCATCACGCTGTTCATCATCTTGTCCATCGTGTTCATCCTGGTTCGCCAGATGCCCATTGACGGCTATTTCCCCAATATTGAAAAAATGACCGACGCGCAGATCCAGAACGGCCTGCATCAAATGGGCCTGGATCAGCCGATCCTCGTACAACTGTACAATTTCTTCAAGGAGCTGATTCTCCACGGCAACCTGGGCACCTCCTGGGTGTACCGGGACAACGTGCCCGTGGCAGAGATCCTCGCGCCCAAGATCCCCGTATCCATCAAGCTCGGTTCCCTGTCGCTGCTCTTTGCCATGCTCATCGGCCTGCCCATGGGCACCTTTATGGCCAAGTACAAGGGCAAGTTCTTCGACAATCTGGGCGCGGCATTCATTGTGCTGATTCAGGCGGTTCCCTCGGCGGTATATTACCTGTTCATCCAGCTCTACGGTACGGAGTGGCTGCACATCAGCATGCTCTTTGACCCGGACAAGGCCATCAGCTGGGTGCTGCCGGTATTCTCCATGTCCCTGGGGAACATCGCCTATTACGCCATGTGGCTGAGGCGTTATATGGTGGACGAAAGCAAGAAGGATTATGTGACCCTGGCCCGCATCAAGGGCGTGAGCGAGAACAAGATATTCTTTCGCCACGTGTTCCGCAACGCCTTTGTTCCCATGGCGCAATATCTGCCTACTTCCTTCCTGAACACGGTCATCGGCTCCATTTACATCGAATCCCTTTATTCCATCCCCGGCATGGGCGGCCTGCTGGTGGACGTGGTGAAAAAGCAGGACAACAACATGGTGCTGGGCATCGTGCTGCTCTACGCCACGGTGGGCATTATCGGCCTGCTGCTGGGCGACCTAATGATGGCGCTGATGGACCCGCGGATCAATCTGGTGAAGAAGGGAGGCGAGCGCTGATGGCACTGCTCAAGCATCCCAAGGTGGAAGCCCTGGAAAACAGCCTGAGCGCGCAGCTCAAGCGCGACCTGAGCGAAAAGGAGCTCTTTTCCTTCGCCCCCTTTGACGAGGAGGAAGCCGAGCTCACCGGCGCCAGCAACTATTCCTACTGGCGTTCCACCCTGCACGCCTTCAGCAAGAACCGCGTGGCCATGTTCCTGCTGGCCCTCATGCTGATCATCGTGCTGTTCACCTTTATCCAGCCCCTGCTGCCGGGACAATACGATGCCTTTGTGGTTACCAACGGCGACAACGGCCTGCCGCTGAAAAACAAACAGCCCTCCGCGGAACACTGGCTGGGCACCAACTCCATCGGTCAGGACCTGTGGGCGCGGCTATGGAGCGGCACCCGCACCTCCCTGTTTATCGGCCTGGCCTGCGCCATGATCGAAGCCTGCGTGGGCATCCTTATGGGCGTACTCTGGGGATATGTGCGCAAGCTGGATTTTCTCTTTACCGAAATCTACAACGTGCTGGACAATATCCCCAGCACCATTATCCTGATTCTGATTTCCTTCATTCTCAAGCCCGGCGTGGGGACGATCATTTTCGCCATGTCCCTGACCGGGTGGATCGGTATGGCGCGCTTTATCCGCAACCAGATTCTCATCATCCGGGACCGGGACTACAACGTGGCTTCCCGCTGCCTGGGCACCAGCACCTGGCGAATCATTGTGAAAAACCTGCTGCCCTACCTGGTTTCGGTCATCATGCTGCGCATGGCCCTGTCCATCCCCGGCGCCATCGGCTCGGAGGTGTTTATCACCTACATCGGCCTGGGCCTTCCCGCCACGGTGCCCAGCCTGGGCAACCTGATCAACGAGGGCCGCAAGCTGATGATGAGCCCCAGCCTGCGCTACCAGCTGATCTACCCCACCATCATCCTGTCCATCGTCACCATCTCCTTCTATATGATCGGCAACGCCTTCTCGGACGCGGCGGACCCCAAGAGCCATGTGTGACGGAAGGGAGGAACACACCATGCAGGAACCGATTCTTTCCGTGGAAGACCTCCACGTGAAATTCAAGCTGCGGGGCAAAACCCTGCACGCCCTGCGGGGCGTCAACCTGGACGTGTACCGGGGCGAATCCCTGGCCATTGTGGGGGAAAGCGGCTGCGGCAAGAGCGTGCTGAACAAGAATTTCATCGGCTTGCTGGACGGCAACGGCTTCATTGCCCAGGGACAGATCCGTTACTATGACGCCCTGGAAAAGTTCAAGGGCAGCCCCGCCTGCAAGCAGGACGGCCAGGGGCGGATGTACGTGGATCTGACCAGCCTCCCCAAGCCCACGGACTGGCTGAGCATCCGCGGCAGCGAGGTCTGTATGATTCCCCAGGACCCCATGACCAGCCTAAACCCCCTCAAATCCATCGGCAAACAGATTCTTGAGGCGCTGGAGCTGCATCGGGGTCTAAAGGGCAAAGCCGCCCGGGAAGCCGCCATTGACATCCTCAAGGACGTGCGCATTGACGATCCTCGCCGCAGGTACAAGCAGTACCCCCACGAGCTCAGCGGCGGCATGCGCCAGCGCATCGTCATCGCCATCGCCATTGCCTGCCGCCCCAAGATCCTGATCTGCGACGAGCCTACCACCGCCCTGGACGTGACCATTCAGGCCCAGGTGCTCAGCCTGCTCAAGGAACTCAAGACCAAGTACAATCTGACCATCATCTTTATTACCCACGACCTGGGCGTGGTGGCCAATATCGCTGAGCGCGTGGCGGTGATGTACGCAGGGGACATTGTGGAGCTGGGGCTGGTCAACGAGATCTTCTATGACCCCCATCATCCCTACACCTGGGCGCTGCTGTCCTCCCTGCCTCAGCTAGGGCACCGCGGCGAAGAGCTGTATTCCATCAAGGGTACGCCGCCCAACCTGTTCCAGGCCATTCACGGGGATGCCTTCGCGCCCCGCAATCCCCTGGCATTGCAGATCGACCATCTGGAACAGCCCCCGTATTTCGACATCACCCCCACGCACCGGGCCCGCACCTGGCTGCTGGACCCCCGTGCCCCCAAGGTGGAGCCTCCCGAGGTTATCCGCAAACTGAAGCAGTTGGGAGGGAAAGCTATTGGAAACCCGTGAAAAGGAAGTGCTGCTGAAGGTGCGGGACCTGGAGGTCACCTTCGGCAACAGCTGGCACCGCTTCAAGGCCGTCAAGGGCGTGAGCTTTGATGTATACAAGGGCGAAACCTTCGGCATCGTGGGTGAAAGCGGCTCGGGAAAAACCACCATCGGCCGCTGCATCATCCGGGTCTATCCGGCCAGCGCCGGTTCCATTCAGTTCAAGGGCCGTGAGATCACCGGCCGCATCCCCAAGGAACTGGACCGGGAGATCACCCAGAAGATTCAGATGATCTTCCAGGACCCCATGGCCAGCCTCAACGAGCGCGCCAAAATTGACTATATCGTCTCCGAGGGCCTGCAGGGGCGGGGCTATTCCAAAGCGCAGATGCAGGAGATGGTCACCGCCGCCCTGCACGCCGTGGGCCTGCCGCCGGAGTTTGCCACCCGGTTCCCCCATGAGTTTTCCGGCGGACAGCGCCAGCGTATCGGCATTGCCCGGGCGCTGATCATGAACCCGGAGTTCATCATTGCCGATGAACCCATTTCCGCCCTGGACGTATCCATTCGCGCCCAGGTGTTGAACCTCATGAGCCAGTTGCAAAAGGAGCGTGGGTTGACCTATCTGTTCATCAGCCACGACCTGTCCGTGATGCGCTTCATCTGTGATCGCATCGCGGTGGTACACAAGGGGCTGATTGTGGAAATGGCGGATACGGAAACCCTGTTCCAGCATCCGGCGCATCCCTATACCCGGGCGCTGCTCTCCGCCATTCCCCAACCCAATCCCGACGTGGAAAAGAACAAGGTGCTGGAGATTTACGATCCCGCCTGCCATCACTACGAGCAGCATCCGCCCCGTTGGCAGAACATTGAACCCGATCATCAGGTACTGTGCAACGAGGAAGAGCTTGCCACCTGGAAAACCTGGTAAGCGGTCTGTATCTGCCCGCTGTATGACGTGCAAAACCATAAAGAAGGGGCTGTTGCAAAACTTCTGTTTTGCAACAGCCCCTTCAGCGTGTTGGCAAAATGTGTGGTTTCATGATTTCTGCGAGTTGCACATTGCATGCATACGAGCGAAAGGGTTTCGCGCCTGCGGGCGCGACCAAAGGGCTTTCCGATCGCCCTTTGGAAACCTTCGGCCCCATACGTTATGAAATGCTTGCAAGTTCTGGGGATTGAAGTTTCATTGTTCTTGCACCCCTATGAAAAAACGTGCTTCTTTCAACAGTCTGAACCGGCCTGCCGTTTATGACAGGCCGGTTCGACGTATCTTATGCATTCTTGATTTCAATGCGCCGCGCAACCTTTTCGGGTTCGGGAGCATTCTTGGGCAGGCGAACCGTCAGCACGCCATCCTTGTATTCCGCAGAGATGCTTTCCTGATTGATACCTTCCAGGTTGAAGCTGCGGGCCATGTGGCCAAAGCGGCGCTCGGAGTACAGGTAGGACTCTTTCTCCTCTTTCTTCTCCACATTCATATCCGCGGCAATGGTAAGCACGTCGTTGTCCACCGTCAGACTGATCTGATCCTGCTTCACGCCGGGCAGCTCTGCCTCCAGGGTGTAAGCGTCGGGCTGTTCCTTGACATCCACACGGAAACCGGCGGAACCTACCATGTCGTTCATATCAAAGAAGGAACGGAAGAAGCGGTCGTCAAACAGGCTGGGACGGGAAACCTCACGGCGAGAACGATACGGAACCAATGTATACATAATGTAAACCTCCTTCAAAACTTAGTGCTTGTTTGTTCTTTCATCCGGTTCTTTCCTGAACCGTGACTAAAGTATACCCTAAAGGTCAAAGAAAGTCAAAGTATTGTAAGGTCAAATACCGGCTTCTATATGCAAATATCTTTATATTTCTTTGATTTACTCGTTATTTATAAGTATTTTATGTCTTTTTGCATTTTCTTTTTTCACACCGGCAAATAGCGGAGTCGCGGCGCATAGCTTTTGATTCGGGCGCTATTTTTTGTGTTTCCAGGCCCGAACCCATCAAAAAAGCGGCCCCTCCCAGCCGAAGCTGGCAGTGGCCGCCTGCCTTGACGCTGCCCTATGGCAGCGCCAGACTGTCAAAAAACCCGGGGAGGCGTCGGAGGGGCCGCAGCCCCTTCGACTTTCATTCGTATCCGCCGGCTCCGC
>CALVVZ010000129.1 GCA_944364075.1 uncultured Clostridia bacterium
AAATTTTCGCGGCGGATCAGGCGGCGCGGCGGGCGGTGGACGCCCAGCTTCGCCGTATGAAAGGAGCAATATGACGGTATTGTATGTCCTGTTGGCCATTTTACTGCTGGGCATTCTGATTATGGTACACGAGTGGGGGCACTTCATCGCCGCCCGGCTGACGGGCATCGGGGTGATGGAGTTCTCCATCGGCTTCGGGCCGAAGCTTCTGGGCTGGAAGAGCCGGAAGCACGAGACGGACTTTTCCCTGCGGGCCATCCCCATGGGCGGCTACTGCGCCTTTTACGGGGAGGACGACGCGGAGGGCAAAACCCTCGACGATCCCCGGGCATACAGCAGGCAGAGCGTATGGAAGCGCATGTTCACCGTGCTCATGGGGCCGGGGATGAACTTCGTGCTGGCCTTTGTGGTGCTGATGCTGTATTTCTGGATTGGCGGGGCGCAGGTGCCCGTAGCGGCCCATCCCTACATCAGCCAGGTGGAAAGCGGCCCGGCCCAGGAGGCGGGGCTGCAAGCCGGGGACGTGATCACCCGCATCGACGGGGTGGATGTGCTGGACGGCACCACGGACACGCTCATTAACGCCATTGCCGCCTATGCGGGCGACGGCCCCATGCTGGTGACCGTGCAGCGGGGGGATACCACCTTTGACACGGCGATCACGCCCTTCTACGACGAGGCGGAGGGAAAGTACCGCCTGGGCATCACCGTGGGCGCCACCTACGACATGGAGCGGCAGCCCCTGGGCTTCCTGGCGTCAGTGCAGAACAGCTGGGCCAACTGCGTGTACGCGGGCGGGCTGATCTTCAACGCCCTGAAGGACCTGGTGACCACCGGCGCGGGCCTGGACCAGACGGCCGGCCCTGTGGGCATGATCTCCATGGTGTCCGACCAGGTGCGCCAGGGCGGCTTTGATAGCTACATCAACCTGCTGGTGGTCATTTCCATCAACCTGGGCATCATGAACCTGCTGCCCATTCCCGGGCTGGACGGTTCCCGCTTCCTGTTCATGGTGGTGGAGGCCATCCGGCGCAAGCCCGTGCCCCCGCGCCGGGAAGCCATGGTCCACCTGACGGGCTATGTGCTGCTGCTGGGGCTGATGATTTTCTTTACCTACAAGGACGTGCTGCGGCTGTTCCAGTAAAACCCATTCACACAAGCGGAGGGATGCGGGATGTACGAAACGCGCAAGGTATCCGTGGGCCGGCTGGTCATGGGCGGCCACAACCCGGTCTGGGTACAGTCCATGACCAACACCGACACCCGGGATGTGGCAAAGACCCTGGCCCAGATACGCGCCCTGCACGCCGCGGGCTGCGACCTGGTGCGGGTGAGCGTGTACGACGTGGCCTGCGCCAAGGCCGTGCGCCAGCTGGTGGGCGGTTCTCCCTGCCCCCTGGTGGCGGATATTCACTTTGATCACACCCTGGCCATCATGGCCGCGGAAAACGGCATCAGCAAGCTGCGCATCAACCCCGGCAACATCGGCGGGGAGGCCAACGTGCGCCTGCTGGCGGACTGCGCCCGGATGCACCGCATTCCCATCCGCATCGGGGTGAACAGCGGCTCCATTGAAAAGGACATCCTGGAAAAGTACGGCGGTCCCACCGCCGAGGGCATGGTGGAAAGCGCCGTGCAGCATGCCCGCATGCTGGAAAAGGCGGGCTTTGAGGACATTGTGCTGTCCATGAAGGCCAGCGACGTGCGCCTCACCGTGGAGACCTACCGCCTGGCCGCCCGGCGCTGCGACTATCCCCTGCACGTGGGCGTCACCGAGGCGGGGCTGCCCGGCCAGGGCACCATCAAGAGCGCCATCGGCATCGGTTCGCTGCTGCTGGACGGCATCGGGGACACCATCCGCGTGAGCCTCACCGGGGACCCCCTGCCGGAGGCCCAGGCCGCCTGGGACATCCTGCGGGCCATCGGGCTGCGCACCCAGGGGGTGCAGCTGGTTTCCTGCCCCACCTGCGGCCGTACCTGCATTGACGTGGCGGGCATCGCCGCCCGGGTGGAAAAGGAGCTTCAGGACATCCGCGTGCCGCTGAAGGTGGCGGTCATGGGCTGCATCGTCAACGGCCCCGGGGAGGCCCGGGAAGCCGACGTGGGCATCGCGGGAGGCAAATCCGGGGGCGCGCTGTTCGTCAAGGGGCAGACCGCCCGCCGGGTGGACGGCGACCTGGCCCAGGCCCTCATCGACGCGGCCCGCGCCATCGCGGCCCAGCGAGAAAAGGAAAGCTGAACAGGCCATCGAATAGGCAACGCGGGGGAGGCGGCGCAAGGCCCCTCCCTTCCGTTGCCTTTTGGACAAGGCACCAAAGCAGGAGGGATACCCATGTTGCAGCTGCGCTACGCCCCCGCCCGGGAGGAGGACGTGCCGGTTATCTTCGCCCAGGCCAAGGCGCTGGTGGACGCCTATGAGGATGTGGAGCGCATCCCCTACGACCGGGTCATGGACTGGATGCGCCGGAAGATTGCCGGGCATTTGACGGAATACCGGCGCGTCTACCGGGGGGAAGAACTGGCGGGCTATTACCGCTTCGCCCCGGCGGAGGGGAAGATGGAGCTGGACGATCTGTACATCCTGCCGGCCTACCGGGGGCAGGGCGTGGGCACGGCGGTGCTCCGGGACTGCCTGGCCGCCACGGAAAAGCCGGTATTCCTGTACGTGTTTACGGGCAATGTCCGCGCCCGGGCGCTGTATGAACGCCTGGGCTTTCGGGAGGTACAAGCGGTAGGCGCCACCCGGCTGATCCTGGAGCGGGCGGGCGGAAGGGAGGCCCCATGAGCTACGAAGATTTACTGACGCGGATTTACAACGAACTGCCCCAGCTCAAGGGGCAGCTGCACACCCCCCACGTGGTCTACGTGAAGCCTCAGGGAAAGGTGTACATCACCTTCCAGAGCGACGTGCTGGTGGAGGAGGCCGCCTTTCTGAAAATGGAGCGGGTGCTGCGGCAGGTGTTCTCCCAGTGCCCCCTGGCCCTGCGGGTGGTCAGCCCCTCCCTGGCCCAGGATTTCCTGGCGCATATCGAAAACTACAAGCAGGTGTTTGTGGACTTCCTCAAGCGGAACTATCCCGCCTCCATCAGCTGGATGGATCAGATGGACTGGCGCTGCGACGGGGAGCGGATCACCCTGACCTTTCCCGACCCCTTTTCCCTGGAATTCATGGGCCGGCAGGGGGTGGCCGCGCGGCTGGTGCAGGCGGTGAAGGACATCTTCGGCATCGAGGTGAAGGTGGAGCTGGCCGTGGCCGGGGACCAGGAGGCGCGGCTGGCCGCCCTGCGGGAGCAGCGCCGCAAGGAGCAGGAGCAGGTCTATACCCTGGCCCGGCTGCAACAAAATGCCGCGCCGGCGGAAAAGCAGCCCCGGAAGGAACCCGCCGAAAAGCGGGAGCGCAAGCCCGCCGAGAAGCGCGACAAGCCCGACGCCGAGGCCAAGCCCCGGGCGCCCCTGGCCCCCATGATGACCGACCACGCCCTGGGCAAGGCCATCCTGGGCCGGGCCATCGCCGACCGCCCCGTGGAGATGAAGGAGCTTACCAGCGACGCGGGGCTGGTCACCGTGCAGGGGGACATCTTCAAGCTGGAAACCAAGGAGCTCAAGGGCGGGGAGCTGCTGCTGCTGACCTTTGCCATCACGGACTATACCTCCTCCATTTTGTGCAAGACCTTCCTGCGCTACCGCAACCGCTTCGGCCGCAGGAAGGAGGACGACGCGCCCCCCGAACCCATCACCGCCGAGGAGCGCAAGGCCGTCATGGACAAGGTGGAGCAAATCAAGGTGGGCATGAACGTGAAGGTCCGCGGGGAATGCCTCTACGACAACTTCGCCCACGAGCTGTCCATTTCCGTGCGGGACGTGGTGCCCATGGAGCGCGTGGAGCGGGAGGACACCGCCGAGGAAAAGCGCGTGGAGCTGCACATGCATACCAACATGTCCACCATGGACGCCCTGACCCCCGCGGGGGACCTCATCAAGCGGGCCATCAAGTGGGGGCATCCCGCCGTGGCCATCACCGACCACGGGGTGGTGCAGTCCTTCCCCGCGGCCTTCAACGCCGTGAAGGGCAAGGACATCAAGCTCATTCCCGGCTGCGAGGGCTACCTCATCGACGAGGCGGAGATTGTCCAGGACCCCGACGGCCGGGATTTGGACGAACCCATCATTGTCCTGGACTTCGAGTCCACGGGGCTGAACACCAATACCGCCCGGGTCATCGAAATCGGCGCGGTGAAGCTGGTGGGGGGCACGGTGACGGACTCCATGAGCATCCTGGTGAACCCCAGGCAGCCCCTCAAGCCCAAGATTACCGAAATCACCGGCATCACCGACATGATGCTCGCCGACAAGGAGACCGCGGAAACCGCCATCCCCAAGCTCATGGAATTCATCGGGGATTGTCCCATCGCGGCCCACAACGCCAACTATGACGCCTCCCTGCTGCGGGCGGAGCTGCGGCGGCTGGGCATGACATGGCAGGCGCCGGTGCTGGACACCCTCACCTTTGCCCGCAAGCTCTACCCGGAGATGAAGAGCCATAAGCTGGGCAGCGTGTGCAAGCAGCTGGGGGTCAGCCTGAAAAACGCCCACCGGGCCGTCCACGACGCCACCGCCACCGCCCTGTGCCTGGCCAAGATGTACAAGGAGGCCCGGGAGCGGGGCATCAATACCCTGCGCGGCCTCAACGAAGCTCTCAAGGGCGGGGCCATCGGGGAGAGCTTCCATATCATCCTGCTGGTGAAAACCCAGAAGGGCATGGAGAACCTCAACCGCCTGGTGTCCATTGGGCACCTGGACTATTTCCGCCGCCGCCCACACATGCCCCGGCGCTTCATCCAGAAGTACCGGGAGGGGCTCATCGTGGGCAGCGCCTGCGAAGCCGGGGAGCTTTTCCGGGCGGTGCTGGACGGGGAAAGCTGGGACAAGCTCAAGAAGATCGCCCGGTTCTACGATTACCTGGAGATTCAGCCCATCGGCAACAACGCCTTTCTGGTGCGGGAGGGGCAGGTGGCCGACGACGAGGGCCTGCGGGAACTGAACCGCACCATCGTCCGCCTGGGCCAGGAGCTGGGCATTCCCGTGGTGGCCACGGGGGACGTACACTTCCTGGACCCCCACAACGCCATGAACCGCGCCATTATCCAGGCGGGCCTGGGCTATGAGGACTGCGACCAGCAGCCCCCCCTGTACTTCAAAACCACCAACGAAATGCTGGAGGAATTCGCCTACCTGGGAGAGGAAAAGGCTCGGGAGGTGGTCATCACCAATCCCCGCAAAATCGCCGACCAGGTGGAAAGCCTGCGCCTGTTCCCCAAGCACCCCAAGGGCGAGGACACCTTCCAGCCCTTCTGGCCCGACGCCGCGGACAACATTCAAAACATGTCCTGGGGCACGGCCAAGGACTGGTACGGCGATCCCCTGCCCGACCTGGTGGTCAAGCGCCTGGAAAAGGAGTTGGGCTCCATCATCGGCTACGGCTTCGCCACGCTGTACAACATTGCCGAGCGGCTGGTGAAGCGCTCCCTGGACGACGGCTACCTGGTGGGCAGCCGCGGCTCGGTGGGTTCCAGCTTCGTGGCCTGCATGTGCGGCATCACCGAGGTGAACGCCCTGCCGCCCCATTACCGCTGCCCCCATTGCCACAAGGGCTTTTTCGACGTGGACAAAAGCAAGTACAAGGTGGGCGTGGACCTGCCGGACAAGGACTGCCCCCTGTGCGGACGCCCCCTGGTCAAGGACGGCTTCGACATTCCCTTCGAGGTGTTCCTGGGCTTCGCCGGGGACAAGGTCCCCGACATCGACCTGAACTTCTCCGGGGAATACCAGTCCAAGGCCCACCACCAGGTGGTAGAGCTTTTCGGCGAGGGGCACGTGTTCCGGGCCGGTACCGTGGGCACCCTGGCGGACAAGACCGCCTACGGCTATGTGAGCAAGTACCTGGAGGAGCGGGGCATCCAGTGCGGCAACACGGAGAAGGAACGCCTGATGCAGGGCTGCGTGGGCGTCAAGCGCACCACGGGCCAGCATCCCGCGGGCATGGTGGTGGTGCCCAAGGAATACGAAATCTACCAGTTCACCGCCGTGCAGCACCCCGCCGACGACCTGAACAGCGAATTCATCACCACCCACTTCGACTTCAACTCCATGCACGACATCCTGGTGAAGCTGGACTGCCTGGGCCATGATGATCCCACCATGATCCACGAGCTGTGCGGCCTGACGGGCGTCGACTTCCGGGACATTCCCCTGGACGACCCCGCCGTGCGCAGCCTGTTCCACTCCCCGGAGGCCCTGGGCGTTACCCCGGAGCAGATCGACTGCACCACCGGCACCTTCGGCATCCCCGAGTTTGGCACGGCCTTTGTCCGCGGCATGCTGGACGACACCCAGCCCTCCACCATGGAGGAGCTGATCCGCATCTCCGGCCTGAGCCACGGCACGGACGTGTGGCTGGGCAACGCCCAGGACATCATCCGCTCCGGCACCGCCAAGCTGAACGAATGCGTCTGCTGCCGGGACGACATCATGAACTACCTCATCGACAAGGGCGTGGAGCCCAAACTGGCCTTTACCACCATGGAAGCGGTCCGCAAGGGCAAGGGCCTCAAGCCCGAGATGGAGCAGGCCATGCTGGACCACGACGTGGCCCCCTGGTTCATCGACAGCTGCAAGAAGATCAAGTACATGTTCCCCAAGGGCCACGCGGTGGCCTACGTGACCATGGCCCTGCGCATCGCCTGGTTCAAGGTACACCATCCCCTGGCCTACTATACGGCCTACTTCACCGTGCGCGGGGACGGCTTCGACGCCGCCACCATGCTGGTAGACCCGGAAACCTGCCGGGCCAAGATCCGCGAAATCAAAAACATGGACAACGCCTCCGCCAAGGACAAGGACGCGCAGACGGCCCTGGAATTGGTGCTGGAGATGAACATGCGGGGCATCCACTTCCTGCCCGTGGACCTGTACAAGAGCGATGCGCGCAAGTTCCTCATCGAGGACGGGGCCATCCGCTGCCCCTTCACCAGCCTGGGCGGCTTGGGCGAGTCCGCCGCGCTGCCCATTGTGGCGGCCCGGGAACAGGGCGCCTTCCTCTCCATTGAGGATTTGAAGGAGCGGGGCAAGGTGGGCAACGGCGTCATCGAGCTGCTGCGCACCCACGGCGCCCTGGAGGGCATGAGCGAAACCAGCCAGCTGAGCATGTTCTAGGCAAATCATTGCGCACTTTCCGCGGCCGTGCAGGCCGCGGATTTTTTATGAACACGTTCATTTATGTATTGACAAGGAGGCAAGCGCATGGTATGATTATAAATGAACATGTTCATTTAATTTTTCGAGGTGATGCGGCATGCGCAGAAAAAAAGACGGGTTTCGGGAAGAACTGTTGCGGTATGCCCGCCAGCAGGTAGCCCAGGAAGGCCCGGAAAACATCAACATACGCGACCTGGCTCAAAGGGCGGGGATTGCTTCCGGGACCGTCTATAATTACTTTTCCGGCAAGGACGAATTGCTGCTTGCGCTCATTGAGGAAAGCTGGTCCGGCCTGCTGGTGGAAATGGATGTCCGCATTTGCGCGGGAAGCTTTCTGGAGCAGGCCGCGGAGATCTTTGACTTCCTGCGCCAGCATGTGGACGGCGCTACGGGACGGATGATGCGCACCCTGTCCCAAACGCCCGGCGCCGGAGCGGCGCAGATGACCGCCATGCAGGCGCTGCTGGCCGACAACCTGCGTCGGCGCATGGCCAAGGATACCGCCATTACCCTCGCCTCCCGGGACATCGCCCCGGATACCTGCGTGCGGCTGCTTATGCGGACCATGCTGGCGTTGCTCCGCGTATCTGAACCGCAGCAAGAGTGGCATTTGTTTCTGGAACTGCTCAGACCCGCGCTTTACGCGCAATCCGTTTTTCAGGAGGATGTTACCCCATGATGCAAGCCTTGGGCGAAAGCATTTTTGACGTGCTGTATCTCTCTTTTGTACTGGTCACGGGCATTCAGCTGCTGCGTGCCAGGACTTCTCCCCTGGTAACCAGGGCAGGGCTGATGGCCGTGCTTCTGGGCGGCGGGGACGCTTTTCATCTGATCCCGCGCATGTGGGCCCTATGGACCACCGGCCTGGAGGCGAACGCCGCGCTGCTGGGAGCGGGGAAAGCCATTACCTCCGTCACCATGACGGTATTCTACGTGCTGCTGTATTTCATTTGGCGCGAGTACTATGGCATGGGCAAGCAAAAGCCCCTGACCTGGACCATGCTGGGCCTGGCGGCCCTGCGCATCGCGCTGTGCCTCTTGCCGCAGAATCAGTGGTTGTCGGCCCAACCGCCGCTGTCATACGGCATTGCGCGCAACATTCCCTTTGCCGCCATGGGCGTCATCATCATCGTGCTCTTTGCCCGTCAGGCACGCCGCGCCGGAGACGGCGTATTCCGGTATATGCCCCTGGCCGTAGCGCTGTCCTTTGGGTTCTACGCGCCCGTGGTTCTGTTCAGCGCGACGGCGCCCGCCGTAGGCATGCTGATGATTCCCAAAACCCTGGCTTACGTCTGGGTGGTGGTCATGTGCAAAAAACTGTACCGCAAGGATCAGAAAGGAGAACGCCGCCAATGAAAAAGCATTTTGCCTGCGCCGCCTTTACCTATGCCGTTCTGGCCATGATCTTTGGGGTCTTCTACCGGGAATTCACCAAGTTCAGCGGTTTTGCGGGACAAACCACCCTCTCGGTGGTGCATACCCATTACTTTCTGCTGGGCATGATTTTCTGCCTGATGATGCTGATGCTGGAGAAGCTTTTCTCCTTCCTGCCCCACGGAAAGGGCGGAAAGCTGTTGCTGCTCTACCACGTGGGACTGAACGTCACCTGCCTGGGACTGTTTCTGCGGGGACTGGCCCAGGCACAGGGGCTGGCGCTGAGCAGCGGCTTGGATGCGTCGCTCTCCGGCGTCTGCGGCATCGGGCACGCGCTGCTGGGCATCGGCATGCTGTGGATGCTGTGGCGCGTACGCGGCGCGGTGTCCGCCGCAGAAAAATAGCCAGAGCGTTTCCAATAATCTTTCCACCTGTTTCCCATGGCGAAAAGCGTCCTTCCCGCAGGGAAGGCGCGCACAGCGTGTCGAAAAAGTGGTTTTTACCACTTTT
>CALVVZ010000130.1 GCA_944364075.1 uncultured Clostridia bacterium
TTTGGATTTTTCAGCAAATCCGACTTCTGTGCAATCTTTTTCAGCCACTTTCTTTCTTCCTCTGACAGCTTCCCATAACAATGCTAATCAAAAAAGGAATTGCCCAGATGAAAACAGCACTGGCAGGCGCACTATATCCTGCGTTCTCTATGCCCCAAACCATTTTCCCATAGTTAAAGCCAACCACAGCACACATCACATCAGACAGTAAAACAGATAGAAGCGCAAATACATGACTAATCTTTTTCACAGTAAAATCTCCTTATTTCATCACATCAACCACCATACGGTGCAGCCATCAGTCATAAAGATCACGCTTTACCACCCAGCGGCCCCGCCTCTCTTTGCGTACCACTCGCCGCTCGTACCAGTCCGGGTACATCATTTGCAAAAGTGATGAAGCAAAGTACTATATCAACAGCCCCCAGCGCGTTGGCAAAGTATTTGATTTCGAAATGCTTGCAAGTTTTACATTGCATTCTTGCAAGCGCAGGGGGTTCCGATCGTTCCGCGACCTCAATCGTCGCGGCGTTACGCCGCTCGTTTCGGTCGAGAAAGGCAGGCATAGCCGCCACTGGCGGCCATGCCTGCCCCAGACTGTCAAAAAGCCCCGGGGAGGCGTCGGAGGGGCCGCAGCTCCTCCGACTTTCATTCGTATCCGACGGCTTTGCCGGCTAAAGGTTGGCTTTTCTTTGGAAAAGCCACAGACTGTTGAAAAAGGCATGCTTTTTCATATACTTGCAAGAAAAATGAAGCTTCAGGTTCCTAAACTTGCAAGTATTTCATAGCGTATGAGGGCCGAAGGTTTCCAAAGGGCGATCGGAAAACCCTTTGGTCATGCCTGCGGGCGCGAAACCTTTTGTATCTGCAAGCATGCATACGTGTCGACGCCACCTTTTTGACACGCGAAAGCGCGCCGCAAAATCCAGCGCGCTTTCGCGCTCCCCCGAGCAATACCCGGAGACAGGGTCCGTCTTTATTTATCCGTCTGAAACGCCTGGTTTTCCAGGGAGAATACCGGGAAACCGTCCCGCATGGGCAGCTTCATGATGAACGCATGGCGGTTGGGGTCATAGAGCGGATCGCCGATGATCTCATCGTAGGGGCGGGCATGGTAGGAGGTATAGGCTTCTCCGTCCATTTCAAAGAAGGTGTTGTGGCCGGGGCCGTAGATGCCCTTCTCCGCATCGGTGGTGAATACCGGCTTGTTCAGCTTGTGCCACGCAGAAATGTCCATGGGATCGTCCTTGTCGTCCATCCACAGCAGGCCCATGCAGTACGCGGCGCTGGTATCGCTGGCAGAAAAGCTGACAAAAACCTTTCCGGCTGCTTGCAGCACGGAGGGGCCTTCGTTGACCCAGAAGCCGTGCCGTTCCCAGGCGTAGGATGGGCTGGTGAGCAGCATCTGCGGCACGGCCAGGCTAGTGGGCGAAGTCATCTGCGCAATGTACAGGTTGGAGATCTTCCGGCCCACGCTGACCTTTTCGGCCCAGATGCAGTATCGCTTGCCGCGCAGTTCAAAAATGGTCATGTCCAGGGAGAAGTCGGTGAAGCTGAACTCGTCGCCGCCGGCGCGCTCCAGCATGCCGCATTCGGTCCACGGTCCCTGCAGGGGATCGTCGCTCTCGCAGCGCAGCACCCACGGCCGGATCTTCCAAACGTCCTCCTGCTCCCCCGCGGCAAAGTAGATGTACCACGCTCCGTCCAGGAAATGAAGCTCCGGCGCCCAGATGTGGCAGCTCATGACGCCGCCGGCATGGGCATGCCATACCTCCTGCTCCCAAGCCGTACGCAGCCCTTCCAGGCTTTCGGCGCGGCGAAGCACAATGCGGTCATAGGCCGGAACGGAGGCGGTGAAGTACCAGGCATTTCCGTGGTGCAGCACATAGGGGTCCGCGCGCTGCGGGATGAAGGGCGTATTCCAGGCGGTGCGGATGTAGTTGCTTGCGTTCATGGGTTTCCCTCCTTCGGACAGACGGTCAGTTTCATCACGATGCGCTCCCAACGCGGGTCCAGATCGCGTTCGGGCGTCATTTCCAGGTAAGGCAGGCCGGAAGATGCCCAATGCACCCGGCGCATAGCCGGGCGGCGGTGCAGCGCTCTGCCGTTCGCGTCATGGGGAACCGCGTGGTACACCATCAGGTCATCGCCGGTTTCCGGGTCCTGAACAAAGTTGTTATGGCCGGGGCCAAACTCGCCGGGAACGCTTTCCTTGGTCAGCAGCGGGTAGGGCCACCAGTCCCAGGCGGCGGGGTCCAGCAGGTTGCCGCCGGTCTTTGCGTGCAAAAGTCCCACGGCATACAGGTCCGCCATGCCGGTGGAAGAGCCGGACACCGTAACGAAAAGCTCGTCCCCATGGCGAAGAAGGTACGGACCCTCCTCCACCTCCGTTTCGCAGCGGTCCCAGCCGAACACGGGCCGGAGCACGCACACCGGGTCGCTGGTCAGCCGCCAGGGCGCAGCGGGGTCAATGGTGGCGATGTACACGTCCGCAGGCTCGATCACCAGCGGGTCCGTGCCGTAGCGGATCTTTCGGTCGGACCACATGACGTAATCTGTACCGTGATCGCGGAAATGGGTCATATCCAGGGAAATGCCACCTTCGGTCAGCAGCTCGCCGTTGGCCTTGACACAGAAGCGGGGGGCTTCCCAGGCGGCGGGGTCCAGCAGCTCTCCACGGCAGCGCAGCACCACGCTCTTGACATGCGTCCAGTCGCCATTGGGGCAGATGGTGGTGAACAGATAGGGGACTTCGTCGATCACATGCAGTTCCGCCGCCCAGGTGCCGTTCATGTGCTGGCCGGGCTGCAGGGGCACGCGGTAAATCACCACGGGTTCGGCGCTGAAAACGCCCTCCGGCGTGTTGGCGCAGCGCAGCACGATATTCTGGTTTCCGCTGGAGGACAGGTAATACTTGCCCTTGTACATGGTCACGCACGGGTCGGACATGCCGGTATCCATGTTGGGATCGTTGATGTCGCCCGGCACATAGGGGCCGAAGTTCAGCTTTAGCGGGAAGGGCCAGCGTTTTACCCGAATCCGTCCGGGCACCTCATATTCGCCCGGCTTGTTCAGGTCGACGCCGGACAAATCCCAGTCCACAGGCTTTTCATGGGTGGAGCCGTCGGAATACCGGCAAACAGCCTTGGGCAGGTTCCAGGGCGTCATGCCGGCCGCCAGGATACAGCGCACGGGGTCCACGCCGGTGTTGCGTATCTCGTCCAGGTACATGCGGACGCGGCGCGCCTCTTCCGCACTGATCTCAATGGTATTGCCGGGCACGCATTGGTCGATGCCGTAGGTTTCCGCAGAGGCCTGACGGACCTCGCAGGGCCGAACATCCGAGATTTGGGTCAGGTCCCTGCTGCATGCGCAGAAGGCCTGCCCCCGTTCGTTTTCCCAGTATACCTCGTAATCCCCGGTCTGGGCGCGGTAATCGCAGCGGGGGTGGCGGATGGCTTCTTCCGAAACCTTCAGGAAGCCGATCTCCCGGTAGCGCACCAGGTCCTTGGAGGAAAAGAGCAGGATGCTGCCCACCGAAAGCGGGTCGGGGGCGTTCTGGTTGCGCCGGAGCATGCACAGCAGGAAGGCGCCCGCCGCATCCCGGGTCAGCCAGGGGTCCACAAGCGTCTTGGTGGTTCCTTTGGGATCGCCCTCGCAGAAGGTACACGCCGCAAACAGGATGCCCGTATTGTTGCGCAGCGGCTTGAAGGAGATTCCGTCGTCGCTGATGGCCAGATGCAGCGCGTGCTCCAGGTCGCATAGGTATGCCACGTGCCCGGGGTAGTTCTTGTCAGGATAGGTTCCCTGGCCGCGCCGCGTATAGCAAAGAATCGTAGACATATCGTTCCCCCATTGTAGAATAGCCGGTAACCGCCAAAGGGTTTACCGGCTGAAATATCCGAAAAATCCGGGAAATGCCAAAGGAGCGGCAGTTTTTCTTTTGAATGCGAGCCGGTTGCGTTTGCTTCCTGGTCCAGGCGGCGCTGTGGCGGAAATGACAGGCATGCTACCAGGAATTGTTTCGACGGCGCGCCGGCATTATCCTTTAATACCGGAGGTTGCCTGCCCTGCCACGAAGTATTTCTGGCCGAACAGGTACAGAATCAACATGGGGATCATGGATACGGCGGCCGCGGTAAAGGCGGAGCTGTAATTGTCCGTGCGGTTGCCGATGAAGATGGCCAGGCCGTTGGACAGCGTGCGCATGGAGCTCTTGCTGGCAACGATCATGGGCCAGAGCAGGTCGTTCCAGCAGTTGTTGATGCTCAGCAGCAGCACGGTAATCATGGTGGGCGTAATCAGCGGCAGCATGATGCGGGTGAAAATGCCGAACTCGTTCATGCCGTCAATGCGCGCGGCGTCCTCCAGATCCTTGGGCAAGCCTTCAAAGGCGGCGCGGCACAGGAAGATCCAGTACGCGGAGGCAATCTTGGGAATAATCAGCCCCCAGAAGCTGTTCAGCCAGCCGATGTAGTACACTTCCAGATACAGCGGTACCATAATGACCTGGAAAGGAATCATCATGGTTGCCAGGAACAGCAGGAACAGGAAGTTCTTGCCCCGGAAGCGGAAGCGCGCGAAGGCATAGCCTGCCAGGGCGTTGACAAACATGGCGGGAATCGTGGTGCCAATGGCATAGATGGCGGTGTTCACCGTCATGCCCCAGAAGTCGATCTGCTGGAGCACGTTTTCCCAGTTTTTCAAAAAGTTGTTGCCCACCGGGAAGAAACGCGGAGGATAGGTCAATACCTCGGGATCGCTCTTGAATGCGCCCAGGCACATCCACAATAGCGGCGCCAGCAGCAGGAAGGCAAAGAACACCAGCAGGATAAAAACGGGAATATATCGGATGATCCTTTTTGCAACCACGGCCGGAGGCGTTTTGCGGTTATGGGCGAGCGGAACGCTCTTCATCGTTTCGTTACGCATTTGCTCTCCTCCCTTCCTCAGTCAGAAGTTTTATTCATGATGTAGTACATCAGGGCCGTTACCAGCATGATGCCTGCAAACAGGAATTCACTCATGGCGGTTGCATATCCGGTTTTATTCATACTGTTGAAAGCCTGATCGTAGATATAGACCACCATGGTGGTGGTGGAGCGGCTAGGGCCGCCGCCCGTCATGGTGTAGACGATGTCGAACATCTGCAGCGAGCCGATGATCCGGGTCATCAGCAGGAACCAGAACGACGGCATGATGCTGGGCAGCGTCACGGAGAAGAACTGACGGACCTTGCCCGCGCCATCCAGCGCCGACGCCTCAAACAGGGAATCCGGGATGTTCTGAATGGCCGATACCAGAATAATGGCGGAAATGCCGAAGGTTTTCCAAATGGCCACGAACACCACCACGTAAATGGCGGTTGACGTATTGTTCAGCAGGTTCACATCGGCAAAGCCCAGCCATTTGAGCCAGTAGGTAAAGATACCGATGTTGGAGTGCAGTACCAGCTGCCAGGTCACGCCGACGGTAACGGCGGAGGCGACCACGGGCAGGAAATAAATGCTGCGGAACAGCTTGTTCAGCCTGGTGTTTTTCGCCAGCAGCGCGGAAAGCAGCACGCCGATAATCATCTGCAGGGGCACTTCAACGGCGGTATACTTCAGCGTAATGCCGATGGACTGAATGAACCGCCTGTCCGACAGGGCCTTGGTATAGTTGTCCAGGCCGACAAACTCCGCCTGGCCCAGATCAACGCCCATCTTTTGCATGCTGACCCAGAAGGAGCCCAGCATCGGAACAATGCAGAAAGCGATCAGCAGTATGGCCGCGGGCAGAATAAACAGATAAGCGGTTCTTTCCAGTTTTCTTTCAAAGGATTTTGATCTCAATCTTCTGCTCCCAACGGATGTCATGGGTTCTCCTCCATTTCTCACACGGAAGGAAAGGGGACGCCGGAGTGAACCGGCGTCCCCCCGCTTGACTTCTTTTCGTGCGGTTTCTACTGCAAGTTTTAGTTGTAGTATTCGTCGATGTAGGAGGCCAGGTCATCCTGATACACGGCCAGGAAATCCTGCACATCCTCGTAGGTGGGATTCACGGGGCCGTTGAACACCCAGTCTTCCACCATCTGTCCATGCAGGGTGGAGGCGTCGGACCAGAACAGGGTGCCCAGCTCGGTGAACATCTGCACCTGCGCGGTATCGGAGGGAGAAATGGTCACCAGGGTCTCATTGGCCTGGTACTCGGGGCTGTTCACGGTGGGCAGGTAGGCGTTCACGTAGCACATGGAAATGGACCACTCGGCGTTGGGGGTGATGTTGGAGTAGTCCACGCCCTGGGTGACTTCCTGGGCCTCCAGGCCGGAACCGGTGAACCACCATTCGATGAACTTATAGGCGGCCAGCTTGGTTTCCTCGGTGGCGGAGGTGGTCATCATGAAGCAGTTCAGGTCGCCCAGCGCCCAATCTGCCTGATCCTCGCCGGTCACGGTGGGCAGCATGGCGATGCCGTAGTTCACGCCGGCGGCATCCAGGGTGCCCTTCAGCCAGCCGCCATTGGTCATCAGACCGATCTGGCCGGCAGCCATCATGGAGTCAATGTCGCGCTCCTTGGGGTTGTAGCCGTTGTCGTAGAGGTTCTTCATCCAGATCAGCGCGTCGGCCAGCGCCTGGTTGTCCAGCAGGTTGGGGGTGAAGCCGTTCTCTTCGTCGCCCTCGATCATGTAGCCGGTGCCAAAGCGCTGCATCACGGACTGATTCTGGCCGTTGTAGCAGTAGAACAGGCCGGAGCCGTAGATGGGCTTTTCTTCGGTGGACAGCGCGGTGATCTTTTCCGCGGCCTCGGTCCATCCGTCAAAGGTGGTGGGAACCTCTTCAATGCCGGCGGCCTCGAACAGGTCCTTATTGTAGTACATCATATAGGTGGAGATCTGGAAGGGGATGCCGTACAGCTCCTCGCCGGACTTCGCCATGCTCAGATAGGCGTCGGAGAAGTCCTCGGCCTTCAGGCTGGTGTTCTCCCAGATGTCCGTGATGGGCAGCAGGTAGCTGCTGTACTTGTTCATGTCGTTGCAGTTGAGCAGGATCAGGTCCGCGGCTTCCTGGGTAGGCAGGCTGGTCTGCAGCATGTCGCCGAAGGAAGTGGAGCGGGTCATGTCGATGTACACTTCATCCTGGCTCTCGTTGAACTTCGTCACCAGGGCCTGCAGGGCATCGCCGTCGCCGCCGGTCCAGCTGTTCCAGAACACCACGGTCACCTTCTCGGCTTCCGCACTGGCCACACCCATGGTCAGCAGCATGGAAAGCGCGAGCATCAGGGCAAACAGTTTCTTCATAAAAGATTTCCTCCTTTTTTATTTTAATTTGCGTTATCCGCAAATTAAGCCGTTGTTTTGTTCCAAACTCCAAAGGGACGGAGCGAACCGTTTGGAAACTGTAACGTTAAAGTAGCCCAGAACCAACATTTTCCTTCTACATCCTTTTCCATAACTTCAACGTTGCAGCTTTTCAAAGTCAGGATACCATGTTATAATAGAAATGTCAACATGTATTTTTCTCCATGGTATTCTCTCAAATCACCCATGAAGGAGCGTTTTTATGCATCGTTCCAGCGCCAGAAAGCGCGTAACCCTGCATGACATTGCCAAGCGCACGGGTTACTCGCTCACCGCCGTATCCCGCGCGCTTCGCAACATGAGCGATATCGGTCCGGAGACCACCGCCCAGATCCAGCAAGTCGCCAAGGAAATGGGGTATGTGGCCAACCAGACCGCCGTAGCGCTTCGCTATGGCCGCACCAATATCATCACCGTGATCGTGGTGAATCTGACCAATCCCTTTTTCAGCATCATCACCAATTTGATACAGCTTGCCGCCCACGAGATGGGATACTCCCTGATCATCGTTTGTTCCCGGGACGATCCCAGGCTGGAACAGCAGCTGGTGGAGCAGGCCATTGCCGGGCGGTCCGACGGGGTGATGCTCTTTCCCTCCCAGAACAGCGGCCGGTCCGTCGAGATGCTGCAAGCCGCGCACGTTCCCTTCGTGCTGCTGGCCACCATGCTTGCGGACTATCAGACCGACAGCGTAATCATCGACGACGAGCAGGGCGGATACATCGCCGGAAAGCACCTGATTGAAGCCGGCTGCAAAAAGGTCGCGTTTTTGGCAACCAGCACCATCGCGCCTTCCTACGCGCCCCGCTGCAAGGGCTTCCTTCGCGCCTGCGACGAGGCCGGTATCGCGCCTTCAAACCGGTTCTTGTATACCTTCCGTTTGGAAGACGCGGACGGCGGGCATGCGGACGCCAGCGCTCTGGCCACGCTTCTGCCGCGGCTGAAGCGTGAAGGCGTGGATGGCCTGTCGATCTTCTGCGATATCGAGGCGTGGCTCATCATGGCGGCCTTGCAGCGTTCCAGCCAGCTCCGTCCGGACGATTTCCGCATCGTAGGGTTCGACAACATCGACAGCGCCCTTGCCTCTCCCATTCCCTTGTGCAGCGTTGACTGCGGCATGGAATCTCTGGCCAGAAAGGGCATCGAGCTGCTTCGGGACCGTATCCAGGGCGACGACCGCCCGCCGCAGACGATCATGTGCCCGGTTCATCTGGTTTGCAGAAACAGCTGCCAGAGAAAAAAAATGCCGCCGTTCTAACCGAGCGGCAGCGCAGACTGTCCCCAAAAAACGGAGAGGTGTCGCCGAGACTACGGCCCCCCTCCGACTTCCTTTCGTGTAAGCCGGCAAAGTGTGCGGCTTCATTATTTTTGCAAGTTGCATACTACACGCTTGCAAACGCGGGAAGTTTCGCGCTTGCAGGCACGCTAATGGAAAACCGGCAAGCATTTCGAGACCAAATGCTTTTTCATATACTTGCAAAAAAAACTTCAGGCTCCCAAGCTTGCAGGAATTCCATAGCACAGGGAACCGAAGGTTTCCAAAGGGCGATCGGAAAGCCCTTTGGTCGCGCCCGCAGGCGCGAAACCTTTTGTATCTGCAAGCATACATACAAAACTTGCAAAAACGATGAGGCAAATTCCTTTTTCATATACTTGCAAAAAAAAACTTTAGGCTCCCAAGCTTGCAGGAATTCCATAGCACAGGGGACCGAAGGTTTCCAAAGGGCGATCGGGAAGCCCTTTGGTCGCGCCCGCAGGCGCAAAACCTTTTGTAT
>CALVVZ010000131.1 GCA_944364075.1 uncultured Clostridia bacterium
GATGCCCTTCATCCGCGCCTCCGGGTTGGGCAACAGGCGGTGGGAAAGTACGGGCAGCACCATGTGCTGCACGTCCTCGGGAAGGATAAAGTCCCGGCCGTCCAGCAGCGCGCAGGCCTGCGCGCCATGAATCAAGGCGATGGCCGCCCGGGTGGAGGCGCCCAGCTGCAGGGCGGGGTCCTGCCGGGTGGCGGCTACCAGCTGGGCCACATAAGCCCGTACCTCCGGGGCGCAATAAATGGTGGTAACCATCTGCTGGAGCATGATGATGTCCTGGGCGCTGCAAACAGGTTCCAGGGTTTCCATGGGCTTGACCTGGCCGCTGTAACGCTCCAGCACGTCCATTTCCTGCTCCACGCTGGGATAACCGATGGAAATACGCAGAAAGAAACGGTCCATTTGCGCCTCGGGCAGGGGATAGGTGCCCACGAATTCACCGGGATTCTGTGTAGCCAGCACGATGAAGGGCTGGGGCAGGGCATGGGTAATGCCGTCCACCGTCACCTGATATTCCTCCATGACCTCCAGCAGGCTGGCCTGGGTCTTGGGGCTGGTGCGGTTGATCTCGTCCGCCAGCACCACCTGGCTCATCACCGCGCCGGGCTTGTACTCCATTTCACCCGTCTTGAAATTCACCAGGGTAAAGCCCGTCACGTCCGAGGGCATCAGATCCGGGGTGAACTGGATGCGCTTGAAGGAGCAGTCCAGGGATTTGGCCAGGGCGCTGGCCAGCGTGGTTTTCCCCACGCCGGGAACGTCCTCAATCAGGACATGGCCCTTGCATAGCAGGGCGATCAGCGCATACTCAATGGCTTCTTCCTTGCCGACGATTACCTTGCCGATATTCTGCTGCAGTGCGTTGATCATTTGTCTGGGCTGCATACGGCACACTTCCTTTCGCGGGCGGACCCACTTATTTGTATAACCAAATTTTCTGTCGTGCTTCAAGGCTGCGCAGGGCTTGCCAAACGCGCCTGAGGGTCGTACAATAGCCCTGTGGCCCCAAATGACCACATGTAGGCACAAATAGTATCGTATCACATTTGTAACAGTTTTGCAATAGAAGAGGAGCATCTATGCGGGATATTCTGGAAATGCTGGCAGGGGGCGGCTTTGTCTCCGGGGAAAGAATCAGCGAGGAGCTGGGGATCAGCCGGGCGGCGGTATGGAAGCGGATCGAAGCCCTGCGGGCGCAAGGATACGCCATTGAAAGCGCAGGAAAGCGGGGGTACCGGCTCGCGCCCGGGGACGCCCTGGACCCCGCGCTTTGGAAAAGCGCGCTGACGACCCGGGAGCTGGGCAGAGGCGAGGTACGCTATCAGGCGGAGGTGAGCAGTACCAATACCGTGCTCAAGGAGATGGCCGTGGGCGGCGCGCCACAGGGCAGCTTGTGCCTGTGCGACCGCCAGACGGCGGGTCGCGGCCGTCTGGGCAGGCAATGGGTTTCACCGGCAGGGCAGGGGTTGTGGTGCTCCACGCTGCTGCGCCCACGGCTCAGGCCCGAGGACGCGCCCTTTGTCACCTTCTGCGCCGCTATGGCGCTTGCGGAGGCCATTGACCGGCTCTGCGGTACGCGGGCACAGATCAAATGGCCCAACGACGTGGTGCTCCAGGGGAAAAAATGCTGCGGTATTCTGCTGGAAATGGCGGCCGATCCGGATCGCCTGGAGTATGTGGTGGTGGGCACGGGGGTCAACCTGCAGCCCGGCGCCTATCCGCCGGAGCTACAGGACCGCGCCATTTCCCTGGCGGAGGTCACGGACCGGCCGCCCCTGCGCCGGGAGATGCTCTGCGCTTACCTGGCGGCCCTGGAACCGCTGGTGGATACCCTGGAAACCTCCGGCTTTCCGGCGCTTTTGCCGGGGTATACCGCCCGGAGCTGTACCCTGGGAAGCCGGGTACAGGTCAGCGGAGGCGTGGAGCTGACCGGCATGGCGGAAGGGCTGGACGGCAGCGGCGCGCTGTTGGTAAGGGACGACGGCGGAGAACTGCATCGGGTACTTTCCGGGGATGTCTCCGTGCGGGGGGTCATGGGCTATGTGTAAGGGCCTTGGGCTGGACCTGTGCGGCATTGCCCGGATGGAGGCGCTATTGCGGGACGAGCGGTTCCTCAGCCGTTATTTTACCCCGGCGGAGGCGGCGTATGTGCGAAGCAAGGGCGCGGGAGCGGCGCAGACCCTGGCGGGCCTGTATGCGGCCAAGGAAGCGGTGCTCAAAGCCCTTGGCGTGGGCATTGCCCTGCCGCTGCGGGAGGTGGAAATCTGCCATGCGCCCGGCGGACAGCCGCAGGTATGCCTGACGGGCCGGGCGGCGGAGCATTTGGCCGCCATGGGCGGCGGGCACTTTTTATTGACGATTACCCATGAGGAGAATACCGCCGCCGCGGCGGCTCTGTGGCAAGCGTGACGGAAGGAAAGGGGAAAGCGCATGCGTACGACCATCACCCCGGCGGAGATGCAGCGCCTGGAACAGGATTATATGGAAAAAACCGGGATTCCCGGCGTTCTACTGATGGAGTTGGCTGCCCGGGCGGTGACGGAGGCGGTGCGCCGCCATGCGGCGCCGGGAAGCGCCGTGCTCTTTCTGTGCGGTCCCGGCAATAACGGCGGGGACGGATACGCAGCGGCGCGGATGTGGCGCATGGAGGGCGGCGTCAGTCTGGTATGGGAGCTTAGCGACCGCCCCAAGGGGGACGCGGCGGTGAACCGGACGCTGCTGTGCCTGCGGGGGGTAACGCCTGCCGCGCCGGGGAAAGCGCTGCCCTTGGGCGTGTCCTGTGTGGTGGACGCGCTTTTCGGCACCGGCCTGGCCCGGCCCTTGTCCGGGGAGGCGGAACGGTTGGCGCGGCTGTGCGCTGCCAGCGGCTTGCCGGTGGTGGCGGTGGACATTCCCTCGGGGCTCAACGGGGAAACCGGCGCGGGGGAAACCGCGTTTCAGGCGGCGGAGACCGTGACTTTTCATCGCGTGAAGGCGGGATTGCTGCTGGGCAAAGGCCCTGCATGCACGGGGCGGATCACCGTGGCGGACATCGGCATTCCGGCGGACTGGGGCGATATACCCGGCATGCGGCTGCTTACGCAGGCGGATGTCCGGCGGCTGTGCCTGCCCCGTCCGGCGCTAAGCCATAAGGGTACCTTTGGCCGGGTGGTGCTACTGGCCGGCAGCACCGGCATGGCCGGTGCTGCGGCCCTGTGCGCCCGGGCCTGCATGCGCATGGGCGCGGGACTTACCCAGGTGGCCTGCCGGGAAAGCCTGGTGCCGGTGATTCAGACGCTGGCGCCCTGCGCCACGTGCATTCCCCTGCCGGAGGCGGCGGGACGCTTTGCGCCCCAGGCG
Source organism: uncultured Clostridia bacterium (assembly GCA_944364075.1). Classification (GTDB taxonomy): domain Bacteria; phylum Bacillota; class Clostridia; order Christensenellales; family Aristaeellaceae; genus Egerieenecus. Next base: position 3,337 of record CALVVZ010000131.1, read on the forward strand.
GCGGAACGCCTGCGCCAGGCGGTGCAGGGGGCAGCCGCCGCGGCAGCGGGATGCGGATTGGGGCAAAGCCCGGATGCGCTGCCCCTGCTGGATGTGCTGGCGGAGGCGGATTGTCCTGTGGTATGGGATGCGGACGCGCTGAACTTGCTGGCGTCCTCTAAAGCTGCCAGACGCAAGCCGGAGGATCTGCTTACGCCCCATCCCGGCGAGGCGGCGCGGCTGCTGGGATGGGACATGGCCCGCATCGCAGCGGAGCCTTTGGCGGCGCTCCAGGCATTGCAGGCGCGCTGGGGCGGCGCGGTGCTGCTCAAGGGCGCTGTTTCCCTGATGACCGACGGCGCGCATACGGCGGCCAATGCCAACGGTTCTCCGGCCCTGGCCAAGGGCGGCAGCGGGGACGTGCTTACCGGCGTGCTGGCGGCGCTGCTGGCCCAGCGCCAGCGCCTGGGGCTGGACAGCCTTACGGCGCTACAACTGGGGGCCTATCTGCACGGGCAGGCCGGATGCCGGGCGGCGGAGGAGTTGGGTCCCACCGCAGCCAACGCTTGGGGGGTGGCGGAGCGCCTGCGCTGGCCGGGGGATGGTCCAACCCAGGGCTGGACAGCCCCCCTGGCACAACCGTAGGCGCGGCAGAGCGGCGTTTATTCCAGCGTTACGCCGGGGTCTTCCGCGCAGGGCAGCGCGTCGAAAGGCACCTGATACCAGACCATGCCGGGGGAAGCATCCGCGTCATAGGCCAGGACGGCTTTCTCCCCGTCCGCGGTGGCCAGGAGATAATAGTTGTAGCCGCATGGGGTCGTGAAATCGCGGAAGTCCCGGGCAAGGATGTTTCCCTGGGCGTCCACCGTCAGGGCAAAGGCGCGGAACAGCCCGCGGGAATCGGCGAAAACCGTTCCATAGAGGATCATGTTGCCCTGTCCGTCGTTTTCCGCCAGGTTGATGTCCACTATAGCGTTCTCCGCGCGGAGGGCTTTGGAGAAGATGCGCTTTCCCTGGGCGTCCAGGTGCTGCAAGATGTTCTGTTTGTAATCCGCGCTGGGCGCGGCGAAAAAGTAAAAGCCGCCCTGCCCGTCGGGGGCCAGAAAACGCTGGTTGTCATTGCTGAACCCCTCCAGGTCGCTGACGGCGGCGCGCAAAAGCACGGCCCCCTGCGCGGAAAGGCGGAGCACCTCCCAGTCGCGATCCGAGGGACCGTCGGCAGCCTGGATGGCCAGCAGCAGGGAACCGTCCTGCGTTTCAGCGGCGTCATAGAGGGTGGTGTTTCCCGTATCCAGGGGCAGGGTAAAGCGGAGCGTTCCATCCAGATTCCAGCACGCAAGCTGCGGTTCCGCCTTCCGCACGGCCATGGCGCAGGTGCGCAGCACCTTTGGGCGGCTGATGTCCTTTTCTTCCAAGCAGGGGATTAGCTGGCCGTTCTCCCACCATTGCAGGCGAAAAAGGCTGTTGCGTCCGGTATAGGAGAAAAGGCCCAAGCGGCCTTCCTGGGTGGCAAAGGGTGTGTGGCCCAAGGGTTCGCCTTCGCTGCTCTCCCCGGGAAGCGGAACGGTGCTCACCTGCTGTCCGTCCACTTCGTAGCATAACGAACTTTCGTACGCTTCGCCGCGCTGGACGGTGACCACGGTCAGACGGGCGCCACCGTAGGCGGCTGTGGTCTGCGGGACGGGGACGGCGTAAGGGGAGAGGTCGATTTCGCCACGGGCATAGCTTCCTCCGGTCAGCGCCGGAAAAACCGCCAGGCAGGTCAGCAGGATGAAAACGAGCAAGCGTTTCATGAAAGCAATCCTCCTTATGATTCTCCTTTTGTCAATACAACGGAACGGAAGACCTGCGGCTTGCAGGGTTTTCCATTTTGTACGGAATGAATGCTCCGGTAAGGGCATGCTTTGCACCACGGTGAGGCATGCTTTGCTATTGAGCTGATTTTTCATTTGGAAACGGTTTGCCATTTTATCCTGGATTGCGTATCATCGCGCGATAAGGAGGGATTGCGTGAACGGCGTCATGCTGCAATATTTCCAGTGGGAGCTGCCCGACGACGGAAGCTGGTGGCGGCATACCCGCCGCCAGGCCCGCCGCCTGCGCCGGATGGGTTTTACTGCACTGTGGCTCCCTCCAGCATATAAGGGCGCTGCAGGGGTCAAGGACGTGGGCTACGGGGTATACGACCTGTACGACCTGGGGGAATTTGACCAGAAGGGCGCGGTGCGCACCAAATATGGGACCCGGCGGGAATATCTGGCTGCGGTTCGCGCCCTGCGCCGGGCGGATATTCAGGTATTGGCCGACGTGGTGCTCAATCACCGCCTGGGGCCCGACGGCTGGGAGGATGTGACCGTCCATCAGGATGACCCGGAAAACCGCGCCCTGGAGGATACGCTGCTGATTCCTGCGCGGGTGTTCACCCGCTTTACCTTTCCGGGGCGGAAGGGCAAGTATTCCGCCTTTACCTGGGATCACCGGCATTTTACCGGCGTGGACTGGAACGAGCTGACCCATACCCGCGGGCTGTATCGTATGGAAGGCAAGCGCTGGGCCCAGGATGTGGACAAGGAAAAGGGCAATTTCGATTACCTCATGGGCGCGGACGTGGACGTGAACGATCCCTTGGTGCGTGCGGAACTGTGCCTGTGGGGCGCCTGGTATGCAGACACCACCCAATGCGACGGTTTCCGGCTGGACGCGGTGAAGCATATCTCCGCCGCCTTTTACCGGGAGTGGTTGCCGGCCATCCGGGCGCACACGGGCCGGGAAATGTTCACCGTGGGGGAATACTGGCATCACCATGCGCCGGCGCTGACGGCGTATCTGGAGGCGGTGAACCATGCCATGAGTCTCTTTGACGTGCCCCTGCACCAGCACTTTCATCAGATTTCCCGGGGCAACGGGCAGTATGACCTGCGCCAGCTCTTTGAGGACACCCTGGTGGGTTGCCGCCCTGCTCAAGCCGTGACCTTTGTGGACAACCATGACACGCAGCCGGGCCAGTCCCTGGAGAGCTGGGTGGAAGGCTGGTTCAAGGCCAGCGCGTATATGCTGATTCTGCTGCGCTCCTTCGGGTATCCCTGCGTGTTTTATGGGGACCTGGCCGGCATCCCTACCCACGGCATTGGACCGGTGACGGAGCTTCCCGCGCTGATGCGCCTGCGGCGGGACAATGCCCATGGCGAAGAACGGGATTTCTTTGACGATCCGAATCTGATCGGATTTACCCGTGCCGGCGTGCCGGAAGTGCCCGGCAGCGGCCTGGCGGTGTTGATTACGGATAGTCAGGGCGGAAGCAAACGCATGTGCGTGGGTCCTGCTTTGGCGGGCCGGACGTTCCGCTGTGTGTTGGGAGGGCAGCGAAACGTCCGTGTGGACGAAGGGGGCTGGGGGGTATTTACCACCGCCCCCGGGCGTCCGGCGGTGTATGTGCCCCGGCTGCGTCCCGGAGAGTGGCTTCGCCGCCGGGTCGGCTGCCTGAGCGGCCGGCCGCGCTGGAGCAGGTGAGCGGCGGGTTGTGTCTAAAATATAAATATGCTACAATCAAGATCCATCAAGCGAGGACCGGATGAAGGACAGAGGAGGCGAAAGCGTGATTATCGGGCAGTTTGTGGATACCTATCCCCCTTGCCTGGACGGGGTGGGCCGGGTGACGCAGAGCTATTGCGAGACGCTTACGGCCATGGGTCACGAAGCCTGGTACATCGCGCCCCAGGCGCCGGACGAGGGGGCGGAATATGGCTTTCCGGTGCTGCTCCAGCACAGCGTCAAGGTACCCGGCGAGCCTTTCCGGTTGGGACTGCCGGGCATTGACCTGCGTTACCGGCGGCGGTTGGAGGATATTCCCTTTGACATCGTACATGCGCAAAGCCCTTTTGCCGCCGGCGAGGAAGCGCTGCGCATTGCCCGCCGCAGGCAGATACCCCTGGTATCCACCTTTCACTCCAAGTATTATCAGGATTTCTACGACAAGACCAAATCCAAGGTCATCGCCCAGGGCGTGGTGAAGCATATTGTACGCTTTTATAACCAGTGCGACGCGGTATGGACGGTGAACCGCGCCACGGCGGAGGTCCTGCGGACGTATGGCTATCGCGGGACGATTCGCGTCATGGAAAACGGCACCAACCGTGAACCACTGTCCCCGGAGGGCGCGCAGGCGCTCAATGAGCGCGTGCGGCTCAGCGGCGATTCCGTGCTGCTGTTTGTGGGACAGCACAATTACAAGAAAAACATTCACGGCATTCTGGATGCGTGCGCGTTGCTCAAGGCGTGGGGGACCCGCTTTGAGCTGGTGACCGCCGGGGACGGGCCGGATATGGAGTCCATCCGGCGGGAGGTGGCGGAGAAGGGCCTGGGAGAGCGGACGCATCTGCTGGGTTTTATGGCCAACCGGGCGGAGTTGATGGCGCTGTTTCACCGGGCGGACCTGCTGGTATTCCCCTCCATTTATGATAATGCGCCCATGGTGCTGCGGGAAGCCGCCGCCATGGGCACGCCCGCGGTGGTGGTACGGGGCAGCTGTTCGGCGGAAGGCATTATCGACGGTGAAAACGGCTTTATCTGCGAAGATGAAAGCGGCGAAGCCATTGCCCGCGCCGTGGTGCGCGCCTTGCCCCATACCCGGGAGGTTGGAGAGCGGGCGCAGGAAACCATTCCCATTCCCTGGGAGCGCATCATGCGGGATGTTGTGGCCGAATATGAGCGTTTGATAATGGAGCGGGGGACGCGCAAGCGTTGAACGCGGGAGGAAGTATGAAACAGGAAATACACGGAAATACCGAAGGCATCCGCCGGACGCTGCTGGAGCAGATGAAGGCGCTGTATCAGCTGGAAATGGACGCAGACGCGTTTCTGTCCCCGGAGCTTAGCCGGGCGCTGGCGGTGTTTACCTCGCTGATGAACCGGGAGATCGCCGTCTACATTACCCGGGACGGGGAAATCGTGGATGTAATGATCGGCACCCATCAGGATGTGGAGCTGCGGGATTACCGCCTGCGGCGCAACAGCAAGCGCCTGAGCTGCGTGCGGTGCATTCACACGCATCCCAGCGCCTCGGGCTGCCTTAGCGACGTGGACATCAGCGCCCTGCGGGCCTTCCGCTACGACGCCATGACCGCCATTGGCGTACGGGACGGCATGCCCGGCCTGGTGCAGACGGCGTTCCTGGGCGAGAAGATACACGGGGAAAACCAGGTGCTGCTGCTGGACCCCCTGCGCTATGACCGCATTCCCCAGGGACAGTGGATGGACCGCATCGCCGAGGCGGATGCCGCGGTCATGCGCGGCGAGGATGCTAACGAGCGGGAGCGGGCGGAGCGCGCGGTGCTCATGGGCATCGAGAGCGAGGATTCCCTGGAGGAACTGGCCCGGCTGGCGGAAACCGCCGGGGCGCAGGTGGCGGCGGGATATGTGCAGAAGCGGGACAAGCCCGATGGCGCGCTGTTCATTGGACGGGGACGGGCGGAAGAGCTGGCCCGCCAGTGCCAGGCCCTGGAGGCGGATACCTGCATCTTTGACGAGGAGCTTTCCGGCTTCCAGGTGCGCAACCTGGAGGAGTTGCTCCGGGTGAAGGTGGTGGACCGCACCATGCTGATCCTGGACATTTTTGCCCAGCGGGCTTCCAGCCGGGAAGGCAAATTGCAGGTGGAGCTGGCACAGCTGAACTATCAATCTACCCGGCTGGTGGGGGAAGGCGTGGCGCTTTCCCGCCTGGCGGGCGGCATAGGCACCCGCGGTCCCGGCGAAAGCAAGCTGGAGATGAACCGCCGCC
>CALVVZ010000132.1 GCA_944364075.1 uncultured Clostridia bacterium
CTTCGGACGACCTCTGGTTGGCCGAAGGTGCTTCCTCAAAAAAGTGGCGACGCCACTTTTTTGACACGCTGAGGCATAACCGCCACCGGCGGTTATGCCTGCACTTTTTTGAGGAGTCCCGCACGCCGTCAGCGCTCTGCAAGCCGCCGAAAATGCTGATATTGCCCCGGCAGGCTTATCCCCTTACGGTCAGGGCGGGATGCGCGGACAGGCGGGCGCGTTCCAGAGCCAGCGTCACCGGCGGCGCCAGCAGCAGATGCAGAATCATGCCGGGCCAGGCGTTGACAAAGTCCGCGGTGAGGAAGGCCTGCAGCGTATAGCCGCTGCCGGAAAGGCCCATGCAAACGGCCATGGCCGTGCCGTGGACCAGCCGGCCGCCAATCATGGCCGCTATCAGCGCGCCATACAGGGCCGGGACATGGCCTTTGGCGGCGCATACTTTCAGCAGCAGGCCATAAAACACGCCGGCCAGCGCGCCGTAGGCCGCCATTTCAAAGGCCATGGCCGTGGCGGTGGGAAACAGGGGCGGCATGCCGAACACCAGGCTGCGGGCCAGGGGCAGCACCGCGCCCAGAATCGCGCCCCACTGCCAGCCGCAGCAAAGACCGCAAATAAAAACCGGCAGATGCAACGGGCTGAGCATGTTGCCGATGCTGGGAATCTGGCCGGTCAGGAAGGGCAGCACAAAACCCACGGCCATCAATACGGCGGTAATCAGCAGGTTACGCAGGGAAGTTTTCACGGAAAACAGCCTCCTTGGTATAAAAAATCCATGAAGAAAACGGCCGGACTTCCGTCCGGGACGCTTCCTTCATGGTCGCAGTTAATTTGATTTATAGCACAGCGCGGCGCAGCTGTCAAGCCTTTGGGGCAGCCTGGCACAAAACGCGATGCATTTGATCAGGCCGTACCCCAAATCATGCGTATACCTTTTGCGCTTGGCCAGCCTGCACGGCGCGTGAAAAAAACGGCGGGGGTCTTGTACAAACCCGTTCCGCCGGAGAAAATCACTGCGGGGAGCCCAGATAGGAATTCTCCCCGGAAACGTCATGGAAACACACGGGCTGCTCCGGGTCTGCGGCCATGGTCAGGCGGCCCACGGATACCTCATAGGCCATTTTGCTGATGACCGAACCGTCCGCTAGCTGCTTTTGATAGGCGCGGCTCTGAAAGCGGCCCAGCAGCTGCACCTTGTCCCCCACATGCAGGTGGGAGGCGAAGCGCGCGGTGCGGCCCCAGGTAATGCAGGGGATATAGTCGCTTTTGCCGTAGGCCCGGTTTACTGCCAGCATCAGGTCGGCGATCTCCCGGCCAAAGGGCGTGGTGCGGTAGCTCGGCGGCTTGCAAAGCGCGCCCTGCAATTGCACCTGGTTGGGATTTTCCTCGCTGTCCGGGGGCAGGATGCGCTGAACAAAAGCCGTAATCAACAGCCGTCCCGCACCCTCGATCACCTTGTTGTAGCTGCGCAGCTGGCCCTCCAGCGTCAGCGGCGCGCCAACCTCCAGCTGCACGCCCTCCATGAGCCGTTCGCTCAGGGTGATGGGCAGCAGATCCTCCGCGCCGGACAGGCGCGGCACCGACAGCGTGGCGTAGTAGAACTTCTCCCCGAACACCTCATGGCCGTAGGTCGGGCTCTGACTGATAACGCCGCTCAGATGCAAGTAGTTCCCCAGTTCCTCCATGACGTATCACCTCTCCTTGGATGTGTCTTGTACAGCAGTAGGGTGCTGTTTCCCTTGCACGTCGATGGTGGTTTCCCCCTCCAAGAGAATCTCGGAAACCTTGACCATCTTCAGGCCCTTTTCCTGGTAGCTCTTCAGCAGCGTGGGCAGGGCGTCCAGCAGATACTGGGAATCGTTGTGAAAAAGAATGATATCCCCGCTCTGCACATCCCCGGCACGACGGATCATGTCCTCGGGACTGATGTTTTTCCAGTCCAGGGAATCCACGCTCCACTGCACCGCTTCGTAGCCTTCGTCCCGCGCCGTTTGGATTACCAGGTTGTTGTAGTCCCCGTAGGGGGGCCGGAACAGCGTGGGCCGTACCGAGGTTAGTTTTTCCACCTTGTCGCTCATCATGCGCAGCTCCTCGCGGATCTTCGCGTCGGACAGCTGCGTCATGTGCGGGTGGTTGTCGGAGTGATTGCCGATCTCATGTCCCCGTTCCGCAATGGCCTGCACCATCTCCGGGTACTTATCCACCCACAGCCCCACCAGGAAGAAGGTACACTTGGCGTCGTACTCGTCCAGGATGTCCAGGAGCTTGGGGGTGTTGTCCGCGCCCCAGCTGGCGTCAAAGGTCACGGCGATCACCGGGTCCTCCCGCTCCACGCTGTACACCGGCAGAATCCGCTTGGTAGCCAGCACGCTGGTAGCCGCGCTCTCCGGGGGCATCATGGCATAGCAGCACCCCAACAGACACAGGGCCAGGGCCAGCCCCGCCTGGCGCAGAACGGGGCTTCGCCTCCAGGCGCTCAGCCGCGCTCCCAGCCCGGCGGCCCATCGATGGACGCGGCGGGGTTTTTCCGGGGGCTTGGGGTCCCAATTCAGTGCGCGCCGGGCCTTGGGGCGAAGAGGTTTGGGCGACTGGGACATGGATCTCATCCTCCTTTACCTACTATATGTGGTGTGTGACGCACGAAAGAAGTCAACATTTGGCATATGCCATGGTTCGACAAACAAAGTGTGAAAACGCGCGCCTCCTGTCCTCACACTGGAGCATACGGGAGCATAAGGCCAAAAAGAACGCCGGGCGAAAAATAAAAAAAGCGCGGCGCTTTTTCTCTTTTCAGGGAGAAGCGCCGCAAAATCTGTGCTACATACAAGATAGGCCGCAAAAAAAGGGCGCCGGTTATTCCTCCGGCACCCAGCTCATGAGAAAGGTGTTGATGTACCAGTTGTCCGTGTGCAGTTTATAGCTGGTGTAGACGTTGGCCTCCAGGGTCCGCTCTTCCTCGGGGATCTTGCTCATGTTCTCGGTGGCAAACGCCTCGTTGCTGTTGTAATCATAGATATACATCTTGACCCGGTTGGAGACGTTGCCCTCGATGGTGGTGAGGCGGTAGATGCCCTCGCCCAGGTCCTGCACGTCGTAAACCAGGCCCACGTGTACGGTTTTGTTGGCGCTTTTCTGCACGGCATAGACCACGGCATAGCCGGGCTGCGGGATCTGCGTGGTGCGGCCCAGCTGCTGGTAGCCCTTGAGGAGCTTGCCCACGCTGGCCTCCTTCACATGGTACACCCCGCTCACCTGCTCAGGCACGTCCTGCAATTCGTCCATGGGGATGCCGGCCTCCAGCATGCACCAGGTCACAAAGCCCCCGCACCAGCCGAACTTACAGCCCTTGCCGCAGCGCCACCAGGTATATTTGTTGCTCTGGGACAGGGTTTTGCCGCCCAGGGTTTCCCATTCGTTGTAGGCAATGTCCAGCACCTGCTGGATCTCTTCGGGTATCTTCGTGGCGGGATCGTCCGGGTCCGGGACGGGCGTAGGTTCCGGGGTGGCGGTGACCTCCGTGTAGGTGTCCGGGTCCAGCACGTCTCCCAGGGAAAGTTCTTCCTCCGCGATGGCGGAGCATGCCAACAGCAGCACGCCACAAACAGCGATCACAAGCAAACGGCGCAAGCGTCCCATGACGAATCCCTCCTTCATACGCAGGATAGTGTACCACGTTTTGGCGAACGGGGCAAGTCTTGTGGCGGGAAAAACGGGCACCACAATGGATTGTGGAAAAAGTTATCAACAGACCACGGCGGACATTTCTTTGGCGCAACCCCTTGATATTTCAGGCGTTTCATGATATGATTGCACGGAGTGAGAATCTTTGCGAAGGTTTTCCACAAGCGGGTTATCCACAGCGTACGGCCCGAAAACGGCCGGGGCGCTTTTTTCACCCCCTTTTTCCTGCCGGGAAAAACGGGGATTTTGGCAAGCACGGCAGGCGCGGCGGCGCGAGGGTGTTTGGAAGCGGAGGATGAAGCGGATGGATATGACGGAGCTTTGGGAAAAGGCGTGTATGCTGCTCAAGGGGGAAATGAACGAAATTTCCTACAATACATGGATTCAATCCTCTTTGAAGCCCCTGTCCCTGGAAGGGGACTGCCTGACCCTGTGTACCTCCGCCGAGTATATGAAGTCCATGATTGCCAGCCGCTATGCCACGCTGATTTCCAACGCCCTGGGCGAGGTGGCGGGCCATCCCATGCAGGTGGAGATCCTAACCCGGTCGGAAGCGGACAAGAAGCAGTCCAAAGCGGAACCGGAAGCTCCCGCGGGCTTTACCTCCATGTCTCTGAACCCCAAGTATACTTTCGATACCTTTGTGGTGGGCAACGGCAACCGCTTTGCCCACGCGGCATCCCTGGCGGTGGCCGAGTCCCCGGCGGAGGCCTACAATCCTCTGTTTATCTACGGCGGCGTGGGGCTGGGCAAAACGCACCTGATGCACGCCATCGGACACTATGTGCAGCAACAGTATCCGCAGATGCGGCTGATGTACATCACCAGCGAAAACTTCACCAACGAGCTGATTTCCGCCATTCAGCAAAACCGCAACGTGGAGTTCCGCAACCGCTTTCGCAACGTGGACATCCTGATGGTGGACGACATCCAGTTCATCGCCGGACGGGATTCCACCCAGGAGGAATTCTTCCACACCTTCAACGCCCTGCACACCGCAGGCAAGCAGATCGTAATGACCAGCGATAAGCCCCCCAAGGACATCGCCCGGCTGGAGGAGCGTCTTTGCAGCCGGTTCGAGTGGGGACTCATCGCGGACATCCAGAAGCCGGACATCGAAACCCGTATCGCCATCCTGCGCAAAAAGGCCATGAGCGAAAACATCATGGTGGGGGACGACGTGCTGGAGCTTATTGCCGCCCGCATCGAGAGCAACATCCGGGAGCTGGAGGGCAGCCTCACCCGGCTGGTGGCCTTCTCCACGCTGCACAAGCGGCCCATCGACGTGGCCCTGTGCGAGGAAGCCCTCAAGGAAGTCTTTGAGCAAAAAGCGCCCCGCCGGGTGGATGAAAACGTGGTCATGAGCGCCGTGAGCGACTACTACGGCGTGACCCCCGAGGACCTGAAAAGCTCCCGGCGGAACCGGGAGATCACCGTGCCCCGGCAGGTGGCCATGTACCTCACCCGGGAAATGACGGGTCTGAGCCTGCCCAGCATCGGCCGGGCCTTCGGCGGCCGGGACCACTCCACGGTGCTCTACGCATGCAGCACCGTAGAAAAGAACATGAAAACCACCCCCAGCATGGCGGCCCTGGTGGACGACATCCGCAAGCTGATCCGGGAAGGAAAATAACCGGCGGCTGCGCGTATCCCGCTGCCTTTGCATGAACATCCATACAAACCTGCTTTTTGAAAAGCAGCCTGTCATACCCATCGTCGCCAAACCGGGAAGCGCCTGCTTTCCGGTTTTTTTGCACCTTTTTGGGCTGCGCCGTATATGCCGCTTCCGGCGGGATACATTTTTACATATTTTACTGGGATTGTTTGCCATCCACGCCCCGTTGTTATTTTCAGAGACGGAAAAGGGGGGATGCACCGAAAAGGCGGGAAATGCGCATTTCCCCACCAGATGGCCACAGGATACAACTCGCGGAAAGGAGATACCCATATGAAAAAAAGGAGATGCGGGAAGCGCTTTCACGCCGTAGCGCTGTTGGCGCTGGCGGCGCTGCTGCTGTGCGGGAGCTTTTCCGGTAGCGCGGAAACGCAGACGGACCAAATCTACCGTTTCATCGAAGAGCAGCTGGGCTATACCCGGGAAGAGCTGACGCTGAACCAAACGACGGAAACCGAGGAAGGCGGCCTTGCGTTCAGTCTGAAGCTCAAGGAAGCCGACCCGACCACCAACGGGCTGATCATCGGCGAGCTGGACGCCCAGGGCAACTGCATCCGCCTGGAAGGCCCGCAGTCCATCGACCTGCGCACCCAATACCTGAACGACTGGTTCGCAAGCCATTTCCATTATGATACCCTGTACGAGCTGGTGCAGCGGTGGCGGCCCATCGTGGACGCCATGTCCCCGGAGGAGCTGGCGGAATTTGACTACCTGAAGCACATCCGTACCATTGAGGAGTTCGTCCATCACGATTTCCGCCTGCCGGGGCCGGAGCACATTGCCTACGAGGATGCCGTAGCCTATGCGCAGGAAGCGCTGCTCCAGCTGCCCGGCTGGACGCAGGAGAAGGTGGACCTGATGCGCATCGACACGGAAGCCTTCCATGTGCCGCTTGGCATGGAGCAACCCGTCTACCAGTTTGTGTTCGGGCTTGCAAGCTCCGTGGAGCAAGCGAAGGCCGTTCGCAGCGACGGACCCTATACCTTTGACCGAGACGCCTGGGTCGCCAAGGAGGACGCGGTGTTTGGGGACAATCGCCCCATCCGAGCCAGCGTGCGCATCGACGGCCGGACCGGCGAGGTGGTGGGCACCATTCTGGTGGAATTCGCGCCCACCTCCACCTATGATGAATCCTGCTTTTTCCTTTGGGACCCCTACAAGGAAACCGTCGGACCGTAAAATGCTTTGCCGTTGTGTGCTACGGAAGGGAGGCGCTCTTTCATGAAAAAACGGTGGATGGCCTGTTGCTTTGCCCTGCTGCTGGCGTTCAGCCCCCTGTATGCTTCGCTGGGGGAAAATTATTCCGCCCGGAACGTCTTTTTTGACGAGGACATCATCTATTATGTGGCCGGGGCGGAGGACAAGCTGTATGTGCTGTTTGACAGCGGCCTGGCTCGCATGGAAGCGGACGGATCGTTTGTCTCCCTGGGGCCGGTGCCCTGCGAGGGCTGGCTGAGCGCCTTTGCTTCCGACGGGGAAACCCTCTATGCCCTGGACCAGACCCAGGAGGGCTGGCGCGTGATCTGCCTGCCGGTAACCGGGGGCGTGCTGGGCGCGGTTTCCGTCCTGCCCCTGGCGCTTCCCGCGGACGCCTGGGTCCATCAGGCCCGGGCCGCGGACGGCGTGCTCTGGCTGCTGTATTCCGCCGGGGCGGAGGATCTTCTCTCCGCCTGGCCGCTGGACGGCGGCGCGGAGCAAAGCTGGCCGGTGCAAAACGCCGAGGATTTTGACCTGCTGGGGGACGGCGGCGTCCTTGTGCTGCGCCGGGAACCCAGCATGACGGGCACGACCTATTCCCTCCGCGCCTTCGACCCAGCCACCGCCGGGGAAGAGGACTGGGCCTCCTGGACGGAGGACGCGGGGACCCGCCTGGCCTATGACCCGGACCGGCAGACCGCCTACCTGGTGGGCCGGGAAACCATGTATACCGTGCAGGCGCAGGGACAGCCCGTGTATCTGGACGGTTTCCTGGGTGGCGACGTGATGTCCGTGGCGCTGCTGGACACTGGGGCCGCCCTGGTGGTGGACGGCATGCTCGCCGTGCGGGACTTCACGCAGCGGCCGGCCTTGACCCTGCGCATTCTGTGCGACCATGGCCGCGGGGAGCAATACCGCGCCTTTGTGGAGGCGAACCCGCAAATCGACCTGCAATTCCTCAGCCCCACCCTGGGCAGCTGCGAGGAACAGTTCACCCAGGACATGCTCCTGGGTGAAAGCGCCGCGGACGTGTATGTCCTGGAGGACCTGTCCCTGCTGGCCTCCCTCAAGGAAAAGGGCTACTTTGCCGACCTGCGTCAGGACGCAACCCTTTCCGCGCTGGCGGAGCAGATGTATCCGGCCTTCCGGTCCCTCTTCTGCGCCGGGGACGCCGTGGCCGCCTTCCCCAAGGACGTGTTTCTGGAGGTGCTTTGCTACCACAAGCCCACCTTTGCGGCTCTGGGCATGGAGCCTCCCGCCACCTACGGGGAATACTTTGACTTCTGCCTGAACTGGCTGGAGGAGTTGGGGGAAGCGTATCCCGACCTGTCCCTGCGGCCCTTCACCGACGGGCTGGATCTGGAAACCCTGCTGATCCGCTATGCCAACGCGCAGATGCGACAGGGCGGCGAGCCAACCTTCGCCACCCCGGAGCTGGCGGCGCTGGTGGAGCAGTATTTCGCCCTGGAAAAAGCCTATGAACAGGCGGGAACCTCCGGGAAAACGGCCCTGTTTGCCAGCTATACCCTGCCCCTTTGGGGGGAGGAGGACGCATACGGATACCTGCCCCTGTCCTTCGGCGTGGAAGCGACCCTGACCCCGGCCGAAGGGGATGTGAGCTACTTTGTGGTCAACCCCTATGGGCAGCATCCCCTGGAGGCCATGGCCCTGGTGGCCTCTTACGGCGACTGGCGTGCAGAGGTCGGGCAGGCGCTGCTGTTCAGCTCCGTCGACCAGCCCATTGAAAGAAAGCTGTTCGCAGACGAATACGCCGCCATGGAGAAAAAGCTGGCCGAGCTGGAGGAAAGCCTGGCCCAGGCTGATCCGGCGGACCGGCGGGACCTGGAAATGCAAATTGACGAACAACGGGCAAAAATGGCCGCCTTGCAGGAGGAAGACCGCTGGGCCGTGTCCCTGGAAGCCCTGGAAACCTACCGCGAGCTGTCCAACCTGGTGTGGCTGAACCCGGAAAACGCGGTGCCGCAGCTGTGGGACGAGCTGCCGCAGCCGAATGCGGACGCCTCCGCTCAGGAGATTCTGTCCTTCCTGGAAACGCTGGACCAGCGCTGGCGCATGCTGCGCCTGGAAAGCGGCGCAGGCGTTTCCCCATAACCGGCTTCAGCGGTTGCTTCCCGCCATGGTACGCAAAAAACGTCCGCTTCCAGGCCGTCGCAGGCTGTCAAAAAAACAAGTAGGTGTCGGAGGGGCCGCAGCCCTCCGACCTTCATGCGTGTCCGACGGCTTTGCCGGCGGGGCGGGGCGTTGATTTTGCTTGCAAAATCAATTCCTTACACCTTCGGACGGCCTCTGGTTGGCCGAAGGTGCTTCCTTAAAAAAGTGGCGGCTCCACTTTCAGACTGTTGAAAAAGGCACGTTTTTTCATGGGACCGCAAGAAAAATGAAGCTTCAGGTTCTTAAACTTGCAAGTATTTCATAGCGTATGAGGACCGAAGGTTTCCAAAGGGCGATCGGAAAGCCCTTTGGTCGCGCCCGCAGGCGCGAAACCTTTTGCATCTGCAAGAAT
>CALVVZ010000133.1 GCA_944364075.1 uncultured Clostridia bacterium
ACCTTCGGACGACCTCTGGTTGGCCGAAGGTGCTTCCTCAAAAAAGTGGCGACGCCACTTTTTTGACACGCTGAGGGCTGCTTCCGCATGGAAGCAGCCCCCAAATTGCTGACAAAGGCATGTATATTTCATGCTGACGTGAAGAAGGAAGGACTCGGTTTCATAACTTGCAAAAGGTTCAACAAGCATGGAATCGAAAGCCATGGCGCAACTTGCAAAATCATGAGACTACATACTTCGTCAACGGTCTGAGATTTTTGCGCTTTATGCTGTCAGTTTTCCTCCGCCAGGCCCTGCATGTCGTTGAGCTGGCGGACCGTCTGACGGAGCTGCTCCATGGTCAGCTTGCCGCCGCCGAAGCTCAGCAGGTTGTGCATGGGCGTATCCCGGAGCATGGCTTCCATCATGGCCTGGCTGGCCGCGCCCAGGTTTTCCTCCTGGGAAGCCTCGTTCACGCCGTTGATGAGCCGGCCCAGCACCTCCCGGCCGCCGGGGATGGCCCAGATGTCCCCCAGGGGACTGTCCAGGGTCACGCGCACGGGCAGGGGCTTGTTTTCCACGGTAACGGGAGCGGTCAGGCGGATGTCCCGGCTGCTGGCCGCGGCCTCCACCTGATACAGGCCGGGCTCGGCGTACCAGTCGCCGATGCGCGCCTCCCAGTAGCTGAAGGAACGGGCGTCCAGGGTGCAGGAAGCCGTGGCGGTTTCCCCGGGCTGGAGGAACACCTTTTCAAAGCCCTTGAGCTCCCGCACGGGGCGGTCCTTGCCGGGATGGTCCGGCCGCACGTAGAACTGCACGATCTCCTTGGCGGCCATGTGGCCGGTGTTGGTCACGTCCACCTCCACCTTCAAGGGCTCGCCGCGGAACACGTCCCCGCTCAGGCGCAGGTTGTCGTAGCGGAAGGTGGTGTAGGTGAGGCCGTGGCCGAAGGGGAAGCGCACGGGCAGCTTGCGCTTGTCATAGTAGCGGTAGCCCACATAGACGCCCTCGGCATAGTTCACGTTGTCCCCGTCCCCGGGGAAGTTCAGGTAGGCGGGGGTGTCCTCCAGGCGCAGGGGGAAGGTTTCCGCCAGCTTGCCGCAGGGGGATACCGCGCCGAAGAGCAGGTCCACCACCGCGCCGCCGCCCGCCTGGCCGGCCAGGTACGCCTCGAGTATCGCGGGCACGTCGTCGGCGAAGGGCAGCTCCACGGGCGCGCCGTTGTGCAGCACCACGGCCACGTTCTTCTGCACTTGCATCACCCGTTTCACCAGCTCCAGCTGACACCGGGGCAGGGCCATATCCCGGCGGTCAAAGCCTTCGCTCTCGATGAACTCCGGCAGGCCCAGGAACAGCACGGCCACGTCCGCCGCCTTGGCCGCTTCCACGGCCTCAGCCAGCAGCACTTCGTCCACGGTATCCTCCTCCAGGGAGAAGGCGGGGGCGTAGGTCACCGGGCACACGGAGCGCACGGCCTCCAGGGCGGAGAGCTCCTCGCTGACGGTGATGTGGCTGCTGCCGCCGCCCTGATACCGGGGCTTTTCCGCAAAGCGGCCGATGAAGGCCACCTTTTTGTTGCCGCGGATGGGCAGCACGCCGCCGTCGTTCTTGAGCAGCACCATGGCTTCCCGGGCAATCTTCCGGGCCTGATGGTGCTGCACGCCCCGATCGAAAACCTCGCCCTCCCGGCGGTTGTCCAGGTATTTTTTGACCAGGGTCAGCAGGCGCTCGCAGGCGGTATCCAGGTCGCTCTCCTTCAGGCGGCCCTCCCGCACGGCGGCGGCCAGCTCCTGGTCGTGGTAGGGGCCGCTTTCGGGCATTTCCAGCTCCAGGCCCGCGGGCACGCCCTTCACCCGGTCGCTCACCGCGCCCCAGTCGCTCATCACCAGGCCGTCGAAGCCCCATTCCTTGCGCAGCACCTGGGTCAGCAGCCAGGCATTCTCGCTGCAGTACACGCCGTTGAGCTTGTTGTAGGCGCACATCAGCGTCCAGGGATGGCCGCCCTTCACCGCGCCCTCAAAGCTGGCCAGGTAGATTTCCCGCAGCGTCCGCTCGTCCACGTTGGCGGAGACGGTCATGCGGCGGGTCTCCTGGTTGTTGGCCGCGAAATGCTTCAGGGACGTGCCTACTCCCTGAGATTGCACGCCGCGGATATGCGCCGCCGCGATTTCCCCGGAAAGGTAGGGATCCTCGGAGAAATACTCAAAGTTGCGCCCGCACAGGGGGGTGCGCTTGATGTTGGCCGCCGGGCCCAGGATTACGCCCACGTTTTCCGCCTGGCAGGTCTGTCCCAGCAGCGCGCCCAGCTCCTCCAGCAGCCCGCGGTCAAAGGAGCAGGCCGTGCCCGCCGCCGTGGGATAGCAGATGGCCTTGATGGCGTCGTTGACGCCGCCGTTCTCCTTCTCCAGGTCCTGCTTGCGCAGGCCGTGGGGGCCGTCGGACATCATCATTTCCGGTACGCCCAGGCGCTTCACCGCCCGGGTGAACCAGGAGCTCCGCCCCTGGCACAGGGCGGCCTTTTCTTCCAGGGTCATTTGGCTGACAATCTGCTGCACGTCCATACATTTCGTATCCTTTCTTTGTTCATGGGATTTCAGGGGCGGCGCGCCTTTTACCGGATCTTCCGGCATTCCATGTAGTAGCGCTTTTCATGGGCCTCGCCCATGGAGAAGGTTTTGCGGGGCAGCACGCCCACCCGGCCCAGGGTGGGGAAGAACTGCGCCTTGTCCATGGCGGGCAGCACGAAGCCCACCCGGTCGGCGGCGTCCCCGCACAGGGCGCGCAGGGTGTCCTCCCCATGGATATAGTCCAGCGTCAGCCCCGGCCGCCGGGCCATGAGATCGTCCAGGTAGCGCTGGAGGGTATCCACGGCCATGCATCCGTCGGGCTTCGAAATGGCGGCGATCACCTGGCTGCCGCCGTAGATCACCGTCAGGGCCTGCTCCGAGTCCTCGGGCCGGGTGACCTCGCTCAGGTCCATGCCGTGGATTTCGCAGTAATAGGTCCAGTCCTGCATGAGCTCATAGCCGTTGATGCCCGTGAGAAAGCGGTGAATGGGCTCAAAGGTCAGAGCATCGTCGTGGATGTTCTCGATTTCCGCCATGGCGTAGCGGGCGGGATGCACCGCCGCCTCCGCCGGGGAGAGGGTGGCCTTCACGGCCTCCCAGTGCGCCTTGGCCGTGGCCAGGGAGTGGTTCCCGTCGCCCACGGCGAAGAGCAGGGGCGCGCCGCCGGTCTGGCGGCTGAGCAGCTTCACCAGGGCCTGCCGCACCTGTTCCAGCCGGGCGCCGTCCTCCACGGCCCAGCCCCGCAGATGGCCGCCGCCCCGCATCAGCGGGAAATCGTACAGCGGCCGCAGCTCCCCGCGGGCGTCGTAGAGGGGCTCCACCACCGTTTGCAGGGGATCGTCCATGAGCAGGAGGATGTGGCTGGTCTCCAGCGCCGCGCCGGCGCGGATGCGCTGCCGGGGTGGAATGCGCTCGGCGATGGTCTCCTCGGTGGGGCGCACCAGGGCCTTGCTGCCGGGGGCATAGTCATACTGCTCCAGGTCCACGGCGCACACCAGGCCCACCCGGGCCCCGGAGGCGGTATACCGCTCCGTGAGGATCATCCCCTCCGTCACCGCCGGGGTCAGTATGCCGTCCCGCAGGTAGGCCTCCATGGCCTGATGGATGGCGGGAATGCGCGTGTCGCTCTCCCGCAGATAGCACTCGGGCAGGATCAGCCGCAGGGTGGAGGGGGCGTCGCCCACCTCCAGGGCGGTTTCCTCCCACCAAGAGGGCTCGGAGGTATGCTGGTCGCAGGCCAGCACCGCCCAGGTGGTGGGATGGACCCCTTCCCGGGGCAGCAGCAGGTTGGCGGGCGTAACGCCCAGCCCTTGAAATGGCACTGCCATGGTATAGCCTTCCTTTCCGTTTGGATTGCAGTCCGGGGATTTCTTGGCTGCCGGGGGTCGTTTTCTGCCTCCTATTGTACAGCATCCGCGTCCGCTGTCAAGCGGTGTGACCAAAGCCTTTTTTCCCGCATAGCCTGAACTGTGCGACTGCACCAACGCGAAAAAAGCGAGGCGATTCCTGTATGAATTTCACTTCCCTGGGCACGTGCGTGCTGTACGCCGGGCTGGCGGGACTGTTTACATGGGGGGTCACGGCTCTGGGGGCGGCGCTGGTGCTGCTCACCCGGCGCTTTTCCTCCCGGGGCATGGATTGCATGCTGGGCTTCGGCGCGGGGGTCATGATGGCCTCCTCCTTCTGGTCGCTGCTGCTGCCGGGGCTGGAGCAGGCGGAGGCCCTGGCCATGAACGGCTGGCTCACCGCGGCCCTGGGCATCCTCTGCGGCGCGGCGGCGGTGGACGTGGGCGGCCGGGTGTGCCACCGCCTGAACCTGGCCCGGCACGACGGCGGCTCCGCCCGGCGCTGTCAGCTGCTCATCGGCGCGATTACCCTGCACAATATTCCCGAGGGCATGGCCGTGGGCGTGGCCTTCGGCGCGCTGGCCGGGGGCGGCGGCGCGGCGGCCCTGGGCGGCGCGTGCATGCTGGCCCTGGGCATCGGCCTGCAGAACTTCCCCGAGGGGGCGGCGGTTTCCCTGCCCCTGCGCCGGGAGGGCATGAGCCGCGGCCGCGCCTTTTTCTTCGGCCAGCTCAGCGGCTTTGTGGAACCGGTGAGCGCCGTGCTGGGCGCGCTGCTGGCCGCCACCCTGCGCCAGGCCCTGCCCTTCCTGCTGTGCTTTGCTGCCGGGGCCATGATCTGGGTCATTCTCACGGAGATGGTCCCGGAGAGCCAGGCCTCCCGGGCGCAGCGTCCGGCCGCCTGGTGGACCATGGCGGGCTTCTGCCTGATGACCGTGCTGGACGTGGCTCTGGGCTGAGGCGCGCCCCGGAGCGGATTTCCCCCGCCGCTCCGGGGTTTGCGCTGCTTTGGCGCGCCGTTTTTGCATATTTGGGCAGGAAAAAGCAGGATTTTACAAAAAATCCGCTGACAATTTCCCTTGATTATGGTACGCTGTCAGCGAAACGACGGCGGGGCGTGTCCGGCGCCTCGGAAAAAGGAGTAAAGCATGAAACACAAATGGAAAACCCGAACGGCGGTAACCGTAGCGCTGCTGGTGGCGGTAGCGCTGCTGGCGGCCGGAGGATGCTACCGGGTGGGACAGGGCGAGGAAGCGCTGGTGCTCACTTTCGGCGAGGTCACCGATGTCAAGGGACCGGGCCTGTACTGGCGCGTTCCTCTGGCGCAGCAGGTCATTGCGGAGAGCGTGACCACCATCCACACCCAGGAGTACGGCTTTCGCACCACCTCCGGGGGCACGGCCAACACCGCGGCCAAGTACGTGGATGTGCTGGAGGAAAGCGAAATGCTCACCGCGGACAACAGCATCGTCCGCCTGGAAGCCATCTATCAGTACACCATTCGGGACGTGAAGGCGTACAGCTTTGACGCGGACGACCCCGAAGGCACCATGCAGCTGGCCTTTGAGGCGGTTATCCGCCGCAACGTGCAGAGCCGTCCCCTGGACGACGCATTGCTGAACAAGGAGGAGATCGAGCAGCAGGTGCTGCCGGATTTCCAGGCGCTTATCGACAGCTATGAGGTGGGCATCAAAATCAACAACGTGCGTATCCAGAACATCACCGTGCCCACGGAGGTGGCTTCCGCCTACGAGGACGTGAACAACGCCAAGAATGAAAAGACCAAGCGTCAGGACGAGGCGGAGCGTTACAAGAACGAGGTGCTGCCTACCGCCCGTTCCAATGCCTACCGCCTGGTGCAGGAGGCCGAGGGCTACAAGGCCGAGACCGTGGCCGCCGCCGAGGCGGAGGCCGCCGTGTTCACGGCCGTGTATGAAAAATACCGCTCCGCACCCGAGATCACCCGTACCCGGCTGATGATTGAAACGCTGGAAAAGGTGCTTTCCGGCAGCGGCAAGCTCTACCTTACCGATGGCGCAGGCACCACCAAGCTGCTCACCCTGGAGGATGTGGCCACCGCCCAGGAGGCCGCGGCCACCCTGGAGTAAAGGAGAAATACAGACCATGCAATGGCAAACGAATAGCGCGCCCCGTCCTGAGGAGCGGGTGCGCCCCATCAATGAAAAGGAGGTCCGCCGCAGGGCCTTCTGGCAGAAAAACAGCCGGCGAATCATCCTGGCAGGAATGCTGATGCTGGCGCTGGCGGTGTTGATTAGCGAAAGCTGCTTCGTGCTGGGGGAAAGCGAACAGGCGGTGGTCAGCCGCTTCGGCGTCATCACCCGCATCATTCTCAACGACCGCAACGATTTCCATACCCTTTACGCCCAACAGCTGGCCAACGAGATCACCGCTTCCGGGGACGTGGCCATCCAGACGGGCAGCGGGCTGCAATTCAAGCTCCCCTTTGTGGACAAGGTGCAGAAGTATTCCGCCCGCCTGTATACCTATATTTCGGATAGCGAAGTGGTGAATACCGCTGAAAAGAAGCAGTACTACATCACCACCTATGCCCAGTGGCACATCATGGACCCGGCGCTGTTCAGCCTGAAGCTGGGTAGCATGAGCGCCGCGGAAAACCAGCTGGACAACCTGATTCATCCCGTTATTGTCCAGGCCATCAACCGCATGAACGCCGATGACTTCGTTTCCAACAAGGAAGCGCTGAACGCGGCCCTGAGCCAGGGGCTGGCCGCCATCAACGACGATATGTGCCTGCGGGGGATTGAGGTGAAGGACATCCAGGTACACCGTACCACGCTGCCCGCCGCCAACCTGGAGAGCACCTACGCCCGCATGGAGGCCGACCGGACCAAGGTGGCCCAGCAGCTGCGCAGCGAAGGCAACGAGGACTATGAAAAGGCCGTGGCCGCCGCGGACCTGGAAGCCCGGCAGATCGAGGCCGAAGCGGTGAGCCAGGCGGGCGTGATCCGCGGCGAGGCAGACGCCCAGGCCCTGGAAATCTTTGCCCAGGCCTATGCCGCCGATCCAGAGTTCTACGCTTACTGGCGGGCGCTGCAGGCGCTGGAAGCCTCCGTGGACGAGGACACAACCCTGGTGCTGGACCCCTCGCATCCCCTGTTCCGGGAATTGACGAAATACCTTACCGGGGAAAGCGACTAAGTTGATCCGCCTGCGCGGCGCAGGCATATTATGGGAGGTGGAGACATGTTTTTCTGGGAGGACTGGTATGCTTATGTGGCCATAGGCGTGGCGGCGCTGATCGTGCTCATCGCCTTCTTCCGCAACTATGTGAAGGTGCCCCCCAACGTGGCGCTGATCGTCTCCGGGCGGCGGCACAAGTACAGGGTGAAGGACGACGCGGGCCGGGACGTGGTCAAGGTGTTCGGCTACCGCATCGTCCGGGGCGGGGCGACGTTTATCATTCCTTTCTTTGAGCGGGTGGACAAGCTGAACCTGGGCATCATGCAGGTGGACATCAAGACCACCCAGCCCGTGCCCAGCCAGGAGTACATCGGCATGATGGTGGACGGCGTGGCCAATATCAAAATCGGCAGCGACGACGTATCCGTAGCCACGGCGGCGGAACAGTTCCTGGGCTGGAAGCAGGCGGACATCGCCGCGGTGGCCATGCAGGTGCTGGAGGGCAACATGCGCGAGATCATCGGGCGCATGACCATCGCCGACCTGGTGCAGAACCGGGACAAGTTCGCCCAGGAAACCCAGCGGGCCGCCACCGCCGACATGAAGAACATGGGCCTGGAGATCGTCAACCTGACCATCCAGAACTTCTCGGACAACGACGGCGTGCTGGACACCCTGGCGGTGCGCAACATCGCCGAAAAGAAGCGGGACGCGGACATTGCCCGTGCCGAGGCCGAGCGCGATACCCTGATTCGCCAGTCCATCGCCGACCAGGAGGGCAACAAGGCCCGGGCCGAGGCCGACGCCCACATCGCCGAGCAGGACAAGGAACTGGAGCTGCGCCGGGCCGAATACCGCGCCGCCCAGGACCGGGCCAAGGCGGAAGCCGACCTGGCCTACAAGGTGCAGCAGGAAAGCAGCCGCAAGGCCCTGGAAACCGAGCGCGCCGCCGCGGAGATGATCCGCCTGCAAAAGGAAACCGAGCTGCAGGCCCAGCAGGTGCAAATTGAGCGCGAGCGCCTCTCCGTGGAGGTCCGCGAAAAGGCCCAGGCCGAGCGCGACGCCCAAATCGCCCAGGCCGAGGCCGAGAAGCAGGTGATCCAGGCCCGGGCCGACGCCGAGCTGTACAAGCAGGAGCGGGAAGCCGAGGCCCAACTGGTCATGACCCAGAAGGAGGCCGAAGCCATTCGCCTGCGGGGCGAAGCCGAAGCCGAGGCCATCCGCCTCAAGGGCGAGGCCGAGGCCGAAGCCCTGCTCAAGCGCGCCGAAGCCATGAAGCAGTACGGCCAGGCCGCCATGCTGGATATGCTCATTGAGAAGCTGCCCGAAATGGCGCGGGCCGTCGCCGAACCCTTGAGCAAGACCGAGAAGATCATCCTCTTCGGCGAGGGCGCGGCTTCCTCCATGGCCCGGGACACCGCGGGCACCATGCTGCAAACCTTTGAAGCCATGAAGTCCGCCGTGGGGGTGGACATTCCGCAAATGCTTCGGGACGTGACCACCGGCGGACTCATTGGCAAGGCCGCCGCAGAGGACGCCGCGCACACGCCCGGTCAGGCTTCGGAGACGCCGCAGGGATAAGCGGTGCGGCGCGGGAATGACTGCCGCGGACGCACAGAAGAAGATACCCTATGGAACCGTCCCCCGCGGGGCAAAGAACTATACGATGTCAACAGCCTGAGGGCCGGGACGCCTGAACGCCCCGGCTCCCAGGCTGCTGCAAAAGGCGTGTTTTTCATGCAACCGCAAGAAAAATGAAGCTTTAGGTTCCCAAACTTGCAAGTATTTCATAGCGTATGAGGCCCGAAGGTTTCCAAAGGGCGATCGGAAAGCCCTTTGGTCGCGCCCG
>CALVVZ010000134.1 GCA_944364075.1 uncultured Clostridia bacterium
GCTGTGGAACAGCTCTGCGCCGCTTTCCATGGGCACGCAATCCTCTGCGCTGACCACGGCGCGCATCGGCGAGGCAGCGGTGGAGAGCACGGCAGTTTCACCCGGCATGACATGTACATTCCGTTGGGGGAGGCGGAGCTATGACCGGTTTACGGCCCGATTGGGAATCCCTGCCCCGCGTCAGCGCAGTAACGCATACCACCAGTGCTTCCGGGGAAGCCCGGAAAGAAGCGCTTTGCGGCGTTCCGCTGCTCCAGGCCCTGACGGTACCGCCGCAGACGCGCGTGCGCATCCGGTGCGATGACGGCGCGGTACTGCTTGTGTCCGCCGCGGACGCCGCTTGCGCGCTTCTGGTCCCCCTCGCCGCAGGCGGCTGGCAAGTGGTTTTCCCTCAGGACGCCACCCGGCGGCGGCGCATGAAAAATCCCGTCGCCTTTATTTCGGATGAAGGAGTATGATTCCATGAAGCTGCTGACCATTGTGGGCATCCGGAAGTCCGGCAAGACCAGCACCGTTACCGCGCTGATCGAAGAAATCCGCCGCAGGGGCAAAACGGTGGGTACCTGCAAGACCGTGTTCTGCCCTACCTTTTCCATGGATCAACCCAAATCCAACACGGCGCGGCATACGCGCGCAGGCGCCGCGCTGGTCTGCGCCCGCGCCCGCCACGAAACCGCATTGCTCTATCCCGAGGCGCTTCCCCTTTCCCGGCTGATGGAGCGCTATGCCGGGTTGGATTATGTGCTGCTGGAAGGGGATTACCTTTCCCCCGTGCCGCGCCTGGTTGCCGCGCATACCGCCGCGGACGCGCTGCCCCGTATGAACGGGCTGACCCTGGCTTTTGTGGGACGTATCAGCGCCACAGACGAGGAGCTGCCCCTTCCCCGTTTCAATGCTCTGACCGACCCGGCCGCCCTGCTGGACTTCATCGACCAGCATGTCCCGGACGCGCAGCCGAGTCCCACCCTGGATGAGCCGCTGCCGCCCGTGGCCGGGGTGACGGACGACGGTTTCTGCCAGTGCGGTTGTCACCATCACCTGAAAAAGCAGGAAAACGCAGGCGTTCAGGTTACGGTGGACGGCGAAACTCTGACCCTGACCAGGGAGCAGCAGGCGCTGATCCGCTCCTGGAAAGAGGCTACCCATGGCTGAACCGTTACGCCTTGCCCGGCATGTGTTCCTCACGGGTGAAAAGCAGGTGGGCAAAAGCACGCTACTGCGACGGTTGATCGAAAGCCTGAATCTGCACTGTGCCGGCTTTGAGACGCGGCTTTTGACCATGGACGGGCTGCGCCGGGGATTTCTCCTACACGGCCGGGTGGAAATGGACCCTGCCAGCAACGACTGCATTGTTTCCGTGCGCACCGGCCCCCGCAAAAGCGTTCCGGTGCTAGATGTATTCAACGAGAACGGCGTGGAGATTCTGCACCGCAGCCTGGAAAGCGCCGCGCCCTTTCTCCTGATGGATGAACTTGGCAAACTGGAGCGCCAGGCAGACGCTTTCTGTGCGCAGGTGCTGTCCTGCCTAAACAGCAGCAAGCGCGTGCTGGGCGTACTGCAGCAATGTGACAGCCTCCTGATACGGGAGATTACCGCGCGTACAGACGTTACGCTGCTGCAAGTCACGCCGGAAAACCGTGACGCTTTGCTATCGTCCTTGGTCGCCGCGCTGTGCGAACCGTAACCATAACAAACGGACTGTTGTCAACCGAAAGGCAGCAGTCCTTTTTTGAATCGTCGAAAATGTACTTTTTCGCAGGCGGCATGGAAACGCCCGCTGCATCCAAGGAGGTGTACAACAAAACGGGACGCGCTGCAGGAAAGCAAAACCGCAGCGCGCCCCTGATGTTACGTCTCCAGATGATATATTTTTCGCAGCGTTTCCGTCATGGCGCCATTGCGTTGGTAGACGATCAGCGGCGGTTCCGGTTGCAGGGTGGGCTTGGCATCTTTCACCGCCTCCACCAGCACCAGATTTGCCGGCCTGTCTTCCCGCGGATAGATCAACCGAAAACGTTTTGGGGTCAATGCAGCCCGGGACAGATCGTTCATCAGCGCCAGCATCATGGGCGCAGGATAGATCAGCGCCATGCGTCCCCGTCCCCGCAGCAGCCGGTATGCGGCTGTAAACCAGGGTTTCAAACCCCGGGCATCCTGATGCCGGGCCAGGTCCTTGTCCATATGGGGATTATGAAGCGTTGCGCCCGGCGCGCCATAGGGCGGATTGCATACAACCACATCCACGCTGCCCGGGGACAGCAGCGCCGGCGCTTGTTCCACCGGCACAGGATGAACATGGATATATTCGCTCAATCCGTTCATCTCCACGCTTCTCCGGGCCATATCCGCCATCTCCGGCTGAATCTCAAAAGCCTCGAAACGCTTTCCTTTTCCCCGCCCCCATAGCAGTAGCGGTAAAATCCCCGTGCCTGTGCCAAAGTCAGCCACCGTAGCCGAGGCGTCGGCGCGTACAAAGTCGCTGAGCAGCACCGCATCCATGCCAAATCGGAATCCCGTGTTTTTTTGCAGAATCTTTAAGCCGGCAAATTGCAGGTCATCCAATCGTTCGTCATCGTTCATGGCGCGCTCCCCTCCGTCAGTATCAGGTAGCGTGTCTCACAATAGCCTTCCAGTTGCTGCGCCTCCCAGCGGACCATGCACCAGGTATCGCCCTGCTGCAAAACCGTCAGCGCCGTGCCGTCCGCCATCAGCGCCAGCTCCGCCACGTCCGAAGTACAGAAGGGATACAAGCCAATGGTGGCGTCGCCCACCGTTGCGGTCACGTTGCCTACCTCCCGCAGGGTGGGGTCCCTGGGCGGCATGGTAGGCGCTTGCGTTGCCGGCGCCGTTTCCGGGGCGGCCGTGGATGCCGGCGTACTGGTTGCGGTTTCCCCGGAGGGGGGCTGTGTTTCGGTCAGGAACGCTGATTGAACATACCCTGCATCCCCATCGTAGTACACCAGGCTCCAGCCGTTGGCCGTGGCATGCACTTCCACCTGGGCCAACCGCGGAATAACCGACAGTATCCGCGCGTCGCCAGAAGGGCTTTCCCGAAGGTTCAAGCCACCTGCGGCCGTCCATACCCAGGCTTTCGTGATTTGGGCAGGCGTTGACGTGGGCACGGGCGTGGTCATATTTCCCGTCCCAGGATCGTTCAAGGTCAGATAGCTGGACTGCACATAGCCCACGATGCCCTGATAGGCCACATAGCTCCAGGAAGTCCCCCAGGAATACAGGGTCACCTCCGCAAGGCGCGGAATGGTGCAAAGGATCCGGGCATTGAGGGAACCCTCCTGCCGCAGGTTCAGCTCTCCCGAGGGCGTAAGCACCCAGGCGGTAGAGCTCGTTCCTGTGGTGGCGGTGGCCGTGGGCTGCGCCGGGCTGGTGTAGGTCAGGTACTGCGCCTGCACATAGCCGGTCGTTCCCTGATAGTCCACCTGCACCCATTCGCCATACCGGTTATGCACCGTCACCTGCGCATGCTGGGGAATCACCCGCAGCACCGACGCCGTAGTCGAGGCGCTTTGCCGCAGGTTCAGCCCGCCCGAAGGCGTGGAAACCCATGCAGACGCATGCGTGACGCCGGGTGTGGGCGTAGCCGTGGCCTGGCTGGGATTGTTCGTGGTCAGGTACTGCGTCTGCACGTATCCCATCACGTCCTGGTAGCTGATCCGGGCCCATGCGCCGTTAGTTTCATACACCGTCACCAGGCTCAGGGGTGAAAGCTGCCGCAAAATTTTCGCGTCGGTGGAAGGGCTTTCCCGAAGGTTCAGGTTGCCCGAGGGCGTAAGCACCCAGGCCGCATAGGAAGCGCCGGGCGTACCTGTCGCGGTAGGCGCGGGCGTAGCGGAAGGCGTTGCGGTAGCCGTAGCCTGCGGCGAGGCAAAGGTCAAAAACTGCGTTTGCACATAGCCCGTCAAGCCTTGATACGTCACCTGGCACCATACGGTCCCCTGCTGAAGCACTGCAAGCTCCGCCAGGCGGGGAATCGTGCGCAGAATGCGCGCGTCGGTGGAGGGGCTTTCCCGAAGGTTCAGGCTTCCCGAAGGCGT
The DNA here is from genome assembly GCA_944364075.1 of uncultured Clostridia bacterium. Classification (GTDB taxonomy): domain Bacteria; phylum Bacillota; class Clostridia; order Christensenellales; family Aristaeellaceae; genus Egerieenecus. The sequence continues at coordinate 4,053 of CALVVZ010000134.1, forward strand.
CCATACCCAGGCTTCCCCGCCGGTGGCGCCCGGCGCAGGGGTCACGCTGGGCGTCAACGGGTTGGTATAGGTCAAGTAGGTGGACATCACATAGCCGATGGTTCCCTGGTAGCTCACCAGGCACCATCCGCTCCCCTGCTGCAGCACCGTGAGCTCCGCCAAGCGGGGGATGCTGCGCAGCAGGCGTCCGATAATGGAGGGATTTTCCCGCAGGTTCAGGCTGCCCGAGGGCGTCCATACCCAGGCGGATACGCCGCCGGGCACTGGCGTGGCGGTTGTGCCCGGCGTTGCTGTCGGCGCACTGTCAAAGCGCAGAAATTGCGTCTGCACATAACCGGTCATGCCGCTCCAGCTCACCTTGCACCATACGGTACCGGATTCCAGCACCGTCAGCTGCTGCAAGCGCGGAATACGCGCGAGCACCTTCGCGCCCGTGCTGGCGCTCTGGCGCAGGTTCAGGCTCCCGGAAACCGTATATACCGTGGCCACGCTACCCGTGGGCACGCTGCCCTGGGAAAGGTACTTGGTCATCACATAGCCCGAAAAACCATTCCAGCTTACTTGGCTCCAAATGCTCCCGGAGGCCAGCACCGTCACCTGCGCATACTCGGGAACCTGCACCAGTATCCGGGCCGCGGTGCTTCCGCTTGCCCGCAGGTTCAGGCTGCCGCCGCCGGTAACCACCGTGGCCGTATTTCCTGCGGGCGCGGCGGTGGGCAGCGCCGTTGCCTCGGTCGCGCCCCCGGGCACGGCAGTGGGTAGGGCCGTTGCCTCGGTTCCTCCGTCCGGCGCGGCGGTGGGCAGCGCCGTTGCCTCGGTCGCATCTCCGGGCGCATCGGTGGGTAATGCCGTTGCCTCAGTCCCTCCGTCCGGCGCGGCGGTGGGTAGCGGTGTCGAGGTCGGCGTCCCGGCGTCGGGAACAGGGGTGGCGGTTGCCTCCGGCGTAGCGGTAGGCTGGGCCGCCTCGAACACCAGGAATTCATTCATGACATAGCCAATCACGCCGCCATAGTTCACCTGGCTCCAACTGGCGCCCTTTTCCAGCACCGGCAGGCGCGTATTGGGTTCAATGGTACAGAGCACATGCGCGTCCCGCGAAGGCACCGCCCGAAGGTTCAGCGTGCCGGAGGGCGTGGTCACCACCGCGTAAAGCGTGCCGTCCCCGGAATCCGTCGCTTGGTTCTCGAAGGTGAGGAAGGAGCGCATCACATAGCCCATGCTGGACTCATAAATCACCCGGCACCATTCGCTGCCCTCCTCCAGCACTCCCACCAGGCTGTTGCGCGGGATGGTGCGCAGGATCCGGCTGCCCGTCTGCGGCAGCGCGCGGAGATTCAGGCTCCCGGAGGCCGTGGTCACCCGGGCATAGGACTGGATGGTGGCAGATTGATCGTCTCCTGGGAAGGTGAGGGATACCGTGGCCACATAGCCCGTCAGCGTACCGTAACGCACCTGGGAAAAAGGCGTGGCCCGCTGGGTCACCACAATGCTCTCCCCGCGGGGAATCTGCGCCAGCACGGCGCTGGAGGCATCCGCGGCCGCAAAGAGCGGCAGCGTTGCGTCTATGCACTGTACCACCGCCTCCACCTCGCCGGGCTGCAAGGGCGAGGTATTCTCCACAGGCGGCTCCGTAGACCCGCCGAAGGTCAGGTAGGAGGTCATGATGTATCCGTAGGTACCGTTCACATACACCCGGCACCAGGCTCCGTCGTTCCGCAGCGCCGTGACCACCGTACCGTGGGGCAGCTGCGCCAGCACCTGGGCGGAGGTGGAGGCACTGGCACGCAGATTCACCGAACCGCTTCCCGATGCCAGCGTCACCGTGGCCGCGTTCCCGTCCGGGTCAGCCACCTGTCCGGGGTACGTGGCGGAAAAAACCAGGAAATCCGTGGACGCATAGCCTGTCTGCGCACCGTATTGTACCTTGGCCCAGCCGGCGGTCTGCTCAAACACCGGCAGAACCGCGCCATCGGGAATCGTCGTTACCACGCGAGCCGAAGTACTCGCGCTTTCGCGCAGGTTCAGCGTACCGGATACGCTTACCGTGGCATATCCGGTAATGGTTGTAACCGCGGTTTCCGTGCCGCCGGTGGGCGTGCCCTGGAAAGTCAGGGCGCTCGTCTGCACATAGCCCACAATATCGCCATACTTTACCTGCGTCCAGCTGTCGCCGCGGCTGATGACGGACACCAGCGCGCCGTTGACCAGCGATGTCAGAATCTGTCCACTCTCGGATGCGCTGCTACGAATGGCCAGACGATCGTCATTGGCAATCAGCTTGACCGTCGCGGTGTAAGCGTCCCCGCCGGTAATCTCCGCGGGCTCCTCCGTAGAGGTCAGCACATCGTCGCCGCCGCTCTCCACGGGCGACAGGATGGTGTGGGTGAAGGTATACTGCACCCGTACCGAGTTTTCGTAATAAAAGCCCAGAATCTGATCATAGGTGTATCCCATGCTGGCCATCTGCATGGCGCCCCGCTGACTCATGCCCACGCCATGCCCATAGCGCCGGGCTTGCAAAATCCAGTTGCTGCCGGACTGCTTCACGCTCCACAGCTCGTTGGCCGAACCGTTAATGCCCAGTCCCAGCGCCGTTTCCAGCTCGGTGAAAATGTTGCAGGTCAGGGTCAGCGACACGTCCCCGCCCGGCGTCTGACAAACCACGTCAAAGTCCACCTTGCTATACAGGCGGCTGGGACTGGCAAACTTGGGCGTATGGGGCGTTACACCGGTAATCTTCGTGATACTGCCGCTGGTCCCTTGCGCGCTGAGCGCGGCCTGCGCCTTGCTGTTCAGCAGCGAAGTAAGCCCCGCTTTCTGGCCCGTGGCATCGTAATCCGCATAGATGGTAGCCGAACGCACGGTGGCGGCAGTGTTCATCAGGTCGAAGGGGTCGTCCTTCACCGTCAGGTAGCTGTACCCGGAACTGCCCCAGGCGTTGGCGGCACTTTCCGTCTGCCCGCCGTTGGAAGCGGTATAATAGCAGGAGGTCAACTTCCCTCCGTTGGTCAGAACAATTCCCTTGGTGGCCGTCACGGCGGCAGTGCAGTTGGCGGTGCTGTCCGAGTTGCCGTAATATACCTGATCGTTGGTGGTGTCCACTACGTCATACAATGAGGAAGCGCGGGTGTTCATCTTGTTCAGCGTATAGGTTCGTGCGGCCACCGCCTGCGCTTTCAGCGCTTCCATGGGCGCGCTGTTGCCCATCTCATAGGGCAATACGCCGTTCAGGTAATATTCAATATATACATGCACAATGGGGTACAGCCGGTAGCCGGAACCGCTTTTCTGCGCCTTGAGATACAAATCGCCGGGATACAGGTTGCCGCTCTTGCGGGCCTGGGCAATTTTCAGTCCGCTTGTGCCGGAGGTGGCATGCCGCCGGAAAGCCACTTCCTGTCCCATGGCGGTGGTCTGCCCGTTGCGCGTGAGAGAAATCATGCCCGTCTGCGTATCAAAGGTAACGCGCACGGTTTCCCCGCTGCTCATGGCCAGGCTGGTATTTCCACCTAGGGTATAGCTGCCGGATACGGTAATATCCAACTGCGTGGGACTTCCCAAAGAGGAGAGATAGACCCGCACCATGCCGTTGGTGGCCGCGCTGCGCACGGTCAGGGGTGCAGCGTCCACGTCGGTGGCCAGGGCCGGAAGCGGCGCAGCCGTAACGGCCAGGCACAGCGCCAGCAATGCGGCCAGCGCGCCGCGAAGAAAACCTGCTTTCATGCTTACGTCCTCCTTGGAAAGGTTACGCGCACGTAACTCCGTGTTCCATTGTATCACAGCCCCGGCGGGAAACCAAGTCCCCGGACGCGGCCGCCCTTCACAGTAGAAAACGAATAAATGAACGCTTTTGCGTCAGGAAAAACCTGACAATTCGCAGTAGACATACAAAATCCCCGCTCTCCCGAAAGAGAGCGGGGACGTGCAGCCGGGAAGTTTTACTCCTGGCCAGCCATTCTCTTGTAGTTCTCGCGGCGGAGTTTGGCGTCTTCCTCAGACTCCTCAAACAGCTTGGCAGCCGCATCGGGGAACATCTTCGCCAGGGAGGTGTAGCGCACCTCGCCCTTGAGGAAGTCCTGATAGCTCTCGGTGGGCTCCTTGCTGTCGATGGTCATGGGATTCTCGCCGGCCTCGGCCTTGGCGGGGTTGTAGCGGTACAGGGGCCAGTAGCCGCAGGCCACAGCCTTCTTGATCTCCTCCTGCGCCTTGCCCATGTTGATACCATGGTTGATGCAGGGCGCGTAGGCGATGATCAGGGACGGGCCGTGATAGGCTTCGGCTTCGGTCATGGCCTTGAGCAGCTGAGCGGGATTGGCGCTCATAGCCACGGTGGCCACGTACACATAGCCATAGCTCATGGCCATCATGCCCAGGTCCTTCTTCTTGGTCCGCTTGCCAGCAGCGGCGAACTTCGCCACGGAGCCGGTGGGGGTGGACTTGGAAGCCTGTCCGCCGGTGTTGGAGTACACTTCGGTATCCAGCACCAGGATGTTGACATCCTGATTCTGGGCCAGCACGTGGTCCACGCCGCCGTAACCGATGTCGTAGGCCCAGCCGTCGCCGCCGAAGATCCAGATGGACTTCT
>CALVVZ010000135.1 GCA_944364075.1 uncultured Clostridia bacterium
CGCTTTTGCAAGTTCTGTATGCGTTCTTCCTGTTGCAAAAGGTTTCGCGCCTGCGGGCGCGACCAAAGGGCTTTCCGGTCGCCCTTTGGAAGCCTTCGGGCCCACACGCTATGAAATGCTTGCAAGTTCGGAGCTTGAAGTTTCATTTTTCTTGCGACCCTATAAAAAACATCCTTTTTCAACAGTCTGCGCGCCCATCCCTGACGGGCGCGTTGGTTTTTTATCCCACGTCGCCCCGGCACTCCTGCTTTTCGAATTGGTAATCATGAAAACGCTGCAGTATCAGCTGCCGTCCGTTTCTGGAAAGCGGCACGCGGCTTCCGTCCTCCAGCAAAAAATCCTGATCCTCCACGGCGGTGACCCGGTCCATATTGACCAGCACATTGCGGTAGCAGCACAAAAAGCGCGGATGGGACGCCATCAGATCCGCAAAAGCCGGAAAAGTCATGTAGGTGCGTATTATCCGGTCCCGCAAATGAATCTGGATATAATGGTTATGGTAATCCGTAAAGTAAATATCCTCCAGCAGCACACGGGTGGTCAGGCGTCCTTCCTTGATCTCCACAAAGGGGCGGCGCCGCCGCAGCGTGCGGGCGCATAGATTCATCATGGTCTCAAACTGAGCATAGGAAAAAGGCCACAGGAGGTAGTCGTGAGCGCGCACGCGATAGCTCTCCACCGCCCAGCCCGCATCGGGACTGATGAACACCAGCAGGGTTTCCTGATCCCGCTCCCGCAGCTGCCGGGCCAGGTTAATCCCTTCTCCCTCCCCCTGACGCACCATGACCAGCAACAGCTCAAAATACCTTTGCTGCCGGGCCTCCCAGAAGTCCCGGGCATGAGCGTAGGCGTAAACTTCCATACGCAATGTATGCTCTGACAAATAACGGCGCAGAGCGTTCTCCAGGATTTCCCTTTCATTGGATTCCGCATTCAGAATGGCCGCGGCCAGCATGTATCTGTCCTCCTTGATCGCGCGAAGAAAAGAAATGATTCCGCGAAAGAATTGTTATACAAATTGTACTAGTTTTTTTGGTCTATGTCAATGCCATTCCAGGCAACCTTGAAGGACTTGTCGGGTATATTCCAGGAAAAGTTATAAAACCAATGTGAACTGATCCGTCAATTCCGGCGCCACACGCGTCCAGAAAATCTCCTGTTCAAAAACCACGGTCGCCCGGTTGTCGCAAGGATGGAAGGCAATCCTCCCGGGGCGGCGCAGCGCCCGTTCAAAGAGGAGACGTACCTGATGCTCCCGGTCAAACCACAGTCCCAGGGGGCTTACGGCGCCTCTTTCCAACCCCAGCAAAGACGGCAAAGCCTCCTCCGGCGCAAAGCTGAGGCGGGAAACGCCCAGCTCGCGGCTCAGCTCCGCCGTGCGGAAAGCCCGCTCCGGGGTAATTACCAGCAGATAAAAAGCCGTCTGCTGCCGGTTGCACAGCAGTAGATTTTTGCAGAAAAGCAAATCCGGCGTCACAAAGGGCAGCCGGTAGCAGTCCTCCATGGTGTAGGCCGCCGGATGCTCATAGCATGCATAGGGAACGCCCAGCGCATCCAGCTGATGAAGAACATGATCCTTGTTGCTCATGGCACTTGTCTCCCGCCTTGCCCAGGATTTGGAAATACATACGGAGAGTCTTTCGCCTTGTCCGCCGGCAAACCCTTCCCGAATACAGGAAAGAAACATCCGCCGTCCGGCGTCCCGGTCACAGCGGGGAAAATTTCGGAAAAGGGCGGTTTGTCCTGGTAAACGTCTTGCCAAAACGGGAAAATAATAGTATAATTTCAGGGATATGTGAGGGATTGTCTGAGCGGCAAACGCTGTGTCTCCTCAGACTGTTCCACACAGAGGTACCATCTCTGTGAAAAACCAACGAGGAGGAATTTCCCATGGAGAAGAAGTACGTCTATCTCTTTAAGGAAGGCAACGCCGACATGCGTGAACTGCTGGGCGGCAAAGGCGCCAACCTGGCTGAGATGACCCGCATTGGTCTGCCGGTGCCCCAGGGCTTCACCATTTCCACCGAAGCCTGCACCCGCTACTACACCGACGGCAAGGTCATTGCCGCCGACATCGAAGCGCAGATCTACGACGCTTTGGCCAAGACTGAAGAGATCGTCGGCAAGAAGTTCGGCGACGAAAATGATCCCTGGCTGGTATCCGTACGTTCCGGCGCCCGCGCCTCCATGCCCGGCATGATGGACACCATCCTGAACCTGGGCCTGAACGACGTTTCCGTCAAGGGCCTGGCCAAGCTCACCAGCAACGAGCACTTCGCCTACGACGCCTATCGCCGCTTCATCGCCATGTTCTCCGACGTGGTTATGGAAATCGAAAAGCGCAAGTTCGAGGACGTGCTGGACGAGTTCAAGGAAAAGCGCGGCGTGAAGTTCGACCGCGACCTGACCGCCGAGGACCTGAAGGAAGTCGTGGAGCGCTTCAAGGCCATCTACAAGGCCGAAAAGGGCGTGGACTTCCCCCAGGATCCCAAGGAACAGCTCATGGAGGCCATCAAGGCCGTGTTCCGCTCCTGGGACAACCCCCGCGCCATCTACTACCGCCGCATGAATGACATCCCCGGCGACTGGGGTACTGCCGTAAACGTGCAGTCCATGGTGTTCGGCAACATGGGCGAGACCTCCGGCACGGGCGTTGCCTTCACCCGCAACCCCTCCACCGGTGAAAAGAAGCTCTACGGCGAATACCTGCTCAACGCTCAGGGCGAGGACGTGGTGGCCGGTATCCGTACCCCCCAGCCCATCTCCCAGCTGCATGAGCAGATGCCCGAAGTGTACGATCAGTTCGTGAGCATCGCCAAGACCCTGGAAGATCATTACCGCGACATGCAGGATATGGAATACACCATCGAGCGCGGCAAGCTCTACATGCTCCAGACCCGTAACGGCAAGCGCACCGCTCAGGCCGCGCTGAAGATCGCCGTGGATCTGGTGGACGAGGGCGTGCTCTCCGAGGAGGAAGCCGTGCTGAAGGTGGAGCCCAAGCAGCTGGATAGCCTGCTGCACCCCAACTTTGACGCCGCCGCCCTGAAGAAGGCGCCCGTCATCGCCAAGGGTCTGCCCGCCTCTCCCGGAGCCGGCGCCGGCGCCATCTACTTCACCGCGGATGCCGCCGCCGAGCATGGCAAGAACAAGGAAAAGGTCATCCTGGTGCGCCGTGAGACCACTCCTGAGGACATCGAGGGCATGGACTTCTCCCAGGCCATCCTGACCGCTTTCGGCGGCATGACCTCTCACGCTGCCGTAGTTGCCCGCGGCATGGGCCGCGCGGCTGTTGTGGGCTGCGGCGACCTGAAGTTTGACGAAGAGAACAATGCCGTAATCATCGCTGGCAAAGTGTACCACGAGGGCGACTGCATCTCCGTGGACGGCTCCACCGGCAATGTGTACGACGGCATGATCCCCACTGTGGAAGCCTCCATCTCCGGCGACTTCGCCCGCTTCATGGGCTGGGCCGACAAGGCGCGCAAGCTGATGGTCCGCACCAACGCTGATACGCCCCGCGATACCAAGCAGGCTGTGCAGTTTGGCGCCGAGGGCATCGGTCTGTGCCGTACCGAGCACATGTTCTTCGAAGCTAGCCGTATCGCCGCCGTGCGTGAGATGATCCTGGCCGACACCAAGGAGCAGCGCGAAAAGGCGCTGGCGAAGATCCTGCCCATGCAGCAGGGTGACTTCGAGGCCATGTACAAGGCCCTGGAAGGCCGTCCCATGACCATCCGTTACCTGGATCCGCCGCTGCACGAGTTCGTGCCCCATGTGGACATGACCGAGGAAATCGAGGAGCTGGCCAAGAACCTGGGCATGACCAAGGACGAAGTGATCCACAAGATCGCCGCCCTGCATGAGTCCAACCCCATGATGGGCCATCGTGGCTGCCGTCTGGCCGTGACCTATCCCGAAATCGCCGAGATGCAGACCCGCGCCGTGCTGCAGGCTGCCATCAACGTGAAGAAGGAATGCGGCTATGACATCGTGCCCGAAATCATGATTCCCCTGGTTGGCTCCCGGAAGGAACTGGCCTTCGTGAAGAAGATCGTGGACGATACCGCCAAGAAGGTCTTCGAGGAGCAGGGCATGACCCTCGAGTATCACGTGGGCACCATGATCGAGATTCCGCGCGCGGCCGTGACCGCCGACGAGATTGCTCAGGAAGCTGAGTTCTTCTCCTTCGGCACCAACGACCTGACCCAGATGACCTTCGGCTTCTCCCGTGACGACGCCGGCAAGTTCCTGGGCGCGTACTACGACAACAAGATCTTCGAAAGCGATCCCTTCGCCCGTCTGGATACCGAGGGCGTGGGCAAGCTGGTAGAGATGGCTGCCAAACTGGGCCGTCAGACCCGTCCCAACATCAAGCTGGGCATCTGCGGCGAGCACGGCGGCGACCCGAGCACCATCATGTTCTGCCACAAGGTTGGCCTGAACTATGTGAGCTGCTCTCCCTTCCGTGTGCCGATCGCCCGTCTGGCTGCGGCTCACGCTGCGATCCTGGAGAAGATGGGCAAGTAATCATCCCATCTCTTCGCGGCTCCCCCGTATGGGGGAGCCGTTTTCGTATAAAAAAGCGGCGGCAGCTGTTTTTGGTGTTCAACAACAGTCGCTTGACCATGGTTGGCCCAAAGTTTCAGGAAATGGATGGTTCAGGCAGAACCAGTTTACCCGTGCCGCGCTCTTTTTGCACCCCCGGAGGCATATGCTGTCTGCGGGAGGTGGTGTGCCATGCGCACCCTAGAAAACCTGCAAAAGCAATCCTCCGGCGTAATCCGCCGCGTCCACGGAAGCGGTCTGACTCTTGACAGGCTGCTGGCGCTTGGCTTTACGCCAGGCACGCAGGTCACTTACCTGTTTTGCGCGCCCTTTGGCGACCCCGTAGTTTTTCGGCTGCGTGGAACCACCCTGGCCATCGGGCGCGCCCAGGCCCGGCTGATTGAGCTGCGGGAAGAAAGCAAAAAAAAGCGGAAGAAATGCACCGCCTTTCTTCCGCTGTAAAGTATGTCCCTCCCGGCAAGCATCCTCGGGGAAGCGCAGGAACGGCCGACGTCACTTTTGCTACGCCGCTGCCCGGTTATTTCTTTTTACCGTCCAGCATATCCATATGCACCTGCCGGGAATGTCCCACGCCCACCAGCTCATGCATGTTCCGCGGGCTGCCCAGCCCTGTACCGGCGATGGCGCCGGTACGGTTCAGTTTCCGGCCCATGAACAGAATCACAGCCGTATTGCCTCCGTCCAGATTAAACGCCTGCTCTACGCCCCGGCAGTATTGCAGCCGGGCCAGGGTATTCAGGTCCAGTCCGGCAGGACCGCCGGAAATGCGCCCCTCCGCCATGATAATCCGGTAATGGCCGGGGGCGATCATGCCGATAGACATTCGCGGCTCGTCCGCATCGCAGTGCGAGCCGGTATACACCTGCAATTGGCCGTCCCGCACCAGCACGGGGCCAAAGCTGAACATATCGTGAGCCGTTTGGGAGGCGGCGATTTCCTTCGCCGTCGTTTCACCGAAGGCATAGACTTCCAGGGAGCCGTCATCCCGAAGCACCAGGCTGTCCAGTACGGGATATGCGCGGTTCCGCTTGCCTGCTTCGCTGTAAAGCACCTGCCCCTGGCGGATGATGTTTCCCACCGTGTACCCCCGGTCCGCCCGGTATGGATAATAATCCCCGTTGATGGCAAACACCAGCTGCTCGCTTTGCGCCAGGGTTTCCGGGTAGGTCTGCTGCCCCTGAAAGGATGCCGCGCCGTATAGCACGGAACCGAAGGTTTCCGCCTCGGGCTTGAAGCGCACCTCCGCCTCAAACCATACCCGGATGGGGTCCGTATCCTCATAGCGCACGATTTCCACTTGAAGCGTTTCGGAAAGATAGGCCCACAGCCCGCGTTCCTCGTCCTCATAAAGAAACTCATTTCCCGGGAGGTACCCTTCGCTGTCACGCCCCTGCGGATAGGGAATGTCCTGGGCATTGCTGTGCGCAGCCCGGTCAAACTCCTGCGCGAATGCTGCCCGGAGCGCCTCTTCCGCCTGGGCGCGGTCGGGCAGCGCGGGAAGCTCCACCTGCTGCGTCCTGGAAGGCGTCAACCACAGGCCGCGCAGACCGGCATCCTCCAGCTCATAGTCGCTTTGCGCCGCCAAGGGCACCGCAGCACGCCATATGTCCCGGACCGCCTGTTCCGCCGCGGTATCTGAGGCATTCTGGGCCAGACACAGCGGCCGCGTTTCCCGAAGCCGGGATACAGCCCAGGCGGTAAGTTTCTTTTCGCTCCAGGCCTTTTTGACTTTTTCTGGATCGCCGGCTTCCTTTTCCTGCAGCGCCCGAAAGTTCCCAAAGCATGGCGCTGCGCGCACCCCGGCATCCCATAGCGCGTCCAGCCAGGGCAGCAGCGTGCCGCTTTCCGGCGCCTGCATCACGGCTACCGCCACGGTTTTTCCCGCCGCGGTCCAGGCGCGCAGGCGCTCCAGAGGCAGCTGCGGGTCCGCCTGAACATAGAGCACGTCCACTTCATCAGGGCGCTTCCACTGCCGCGCCTGGTCAGGCTGCTCTCCGGGCGCATACAGCCGGAGTTCCGCCAGCGCGGGCGTCACGGCGGCGTCATATTGAAGGATCAGCTGCGCCTGCCCGGTCAGCGCCTCGTCCAGCTCCACCCAGGCCTGTGCGCAGGAAAGCTCCGCCGAAAAGGTTTCCTCCCACTTGCCGCGCGCATTTTTCGTTTTCACGCAAATGGAGGCGGGTTGCGGGTCCGCCTCCAGATAAAGCCCGCCCACCCAGGTGCCTTGCGGTATCTCCAGGGTGAACTGGGCAGTTTTTCCTTTTTTCCCCGACCAGACTGTAGCCGGATCGCCATCGGTCAGCGGCGCCCATGCCACGGTTTGCTTGGCATAGGTCAACGTGCAGGCGGCCGTTTCCTCCGCCTGGGCGCACAGCGCCAGCATGCACAGCAGCGCCGCCAGCATCACCACGCGCGTCTTCATGGAAGCGTTTCCTCCTTCGTGCAAGTCCGGTAACGCTTCCATTATACACGGGCGTTGCGCCATTGTCCATGCGGTTATTCCACCGTGACGGATTTGGCAAGATTGCGGGGTTTGTCCACGTCGCAGCCGCGGCTGACCGCCATATAGTAGGCCAACAGCTGCACAGGAATCACCGCCAACAGCGGCGCCAGTTCGTCCGGCACGTTGGGAATCAGCCACATTTCATCCGCCACAGCCCGGGCCTGTTCACACAGGTCTTCCGGGCAGATAACCAGCACGTGCGCGCCCCGGGACTTGACCTCGCGGATATTGGACAGGGTCTTTTCCGCCAGCGTCCGCTGGGTCAGCAGCGCGCATACCAGGCTGCCTTCCTCAATGAGGGCGATAGTGCCGTGCTTGAGCTCTCCGGCGGCGTAGGCCTCAGAGAAAATATAGCTGACCTCCTTGAGCTTCAGGGAAGCCTCCATGGCCAGGGCCCAGTCCAGGCCGCGGCCGATATAGAACACATGCTTGCGGTCAAAATGCCGGCTGGCAAAGCGCTGCGCCTCACCGGCCAGTTCCAGCACGCGCTTGGCCTGCTCCGGCAAAGCCGCCAGGTCGGTCAGCAGCTGCTGCGCCCGCTGGGGCGACAGGGCGCCCCGCTTGCGTCCCAGGTCCACGGCGATGAGCAGCATCATCTCCACCTGGGTAATGTACGCCTTGGTGCTCGCCACGGCAATTTCCGGGCCGGCCCAGGTAAAAAGCACGTTGCCTTCCGTCTCCCGGGCCATGGAGGAACCTACCACATTGGTCAGCGCCATCACCCGTGCGCCGGATTTGCGCGCTTCCCGCAGGGCCGCCAGGGTGTCCGCCGTTTCGCCGCTCTGGCTGACGGCCATGCACAGGTCTTCCGCGCCCAGAATCGGGTTGCGGTAGCGGAACTCGGAAGCCACCTCCGCATCCACAGGCAGGCGAGCCAGGCGCTCAATGAGGTATTTGCCGATCATGCCCGCATGATAAGCCGTGCCGCAGGCCACGATGCTCATTTTCCGCAGCCCCTGCGCCTGCTGCGCCGTCATGGGGAAGGCTTCTTCCCGCAGGGTCATGCGCTGGGCGTCCACATGCGCGGTGAAGGTCTTTTGCAGGGCCTCCGGCTCCTCGTGGATTTCCTTGAGCATGAAGTGCGGCCAGCCGCCTTTTTCCGCCGCGGCCACGTCCCAGTCCACGTGGAAGGTGCGCACAGGGCGTTCGTGACCCATGGGGCTCAGGATGCGCACGCGATCTGCCCGCACCTCCGCGATTTCCTTGTCCTCCAGCAGGGCAATCTCCCGGGTATGGCCCAGAATGGCCGGAATGTCGCTGGCCGCCAGGTTTTCCCCCTGCCCCAGGCCCAGCACCAGCGGGCTGTCCTTGCGCGTCGCCCAGAACTTGTCCGGCTCACCCCGGTGCAGCACGCACAGCGCCCAGCTGCCTTCCAGCATGCCCGACGCCTCCCGCAGCGCCTGCACCATATCCCCACGGTAAAGATAGTGCAGCAGATGAGCGATCACCTCCGTATCCGTCTGGGAGACGAACACGCACCCCTGGCCCTCCAGGAATTCCCGCAGCCGCTGATGGTTTTCAATGATGCCGTTCTGCGCCAGCGCAATATCGCCTTTCACATCC
>CALVVZ010000136.1 GCA_944364075.1 uncultured Clostridia bacterium
ATAGAGAAATGGCTGTATGTCGTTACAGAGAACCTGATTGAGCAAGGAGCGATTACTTTTTATTTGGGCGGTTATGGTGCGTTTGACAGCTTGGCAGCATCCGTTTTGAGAGTTCAGAAAAAAAGGTACCCTCACATTGAACTGGTTCTTGTCCTAGCCTATCTGAATACCGGACGGAACACATCTGACTATGACAGCACCCTATATCCACCGTTGGAAACGGTCCCGCGCCGTTTTGCGATTCCATATAGAAACCGTTGGATGGTAGAGTCCGCCGATGCAGTGGTGGCTTATGTTCTCCATGATTGGGGCGGAGCTGCCACAACACTACGTTATGCGAAGCAGAAGAATAAACGCATTATCTCTTATCGTGATAGAGAGGACAACTGAGATTAGCTTGACATTGTGGGTTCATATTGAAAGTTTATATAGATTTCAGCGCCATGCTCAGGCAGGTATTTTGTAAGATTATAAAGACCATCCAGAACTTTTTTCCGAATATTCCTTGAGCAACACACTGATGCATTTGTTCATGCGTAAAGGGCTTTATGAAATATGAGCCTTTCTCGAGCACTTGGATATCACCTGCGCTTATCAGCATGTTCTTGAGCGCTTCAAACGTATAGACATGATGCTGCTGAAGCATGATATTGCGCTGTGACAGAATGTCAGGCTGAGGAATCATGCCAGCCGATACTGCTAGCAGGCGATGAAGAGAAAGCGCGTTGGGCACATTGACATGGATTATCGTATGAGGAGCGCATAGTGTACGCACTTGTTTCAAAAACACAGACGGCTGCGTCACTTCATGTAGAAGACTGCTGATGAGAATCAGATCATAATGGCGCCCTGCCAACACGCTCGCCTCGTTTTCAAAGAAGCCACACACCAAGTGCGTCTGGACATCAGGCCAGAAGGCTGAGTCCTGCTTGGCCTTAGCGAGAAAGAGACGGCTGGGTTCGACAATAGTCAGACTTTCTATTCCATGCAGGTCATTTCTAATGGAGTGCATGCCGCATCCAATTTCAAGCATGCATTGATGTGGAAGTGGGTTTAGCAAAGATACTACCGTTTTTCTGCGATAGCTCGCCATGATCTCTTCGAACTCTGCATTAAGATAAGCTTGTGTGTAGCGGTCGATATCGCGGTCCAAACAAATCACTTCCAAGATAAATTTTACAGTCTTATCTTAAGATCATGTTTTTTTATTGGCAAATACTTATATGACATACCTTGAAATGCTTAACACGAATGGCTTGCTGATGTGTTCAATCGGTGCATCCATGACATGTGTTTCGTATAATCATGTGTTTTGAGCATATCTAAGAATACAAAATAAGCATTAGTCATAATGAGAAACTTGATATACAATCATTATGCTCGGAAGTCAGCCGGGGAGGTATGCTGGCGGCAGATGTGCGTGATTCTGTAAACAAAGGAGGAAAAAGCAGGAGTTGTTCAGTAAGAAGCGTACTCGAAAGTCGCTGTGGCAAGGAGCAATGCTTTTGATTGGAAAAATGGTATTGCTTGCACTGGCATTTACAGTTTTGTTGATAAGCGTGAGCAACGGGTTCATGTATATGTCTGCACGAAACAAAATTGTTTCCTTGTCAGATGCAGATTCATTGGAGGGAGACTGCATTTTGGTATTGGGATGCGGAATGCGTCCCGATGGAACACCAAGCCAGATGCTGCGAGACCGGCTGGATGTTGCGATTGAACTATATTTCATGGGTATATCCGACCGGCTTCTCATGTCTGGTGGACCGGGGCGTGGGACCTGGAATGAAGCGAACGCCATGAAACGCTATGCAGTAGAGCGAGGGGTTCCTTCCGAGAAAATATTTATGGATCACGCAGGTCTTTCGACTTATGAGAGTATGCAACGGGCAGAGAAAGTTTTTGGCTGTAAAAGAATTGTTATAACAACACAACGCTATCACTTATACCGCGCGCTATTCATAGCAGAAAGCATGGGTATGCATGCAACGGGGATAGACGTTGACACACGCGCCTATGCCCGACAGCAGTACTACGATATCCGGGAAATCGCTGCGCGAACCAAGGACACCTTGCTGTGCCTGTTTAGGCTCCAGATCGCACAAGAGGGATCTCCCATCAGCCTTTCTGGGAATGGCAATACGACAAACAATGCCGGCAGCATATTGGCAAGCGCTCCGCTTACAGATCAGGGTCTTCAAGCGCTGCAGAGCTTTTGGAAGATCTACCATCAAGAGATGGAGGATCTAATTGCAAATATCCAGGAGCTCCCTGGGGGGCAATCGCGCCTGTTTGCAGTTTCAGTCGAGGCGCAATCATCCGCCTTGCACGGCTATACAGGAACCATGCTGGAGAACGCCATACGATCAGATAGCGATCTAGTGAAAGGGGTGATCAAACAGTTGTCTGCAAATGATGGGTATTTGAGAAGCTTTGGCCTGATGGAAGAGGGTTACTACTTTGAAGTGACACAAAAAATAGAAGGAAGAACCTGCCGATACGTTTATGTTCCGGATGCCTCTGCAAGGCTGTCGCATAATGCCGAAGCGATTCTTGATGACCGCTGGTATATTGAAAGTTACATGTGGTAACAGGAGAGGACACTGACAAACATTGTATTGAAAAGAAGGAGGCTACTATGAAAAGAAAAGGAGCCTATATTGCGTTTCTATTGGCAGCCTTTTTGATGCCGGCAGCTTCTTTGGCAGAGGATAAAGCAGCGCCACAGCAAAAAGACCATATTCTCGTCGCATATTTTTCCCGCATGGGCAACACTGACTATGCTTCTGACGTGGATGCCTCTTCATCCGCAAGTATTGTCCTACGGGAAGAAGAGCGCGTTGGAACAACAGAAGCGATTGCCGATGTCATTGTGCAGAACGTCGGTGGAGACAAATTCCTCATTCAGACGCTTGCACCCTATCCCGAGGATTTTCAGTCGCTTGTTGATCTCAATCACCGGGAAGCGGATGACAATACACGCCCAGCGCTTCAAAATACAGAGAAGAATTTGTCCTCCTATGATGTGATTTTCCTAGGGTATCCTGTTTGGGCAAACTCTGTTCCCAGAGCTGTTTTGACTTTTCTGGAAACCCATGATTTTTCCGGCAAGGTGATCATTCCCTTTTGCACCCATAATGGTTACGGACCCGGAAAAAGTGTGGAAGAAATTCGTTTGGCCTGCGACGAGGCACAGATTCTTGCCGGCTTCGACATTTCTTCTGAACAGATGCAGACAGCTGAGGACGCAGTTACTTCCTGGCTTGAAGAAGTATGGAATGCTTTGCCTCAATGAACAGCATTCCATTGCACCTGTCGCTGCATCCGGCTTTTCCCTGGAGGGTTACGGCCCTGTAACCCTGTCAGCATGCTTTTTTGACAGCCTGTTTCTTGCTGTGCTTGATAAGCATGATGAGAAATCTAAAATAGACATTATATGTTAAATGCCACACTAGACTAAAACAGCACAAAAAGGTTCACAACCAAGGATGGACCGAATCCGGCCAATCAGGAAGGAAAAGATCATGGATCAAACGAAACAAGCACCCCGTATCGCACTGGGCACTTGGTCATGGGGCGTCGGTACGGTCGGTGGGGACCAGGTTTTTGGCAACCATTTGGGCGCTGAGGAATTGAAACCGGTTTTTGACACGGCCATGCAGGCTGGGCTGACCCTTTGGGATACCGCTGTGGTCTATGGCATGGGCGCTTCCGAAACAATTCTGGGGAAGCTTGCCAAAGGCCATGACGATGTGATTCTATCCACGAAGTTTACCCCTCAGATTTCCGAAAGCGGAGAGGACGCCATGGCAGTCATGTGCGAGGGAAGCCTGAGCCGTCTGGGCGTGGAAAGCCTTGATCTGTACTGGATTCACAATCCTGCCGACGTGGAGCGATGGACGCCCTGCCTGATTCCTCTGCTCAGGAGTGGTAAGATTAAACAGGTCGGGGTCTCCAACCACAATCTTGACCAGATCAAACGCGCCGAGGAAATTCTTGCTTCGGAAGGTTACCATCTTTCTGCGGTACAGAACCACTATAGTCTTCTGTATCGTTCTTCTGAAAAAGCCGGCATATTGGAATACTGTCGGGAGAAAGGACTGGAGTTCTTTGCCTATATGGTATTGGAACAGGGGGCTCTCAGCGGACGCTATGATACCGGTCATCCCTTGCCGGAGGGGAGTCAGCGCGCCGCGACATACAATCCTGTGCTTGCCAAGCTTGAGAAGCTGATTGCGGCCATGCGCGGGATCGGAAGAAAATACGGCGCATCCGTATCGCAGGTGGCGATTGCATGGGCGGCCTGCAAAGGGACCATTCCTCTGGTTGGCGTGACAAAGCCCACCCATGTGTCGGAGGCTGCCTCTGCCGTGAAAATCTTCATGACGCAGGAGGAGGTGGCAGAGCTTGAGCGGCTGGCCAGCGACACCGGCGTAGATACAAAGGGTTCCTGGGAAAACCCTATGGAGTGAAGCCCCAGGAAAAAAGACAATCATGACAAGCCGGACAGTTCTGCCATAGCTGCCCGGCTCGCTGTATTTCTGCATCGCGCAGAAGCATAATGACCAAAAGGGATTCATCAAGTAGTTGTCCCTTTCGCACCCACATGATACAATCATTCCAGACAGATAATACATGGAAGGGAATGATGCGATGGAACTGCGCGTGCTTCGGTATTTCCTAATGATTGCCCGAGAGGAAAACATCACCCATGCAGCGCAGCTTTTGCATGTCACACAGCCGACATTGTCCCGTCAGATTCAGGATTTGGAGGAGGAACTGGGCACGAAGCTGTTTGTCCGCAGCAACCACCGCATCATCCTGACACCGGATGGGTTGTTACTTCGGCGGCGGGCACAGGAAATTGTGGATCTGGCAGATCGTACACAGAAGGATTTTGCGGCCCGGGAAGAAGAACTGATCGGTGAGATTGCGATCGGTAGCGGGGAAACGCGCAGCGTATCCATACTCGCAGAGATGCTTGTCACATACTGTCAGCGGCATCCCAAGGTAAGTTACCGCTTTTATAGCGGCAATGCGGATCAGATCAAGGAACGCATTGAAAACGGAACGCTGGATACGGGCCTGCTGCTGGAACCGGTGGATATTTCCCGATATGAGTTTTTACGCGTGCCCATCAAGGAGGAATGGGGAGTCCTGACACGGGAAGATTCGCCTCTGGGGGCACTTGAGGCCGTTCATCCGGAAGATCTTGCGCAGCGTTCGTTGATGCTTCCTGGTCGGGCTCTGGTACAAAATGAATTGGCCAACTGGTTTGGAGGCAGCGTGGATCCACTCCGTATTCCGATTCGTTATAATCTCCTGTACAACGCCGCCATGCTGGTGAAAAGCGGCTTTGGCGATGCATTGACCATACGGCTTGACTGCGCCTATCCGGGGTTGCGCTTCGTTCCGCTGGCTCCGCCGCTTCGGCTCGGTTCCGTTCTGGTTTGGAAAAAACAGCAGGTTACCTCCCCTGCGGTCAGCGCATGGATTGACCATATCAAGAAATGCGTTAAAAGCATTTCTGACTATATTGGATAAGTATTAGACATGAAAGCCACACCTGCATTACAATAGGGATGTCCTTGATAGGGCATCCCTATTATGTTTAGAACCAACGCACAGAAAAGAGAGGATGGACCAATGAAGAAGGATCTGGGCAACACGCTGGCACTCTACCCCATGCCGCTGGTCGTGATAGGGGCCATGGTGGAAGGAAAGCCCAACTGGCTGCTGGCCGGGCACGTGGGCATCATGGGGCATGATCACCTTATGGTGAGCCTAGCACAGACGCATTACACCAACCGGGGTATCCGGGAGCACGGCGTGCTCTGTGTGCACTCCGTGGAGGAAAGCATGCTGCCCGCGGCGGATCAGGCCGGTTGCGTGAGCGGCGCGAAGGCAGATAAATCCAGCCTGTTCTCCTACAGCATCACGCAAGAAGGCGCTCCAGTGATTGACGGGGCCAGACTGGCCATGGTTTGTGCGGTGGAGGACAATCATCCGACGCCGGGGTTTGACAATTTTATTTTGAAGATTCTGCATACCTATGCCGACGAGGCGATTCTCTCCCCGAATGGGAAGATCGATTACGACCTGTTCAAACCGGTGCTCTTTGAAATGCCCAGCTATACCTATCTTCGCACGGGGGAGACCATCGCCCGATGCATGAGCCTGGGCGGCCAATTCAGTAAGTGAGAGGGGTTTTTCGATTGATGACCAAGGAGGAAGCGAGCAAACGCTACCAGATTCCCATCGCGATTTTGGATGAATACGAAAGCTGGGGCCTGTGCTCTGCTGTCAAGCAGGTCATGGGCGTGTGGCAATATGACGACCAGGACCTGGAACGCCTGAGCACCATCATGGCGGTGCACGACATGGGTTTTGACGCGGAGGAAGTGGAGCAGTATATGAGACTGCTGCTTTCGGATGCGGACACCACCCGGGAGCGCATGCGCATGCTGGAGCGGCGACGGGACGCGGCGCTGGACGAGATTCACTTGAAGGAAAAACAGCTGCAAAGGCTGGACTACCTGCGCTACCAGATGCGCGGGCAGAAGGCGTAAGCGGATACGCCGGAAAGGAGTTACGATGCAATACACCAAGCTGGGACAATCGGAGCTAAACGTCTCTCGGGTGTGCCTGGGATGCATGGGGTTCGGGGACGCCGCCCATGGGCAGCACAGTTGGACGCTGGACGAGGAGGCGTCCCGTAGCGTCATCCGCCGGGCGCTGGAGCTGGGCGTCAATTTCTTTGACACCGCCCTCGTCTACCAAAACGGCACCAGCGAGCAGTACCTGGGGCGCGCCCTGAAGGACTTTGCCCGCCGGGAGGACGTGGTAGTGGCCACCAAGTTCCCCGTGCGCACCCAGGAGGAGATCGACGCGGGCGTCAGCGGGCAGGAACACATACGCCGCATGCTGGACAGGAGCCTTCAAAACCTGGGCATGGACCATGTGGACCTGTACATCTGCCACATGTGGGATTACCGCACGCCGCTTGAGGAGATCATGGAGGGCCTGAACAACGCAGTGAGGGCGGGCAAGGCGCGCTACATCGGCATTTCCAACTGCTTTGCCTGGCAGCTTTGCAAGGCCAACGAACTGGCCCGCCGGGAGGGATTCGCGCCCTTCGTCAGCGTGCAGGGCCACTACAACCTGATCTTCCGGGAAGAGGAGCGGGAGATGATTCCCTACTGCCGGGAGGAGGGCATCGCCGTTACGCCCTACAGCGCGCTGGCCGGTGGCCGCCTGTCCAAACTGCCGGGGGAAACCTCCAAACGCCTTGAACGGGACGAATACGCCAGGGGCAAGTATGACGCCACGGCCGCGCAGGACGCCCGCATCATTGAGCGCGTGGCGGAGCTGGCCCGCTTTCATGACGTGACCATGACGGAGATCGCGCTGGCCTGGCTCATGGGCAAGGGTGCTATCCCCGTGGCCGGGGCGACCAAGCTCAGCCATGTGGAGGGCGCGGCTCGGGCTGCGGAGCTGACGCTCACCGACGAGGAAAACGCCTACCTGGAAGCCTGTTACACGCCCCACGCCCTGGTGGGCGTCATGGCGCAGAACACCCGGGAAACGGCGAACCAGCCCCAGGTCTGGTCTTCCAATACGCCGAAAGTCTAAAGCAGAAAGGAGAGGATTTGCATGATGCTTGTTGCTTACTTTTCCGCCAGTGGGGAAACCGCCCGCCTGGCCAAAACCATCGCCCAGGCCGCCGGGGCCGATCTGTATGAGATTCGGCCCGAAACGCCCTACACCGCCGCAGACCTCAACTGGCACGACGATCAAAGCCGTTCCTCCGTGGAGATGAAAGACCCGGCTTGCCACCCGGCCATCGCCGGAGAAGTGCCGGACCTGACGGCCTACGATACGGTCTTTGTAGGCTTTCCCATCTGGTGGTATCAGGCGCCGCGCATCATCGAGACGTTTCTGGCATCCGCCGATTTCTCCGGCAAGCGCGTCGTGCCCTTTGCCACCTCCGGCGGTAGCGGCATGGGGCGCACGGAGGAAATTCTGCAAAAATCCTGCCCGACCAAAGCTGTCTTTCTGCCCGGCAGACGCCTGAGCAGCGGCGCAAATCTCGGTACGATCCGCAGCTGGTTGAACACGCTTGAACTGAACAACAAGTAAATCTGTCAAAAAGGAAGGAGAAAACCATGATGAAAAAGCTGCTTGCCCTTGCCCTGATGATGAGCCTGTCCTTCGCCTGCGCGGAGGAAGAAACGAAGACCTTCACGCCTACTGACTCCACCGTGCTGGTGGCCTGCTTCTCGGCCACGGGCAACACCTGGCCGCTGGCGGAGTACGCCGCCCAATACCTGAACGCCGACCTGTTCCGCATCGAGCCGGAAGTGCCCTACACGGAGGCCGACCTCAATTACAACGACAGCAACTGCCGCGCCAATCAGGAAATGAACGACGAGACCAGCCGCCCGGCGCTGGCAACCACCGTGAAAAATATGGATCAGTACGACACCGTCGTGCTTGCGTTCCCCATCTGGTGGGGGCAGGCTCCGCGGCTGATCGAGACCTTTGTGGAAGCCCACGACCTGAGCGGCAAGACCGTGCTGACCTTCTGCACCTCTGCCAGCAGCGGCTAC
>CALVVZ010000137.1 GCA_944364075.1 uncultured Clostridia bacterium
GGTATCCGCGGAGGTGGCGCCCGTCTGCTTGATTCGGCTGATGGCGATGGCCCACACAACCCCGAAGATGAGCATGCTCAGCAGATCGTCGTGCATGCCCAGCACAATGCCCAGGCCGATGCCCGTCAGGGCGCTGTGCCCCAGGGCATCGGAGAAAAAGGCCATTTGCTGCTGCACCGCCATGGTGCCCAGCAGCCCCAGCAGCGGCGTCAGCAGCAGGATGGCCAGGAAGGCGTTTTTCATAAAGCTGAACTGGAGCGCCTCCAGGGGAAGCACCGCGTCCAGCAGCGCATAGATGCCGTCCATCAGCCTTCCGCCTCCTCTCCCGTGCCGAATACCGACGAAAATTCCGGCGTGGCAAACACGTCCGCAGGGCTGCCCTGAGCCAGCACCGTCTTGTCCAGCAGTACCACGTGGTCGGCATACTTGCGTACCAGGCGCAGGTCGTGGCTTACCAGCAGAATGGCCATGTGGTGCTTTTCCTTCAGCCGCAGCACCGTGTCCAGAAATAGCTGCAGGCCCTTTTGATCCACCCCGGAAACAGGCTCGTCCAGCACCAGCAGGTCCGGGGCCGGATGCGTGGCCAGGGCCAGCAGCACCCGCTGGGTTTCCCCGCCGGAGCAGCGCCCCAGGGGATGCCGGGCAATCGCCGTCGCTTCCACGCCCTCCAGGGCTTCCCGCACCCGGGCGCGGGTCTTTCTGGATATGCCGGTCCATACGGGCCGGCGGGAAAAGGCCGCGGCCAGGAAGTCCTCCACCGTCAGGGGCATTTCCTTGTCAAAGTCCAGGTGCTGGGGTACATAGCCCGTGCGCAGGTGGGGAATGTCCCGGCCCTGGCCGTCCAGGTGATGGATGCTGCCCCCGTGGGGAAGCTGCCCCAGCAGCGCGCGGATCAGCGTGGTTTTGCCCGCGCCGTTCTGCCCGATAAGGGCGGTGAGCTGCCCGCAGTGAATGTGCATGGATACGTCCTTGAGCAGGGTTTGCCCGCTCCGCACCACGGATACGTCCTTCAGGTCAATGTGGCATAGGGTACATGCGTGGCTCAAAACGGATATGCCTCCTTCATGGGCAGGAAACGGATTTACAGGTCCAAATGCTTGGCGACCCGCTGCTCCACGGGCGGCGGGGTCATATAATCCGGGCCGAAGAGGGTGGTGAGCACCTCGTCATAGCGAACGGGGATCAGGCACTCCATGTCCTCAAAGGGCGCGAGCGTCTTGGGCTCGAACTGGTCCTTGCGCCACACCTGGGTGAGCAGGCCGAAGGCGCCGTTGCTCATGTGCATATCGGCGCCTTCCCGGGTGGCGGAGGACACGCGGAAATAGCGCTTGACCTTCCACTGCCGGGTGAAGGGCAGACCCATCAGGTGGGTGACGAAAATCAGCACCTTGTTTTTGAAACAGAAACGGGAGTAGTCCACGTTCTCCTTGAGCATACCCTGGAGCAGGCGCAGGTGCAGGATGCGCAGCTTGCGCCGCCAGCCCGCCGGGGGCAGGTAGTCCAGGATGAAGAAATCCGTGAAGGCGTCGGCCACCTTGGGGTTGCGGTTCATCACCCGGGGGGTCCAGGTGTTCAGGTAGGTGAGCAGGTATTGCGGATCGCATTCGGTGGGGTAGACCTTTTCAAAGCGGGAGAAGGCCTCCCGGGTCATGAGCAGGTCGACGTCGTCGTCCCAGGGGATGAAGCCCTTGTGGCGCACCGCGCCCAGCAACGTGCCGCACATAAGGTTATAGGGGATGGCATGAGCGTTGCATACCCGAACAATGTCGTGAAGCTGCCCCATCAACTCCTGATGGATGATGTCAATGGGATTGTGTACCTGGCTCATGGCTGCGCCTCCTCGGTGCTTTGCAAAAGTTCCTCTGCCCGGCGGGCGATGGCCGCGTCATCCATGCCGTAGCGCCCGCGCAGGTACTGCTGGGTGCCCACGATGCTGGAATACACGTCCGGCATACCGATCCGGCACACCCGGCAGGGCGAACCGGCCTCGGCCAGCACTTCGCATACCGCGCTGCCCAGCCCGCCAATCACCGTGTGCTCCTCCACGCAGACCAGCCAGGGGAAACGCCGCCCCAGGGCGAGAATCAGCTCCCGGTCGATGGGCTTCAGGGTGGGGAAGGAAACCACTTCGGCTTCGATGCCCTTCTGGGCCAGCAGGGCGGCGGCGCTCATGGTCTGGGTCAGAATGCCGCCTGCGGAGAGCAGGGCGATGTCGCGCCCCGGACGCAAGGTCAACCCCTGGCCCAGGCGGTAGTTTTCAATGGGCGCCTGATGCAGGGTGGGTTCGCCTCCACGACCCAGGCGCAGGTAGCAGGTGCCTGGCGTGCGTATCATCACCGGCACCACGGCTTCCACCTCCGCCGGGTCGCCGGGGGTGAACACGGTCACCTGGGGCAGGGCGCGCAGGATGGCCATGTCCTCGGTGGCGTGGTGACTCATGCCCAGGGAGCCGTATACAAACCCGCCCCCCACGCATACGATTTTCACATTGGCGTCATGATAGGCGCAGTCGTTGCGAATCTGCTCCAGGCAGCGCAGGGTGGGGAAGTTGCCGATGGAGTAGGTGAGCACGGTTTTGCCTTCCCGGGCCAGCCCCGCGGCCAGTCCCGTCATGGCCTGCTCGGCAATGCCTGCGTTAATGAACTGGTCCGGGTACGCCTCCCAGAAGGGCTTCAATACCCCGAAACCCAGATCGCCGGTGACCAGCAGCAGGTTGGGGTCCTCCGCCGCCAGGCGCTGCAATACCCTCGTAAAAGCGTCTCTCATGGCCGCTGCGCCTCCAGTTCCTTCAGTGCCGCGTCGTATTCCTCGCCCTGGGGCGTGCGGTAGTGCCACAGGATGTTGTTCTCCATGAAGGAAACGCCCTTGCCCTTGACGGTGTGGGCGATGATGACCGTGGGTTTCCCCGTGCCCGCGTTTTGCCGCGCCTGGTCAAAGGCGCTTTCCAGGGCGTCCACGTCATGGCCGTCCGCCTCGATGGCGTTCCAGCCGAAGGTACGCCATTTCTCCGCGAAGGGGGATAGGGACAGGGTGTTTTCGCAGAAGTCCAGGCTCTGCATCTTGTTGTGGTCCACCACCGCCACCAGGCGGTCCAGCCGGAACTGATGGGCGATCAGGGCGGCTTCCCATACGGCGCCCTCGTCGCACTCGCCGTCCCCCAGCACGCAGTAGACCCGGTGGGTTTGGCCGTCCTTCTGGGCGGCCAGGGCCATGCCCGCGGCCACCGCCAGCCCGTGCCCCAGGGACCCCGTGGAGAACTCCACCCCGGGGATGCCCTTGTGGCTCACATGGCCGGAAAGCCTGGAACCATCGGCATAGTGGGTTTTCAGCTCTTCCACCTGAAAAAAGCCCCGCTCGGCCAGGGCGGCGTACACCGCTGCCCCTGCGTGGCCCTTGCTGAGAATCAGCCGGTCGCGCCCCGGCCAGTCCGGCTCCTGGGGACGTACCTGCAACACCCGGGCATACAGGGTGGCCATGATCTCCGCCAGGGAAAAAATGGCGCCGATATGGCTGCCCCGGCTCAGGTGGGTCATCTCCAGGCCGTGGCGGCGAATCAGCCAGGCCAGGGTGCGCGGGTCGGCGGTATCGATGGGGTGGGTAAACCCTTGATGAATTTTCTCGGTATAGGTCATATGCATTGCCTCGGTTCTTGTGGTTTCGCGGGGCTTACTTCTCCCGGGCCACCCGTTCCGCCTTGCGGAACACGCTGGCGATGGTTTCGAAGAACAGCCCGCAGTCCAGGGCAAAGGACTGGCTTCGGGCGTATTCCACCCGCAGCCGGTTCTTTTCCGGGAGGATGTATTTTTCAAAGTTTTCCACCGGGTTTTCCTCGCCCACGATCTCATCCTGACTGATGTAGACGATGCTGGAGCGGTCGGTGATGCCCGGACGTACCCACAGGATGCATTCCTGTTCCTTGGTGTACTGGGTGGTGTAGAGCAGCAGCTCCGGCCGCGGCCCCACAAAGGACATGTCTCCCTTGAGGATATTGAACAGCTGGGGCAGCTCGTCCAGCTTTAGCCGGCGCATCACGCGCCCGGCCCGGGTTACCCGGCTGTCGTTGAGCGCGGTGCAGCCGCCGGTCTTGTCCGCGTCCACCACCATGGAGCGGAATTTGTAGATCAGAAAGGGCTTGTTGTGATAGCCGCCCCGCACCGCCTTGTAGATGACCGGGCCAGGGGAGTCCAGCTTCACCCATAGCGCCAGGGGCAGCATCAGGATGATCCCCGGAACCAGCAGCGCCAGCGCCAGCAGGAAATCCAGCGCCCGCTTGACGACCTTGCTGTAAAAGGGATGGGACAGGGGCCCGTCCCAACGGGGGAGTTCGGGGATTGTTTGCTTGGCCATGGCGGGGTTGCCTCCCTTTTTCTTCCTTAGCATTGTCGTATGCTTCGCGCCCTTAAGCATAGCAAACAGGGACGGGAATGTCAAATGAAAACCTTGCCGCGCCGGCGCATTTTTCGGGCAGTCTGGGTGGAATACAGCCAAAAAACAAAAATACCCCTTGACGGAGGGAAAAAACCGTGCTATGATGCATCCAACCTCATACCAAACCGTTGAGGAAGAAGAGTACCTCCCATGGAAACTGTCGCAGGGAGCCGCCGGTAGTGGAACGGCGGCACAGGGCGTGGGAGCGAATGGGCTTCCGAGGGTTCTCCCGAACCTGCAGTAGGGAGAAACGGGTACCGCACCCGTTACAAAGGCGGCGCATATGTTGGTATGCGATGAAAGCGCGCCCCATGGGCGAAGCTGAGTGGCACCGCGGGATACCGCCTCAGACAGGAAACTGTTTGAGGCGTTTTTATTTCTCCCGGAACATTTTTACCTGAAAGGATGGTACCTGTGATGAAGCACCTGTTGAAGAAGCTCACCGCCCTGTTCCTGGCGACCCTGATGACCCTGTCCCTTGGCGCGGCTTGGGCCGGCGCGGAAGAACAGCTGACCATCGGCATTATTCAGTTTGCCGAGCATTCCTCCCTGGACAACTGCCGGGAAGGCTTCATCGCCGGTCTGGCCGAGGAAGGCTATGTCGCCGGTGAAAACGTGAACTTTATCGAGCAGAACGCCCAGGCGGATATGGCCACCGTGAACCAGATTGCCGCCTCCATGGCGGATCAGTGCGACCTGGTCTGCGCCATCGCTACCCCGGCGGCCATGGCGGCCTTCAACGCCTGCGAGGAGAAGGGCATTCCCGTGATTTACACCGCCGTGTCCGATCCCGTGGCCGCCATGCTGGCGCAGGAGGACGGCACCAGCGGCGGCAACATCACCGGCACCAGCGACCAGCTGCCCGTGGAAGCGCAGCTCAAGCTCATCCGCGCCATGATGCCAGACGCCACGAAGATCGGCATTCTCTACACCACCAGCGAGACCAACAGCGAAAGCACCCTGGCCACCTACAACGCCCTGGCCGCCGGCTACGGCTTTGAGATCGTCAGCAAGGGCGTCTCCACCGGCGCGGACATTCCCTTGGCCCTGGAAGCCCTGCTGCCTCAGGTGGATTGCCTGACCAACCTCACCGACAACACCGTGGTCAGCTACCTGACCATGGTGCTGGAAATGGCCGGGGAAGCCGGCAAGCCCGTGTTCGGCAGCGAGGTGGAGCAGGTGCGCAACGGCTGCATCGCCAGCGAAGGCATCGAGTATGTGGAGCTGGGCAAGCAGACCGGCCGCATGGCCGCCCGGGTGCTCCAGGGCGAAAGCGCCGGGGAGATTCCCTTTGAGATCATCGCCGACAGCTACCTGTATGTGAACGAAGGCGTCATGGCCACCTTTGGCCTGACCCTGCCCGAGGACCTGCAGGCCCGCGCCATCGTGGTGGACGCGGAATAAAGCGGAACGTCCCAAGCCGGGGGAAGCGGAGAAATCCGCTTCCCCTGCGCGCGCGTCCCGGAACGGACGCGGAACCATACCGAAGGAAAGCGTGAGAAACGATGCTGATGACCATCCTGGAGCAGGGCCTGATTTACGGCATCCTGGCCCTGGGCCTGCTGATTACCTACCGCATCCTGGATTTCCCGGACCTGACGGTGGATTCCTCCTTCCCCCTTGGGGCGGCGGTTTCCGCCATTTTGACGGTGAACGGCGTGAACCCGGCGCTGACGCTGCTGGCGGCCATTGCTGCGGGGGCGGTTGCCGGGCTGATCACCGGATTCATTCATGTGAAGTGCAAGGTTCGGGACCTGCTCAGCGGCATTATTACCATGACCGGCCTGTATTCGGTGAACCTGCGCATCGCGGGCAAGGCCAACGTGCCCCTTTTCGCCTACGATACCCTGTTCAAGAATGATTTCACCAAGGCCCTGCCGGCATGGATTGCGCCCTATGCCACGCTGGCGCTGATCCTGATCATCGCCCTGGCGGCCAAGCTGCTGCTGGACCTGTTCCTGAAGACCAAGGCGGGGTATCTGCTTCGGGCGGCGGGGGACAACGCCTCGGTGGTCACCACTCTGGCCCGGGATCAGGGCGGCGTGAAGATCATCGGATTGATGATCGCCAACGCGCTGGTGAGCCTGGCGGGGGCGGTGCTGTGCCAGCAGCAGCGGTTCTTCGACATCTCCATGGGCACGGGCACCATGGTCATCGGTCTGGCGTCGGTGATTATCGGCACCAACCTGTTCAGGCGGACATCCTTGATCAAATCCACCACGGCGGTGCTGGCGGGCTCCATTCTGTACAAGGCCTGCGTGTCCATCGCCCTGTCCCTGGGACTGGAATCCCAGGATATGAAACTGGTTACGGCGGCGCTCTTCCTGCTGATTCTGGTGGCGGGCTCCGTCCGGCGGAAGAAGGTGCGCGTCCATGCTTGAGGTTCAGCACATCACGAAGATCTACAATCCCGGCACCGTGCATGAAACCTGCCTGTTCCGGGACTTCACGCTGCAGATTGCCCAGGGTTCCTTCGTTTCGGTGGTGGGCAGCAACGGCTCGGGCAAGACCAGCCTGCTGAACATCCTCTGCGGCTCCATTCCCGTGGAGAGCGGCAGCATTCTCATGGACGGTGCGGACATCACCAAGGTCAAGGAATTCCGGCGTTACCGCCGCATGGGACGGGTATACCAGAATCCCGCCATGGGCACCTGTCCCACTATGACCATCCTGGAAAACCTGTCCATGGCGGACAACAAGGGCCGGCCCTTCAACCTGGGCTTTGGCACCAACAAGCGGCGCATACAGGCGTACAAGGACATGCTGGCGCCCCTGGGCCTGGGCCTGGAGGACAAGCTGGGCATTCCCGTGGGTTCCCTTTCCGGGGGACAGCGGCAGGCGCTGGCGCTGCTCATGGCCACCATGACGCCCATTGATTTCCTGATTCTGGACGAGCACACCGCGGCCCTGGACCCCAAAACCGCGGAGATCATCATGGAGCTTACGGCGAAAATCGTGCAGGAAAAGCACCTGACCACCCTGATGGTCACGCACAACCTGCGCCACGCCCTGACCTACGGCGACCGGCTGCTGATGCTCCACGAGGGGCAAGTGGTGCTGGACCGGCAGGGGGAGGAGAAGCGCGCCACGCAGCTGGACGATATTCTGGGCCTGTTCAACGCCATCAGCATCGAGTGTGGCAACTGACCCCGGATGGACGCCTTGCGGCATGCCTCCGGCAGGAGGAGGGTGAAAGCATGATACTCGTTACCGGGGCCGGGGGCTTTGTGGGAAGCCGGATCATGGAGCGGTTTTCGGAGGCGGAGGCATTCCCCGGCGAGCTGAGCAGGATGGGGGACGCGGAACAGACCGCCACCTATGTGCAGCGGACACATCCGGCGGTCATTTTCCATGCCGCCGCCATTTCGGATATCGGCGCATGCGAAAAAGACCCGGAGGCATCCTACCGGGCCAATGTGCTGCTGCCGGTGGCGCTGGCCCGGGCGGCCCAGGCGGCCGGAGCAAAGCTGGTGGCCTTCAGCTCGGACCAGGTGTATACGGGCTGCCCGGACGGCGGACCCTACGCCGACGGGCTCGACCTGCCGGAACCGGCCAACGTTTATGCTCGCCACAAGCTGGAAGCGGAGAAGCGCGTGCTGGACATCCTGCCGGAGGCGGTGATGCTCCGGGCGACCTGGATGTACGACATGCCGCGCTACGGTCAGACCAACCGCGGCAACTTTCTCACCGGCATTTTACGGTCGGCGCAAAAGAACGAAGCCCTGCCCTACGCCAGCAAAACATACCGGGGTATTACCTACGCCCGACAGGTAGCGGCGCTGATGGCGCAAGCAACTGCGCTGCCCGGCGGCGCGTACAATTTCGGCAGTGAGAATGATCTGTCCATGTATGATACCGCCCTGGCGCTGCTGCGCGCCCTGGGCCTGGAGCACAGGGCGGAAGTGCTGCTGCGAAAAACGGAACAGCGGCAGCATAACCTGTGGATGGACTGTACGCGCATACGCAGCTATGGCATAGACTTTGATACCACCGCGCAGGGC
>CALVVZ010000138.1 GCA_944364075.1 uncultured Clostridia bacterium
TAGCGCTCCACCTGGATCAGTTCGCCCTCCACCTCCGCCCCGGCGACGCCGGCGGGGGAGCGGAGCAGCAGGCGCATGGCGGACAAGGGCGTCTTGATTTGGTGTGCCCACAGGGTGTAGTAGTCCATCATCTCCCGGCGGGCGCGCTCGGCGTGGGCGGCCTGCCGGGCGCGTTCGCCGCACAGCCGCCGGATCAGCGCCTGATAGTCGTGCTCCAGGCGGTCCTGGGGGGCGGGCAGGGGCGGCGCGTTCTCCGGCGGATGCTCCAGCAGCAGCTCCATCTCCATAAGCTTTGCCCGATAGCGGAAGTAGCCCGCGCCCTCCGCCAACAGCAGCAGGCACAGGGCCAGCAGGATGCAATAGCTCACGGCCTCCCAGGGCAGGCCGTAGAGCAGGCATACAACGGCGAAGAGGAGGCACAGCCCGCCGGTGAGGTACAGGGTGCGCAGCTCCCGCCGCAGCCAGGCGCGGATCATTCCTCGCTTATCCAATACCCTTCCCCCTTCTTGGTGCGGATCAGCGCGTGCAGGCCCGCGTCCTCCAGCTTTTTGCGCAGCCGGGCGATGTTCACCGTCAGGGTGTTCTCGTCCACAAAGCTGTCGGATTCCCACAGCCGGGTCATCAGCTCGCCCCGGGAGACTACCTGTCCCCGGTGCTCCAGCAGCTGCTGAAGCATGCGCAGCTCGTTGCGGGTAAGCTCCACGGTAACGTCGCCATAGGTGAGCTGCCCGCTTTCCAAATTCAGCGCGCCCCGGCCGCAGCGCAGCAGATGCGCCGGAGCGCTGAAATCGTAGGTGCGCCGCAGCAGCGCCTGGACTTTCGCCACCAGCACCTGCATGTCAAAGGGCTTGGGGATGAAGTCGTCCCCGCCCATGTTCATGGCCATGACGATGTTCAGGTTGTCCGAGGCGGAAGAGAGGAAAATCACCGGCACCTTCGACAGGCGCCGAATCTCCCCGCACCAGTGGTAGCCGTTGAAAAAGGGCAGCGACACGTCCAGCAGCACCAGCTGGGGGTCAAAGGCGGTAAATTCCTGGGTCACGCGGCTGAAATCCTCCGCGCAGCGCACGTCATATCCCCATTGCGCCAACCCTTCCCGGACGGTCCTGGCGATAACGAGGTCGTCCTCCACGATGAATATGCGATACATGCTCTCCCTCCCCAGGGGTATTATAACAACCGCGCGGCGGTTTTGCAAAGCTATGGCGGCAGGTTTCATCAGCTTCTAATCTTCGGGGCGGATTGCCAGACGTGTCCCGGTATGGTATGATACAGCCAAAACCGCAAGGAGGAAACGCCATGGAGAAGGAAAAGCATTCCATTGGTCGCTGTGTGCCGTGGGCGCTAGTGGCGGTTACGGTGCTGCTGGCGGCGTGGGCCGTGGGGGAAACCCTGGCTATCTATGCTTCCGGGAGCTATACCCGCGAGCTGGCCGGGCGCGCCCTGGGGCGTTGGAGCTGGGGCGCGGCCCTGTGGCTGGCGCTGGCGCTGGGGGGGAGCCGTTTTCGTCCCGTGCCGGCGCGGATTCCGCCGCGCAAGCCGGCGCAGGAACATCCTGTGCGCCGCCTGGGGCTGTGGCGGGGCCTTTTGTATGCGCTGGCGCTGGCGCTGCTGATCCTGGGGGTGGGCAACCAGGGAATGCGGGACGTGCTGGTGAAGGCCATTCAAATTTGCACGGAGTGTATCGGCCTTGGGTAAGGCCATGGACTGGCTGCGCCGCCACGCACCCACCCGGCGGCGCTGGATTCAGCTGTACGCGGCCCTGCTGTACAACGCGCATCTGAAAGGCTTTATCCAAGGAGAAATCTATACCGGCCCCATGAAAAACCTGTGCGTGCCGGGGCTGAACTGTTATTCCTGTCCCGGCGCCGTGGGCGCGTGCCCCCTGGGCAGCCTGCAAAACGCCCTGGCGGCTTCCTCGGTGCGGGGGCCGTGGTATGTGCTGGGCATCCTGATGCTCTTTGGGCTGACCCTGGGGCGAACCGTTTGCGGTTTCCTGTGCCCCATGGGATTGCTCCAGGAGCTGCTTCACCGGGCGCCCACCCCGAAAATTCCCAAGGGGCGGATTACCCGCATGCTCTCCTACGGGAAGTATGTGACCCTGGGGCTGCTGGCGGTGGCCTTGCCCGTGTATTTCGGGGCGCAGCAGCTGCCGCTGCCGGCGTTTTGCAAGTATGTCTGTCCGGCGGGCACCCTGGAAGGCGCGGTGGCGCTGCTGGCGCACCCGGAAAATGCGTCGCTGTTTTCCATGCTGCACGGGCTGTTTACGCAGAAGCTGGTCATTTTGATGCTGCTGGCGGCCCTGTGCGTATTCTGCTACCGGGCTTTCTGCCGCTTTCTGTGTCCGCTGGGGGCGATTTACGGCTTTTTTGCCCGGGTCAGTCTGCTGGGCATCCGGGTGGAGGAGGACAAATGCACCCACTGCGGGCTGTGCCTGAGCCGCTGCCCGGTGGACATCCGCCGGGTGGGCGACCATGAATGCGTCCATTGCGGGGCCTGCAAGGCGGTGTGCCCCACCGGGGCCATCGCCTGGAAGGGCGCGAGGGTGTTCCTGCGGCAACAACCGCCGAAGCGGTCCGTTCCCTGGCGGGCATTGGCGGCTGCCGGAATGCTGGCGCTGCTGGGGGGAACGCTGTGGCTTGCCAACCGGCCCGCCCAGGAAACCGCCGCGCTGCCGGAAACGGTGGAAACCGGCTATCAGGTGGGCATGGCGGCCCCGGACCTCACCGTGCCGCTGTACGGCGGCGGGGAATTCCACCTGTGGGAAAACCGCGGGAAAGTGACGGTGTTGAACTTCTGGGCTACCTGGTGTACGCCCTGCGTGGCGGAACTGCCGTACTTCGACCGCCTGGCGGAGGAAATGGGGGACCAGGTGCGGGTGGTGGCCATT
The DNA here is from genome assembly GCA_944364075.1 of uncultured Clostridia bacterium. Lineage (GTDB taxonomy): Bacteria > Bacillota > Clostridia > Christensenellales > Aristaeellaceae > Egerieenecus. Next base: position 2,891 of record CALVVZ010000138.1, read on the forward strand.
CATTCGAACCTGGTCACCGAGGACGTGGAGGCCTGGCTGGAGAAGGCCGGATACGCGCATCTGCCCATGGCCCTGGACGAAAGCGGCGAGATTTCGCAAGCGCTGGGCGTCTCCACCATGCTGCCGGTAACCGTGATTGTGGATGCAGAGGGCAGAATCTGCTACAATGCGGTGGGTTCCGTGACCTATGCATTCCTGCTGGAGCAGGTGCAGGCGGCTCAATAGCAAAAACGCCGCGCGCTTCCCTCGAAGATGGGGGAAAGCGCGCGGCGTTTTGCGATGTTGCTATGCTTTAGGGATGCACGAAGGTGCCCGCGTCGCTGCCCTGGAGCACTTCCAGCAGCCGTTCGGGCTTGTCCAGGCCGAACACCCGCACCATGGGCACTCGGTTTTCTGCGCACAGGGCGAAGGCGGCGGCATCCATGACCTTCAATCCCTGGGCCAGGGCCTGGGCATAGGTCAGGTCGCGGATGAGGGTGGCGGAGCTGTCCGTGCGGGGGTCGGCGGTATACACGCCGTCGATATTCTTGCCCATGAGGATGGCGTCCGCCTGCATCTCAATGGCGCGCAGGGCCACGGCGGTGTCCGTGGAGAAGAAGGGGTTCCCGGAACCGCAGCCAAAGAGCACCACCCGGCCCTGGGACAGGTATTCCCGGGCGGTCATGGCGTTGAAGGGCTGGGCAAAGCGGTCCATGTCCACCGCGGACATGACTACCGCGTCCACGCCTTCCCGGCGCAGGGCGTCGGCCACGCACAGGCAGTTGATCATGGTGCCCAGCATGCCCATCTGGTCGGCGGTTACCGCATCCATGTGGGCGCTGGGGCCCTGCCGTCCGCGCCAGATGTTTCCCGCGCCGATGACGATGCCGATTTCCGTGCCCAGCGCATGCATCTGCCGGATGACCTGGGCCACATGCTGCACCATGGGAAAATCGAATAGTTCGCTGCCGGACTTCAGCGCCTCGCCGCTGAGCTTGAGCAAAACCCGCTTGTAGGTGGTAGCCATAGCTTCTTCCTCCTTCTGCTGAAAAAAGGGAGGAACGGCGTTTGCGCGTTCCTCCCTGCAAAGGCGTGCTTACGCCTCAGACTGTCAAAAAACTTCCGAGGAGGTGTCGGAGGGGCCGCAGCCCCTCCGACTTTCATTCGTATCCGCCGGCTTTGCCGGCGGGGCGGGTCGTTGATTTTGGTTGCAAAATCAATTCCTTACACCTTCGGACGACCTCTGGTTGGCCGAAGGTGCTTCCTTGAAAAAGTGGTGAAAACCACTTTTTCGACACGCTGAGGCGTGCTTACGCCTTCTTCATCTGCGCGGCAATCTCTTCCGCAAAGTTGTCCTGGCGCTTTTCGATGCCCTCGCCGCGCTCGAAGCGGGTGAAGCGCACCACGTCCAGGTTCGCGCCGGTGGCCTTGGCAACCTCGGCCATCAGGCCCTTGATGGACTTGTCGCCATCCTTGACAAAGGGCTGCTCCAGCAGGCAGACTTCCTTGTAGTACTTCTCGATGCGGCCTTCCACCATGCGGTCCACGATCTTCTCGGGCTTGCCTTCGTTGATGGCCTGGGCGCGGAGAATTTCCTTTTCCTTCTCCAGCTTGGCGGCGTCGACTTCCTCGCGGCGCACGGCCTCGGGCTTGGCGGCGGCAATCTGCAGGGCCAGGTCATGGGCGAACGCCTTGACCTCGTCATCCTGCTTGTCGGTGGCAACCTCCACCAGCACGCCCACCTTACCGCCCATGTGGATGTAGGTGGACACCACGCCGGTGGTCTCGTAGCGGGCAAAGCGGCGGATGCTGATCTTCTCGCCGATGGCCACGGTGGCCTCGCTCACCAGGTCGGAGACGGTCTTGGAAGCATCGTCGGCAAAGGGCTGGGTGAGCAGCGCGTCCACGTCGGCGGGGTTGGCCTTGGCGATGTGCTTGGCCACGTTGTTGCAGAAGCCGATGAAGTTGTCGGTTTTGGCAACGAAGTCCGTTTCGCAGTTGACCTCGACGATCACGCCCACGGCGCCATCCTCGGAGGTGTACTGGGCTACCACGCCCTCAGCGGCGATGCGGCTGGCCTTCTTGGCGGCCTGGCTCAGGCCCTTTTCGCGCAGCCACTCAATGGCCTTTTCCATATCCCCGTCGCTCTCGACCAGGGCCTTTTTGCAGTCCATCATGCCAGCGCTGGTGCGCTCGCGCAGTTCCTTTACCATTGCAGAGGTAACAGCTGCCATTGGAAAAACCTCCTTAAATCTGTTGGCTTGGATAAAGGAAGGGGGAGCTTTTCGGGAAAAGCTCCCCCTCCACATGAACTTGTTTCAGGGGATCGGGGCTCAGGCCTCCACGGTCTCCTCAACCTTTTCGGCCTCTTCGGGGGCGGCTGCGCCCTCGTCCATCTGCTCGCCCTGCTTGCCTTCGAGCACGGCGTCGGCCATCTTGCCGGCGATCAGCTTGACAGCGCGGATGGCGTCGTCGTTGCCGGGGATCACGTAGTCGATCTCATCGGGGTCGCAGTTGGTGTCCACAATGCCCACGATCGGGATGCCCAGGATGCGGGCCTCGGTTACGGCGATGTGCTCCTTGCGGGGGTCCACAACGAACAGCGCGCCGGGGAGCTTCTTCATTTCGCGGATGCCGCCCAGGTTGGCCTCCAGCTTTTCACGCTCGTGGCACAGGTTGACGACTTCCTTCTTGGGCAGCACGTCGAACTGGCCGCTCTGCTCCATCTTGTCGATCTGGTTCAGGCGCTCCACCCGGCTGCGGATGGTGCGGAAGTTGGTGAGCATGCCGCCCAGCCAGCGGTTGTTCACATAGAACATGTTGCAGCGCTTGGCCTCGGACTCGATGGACTCCTGGGCCTGCTTCTTGGTGCCCACGAACAGGATGCTCTTGCCTTCCATGGCGATGTCGCGCACAAAGGCATAGGCTTCGTCGATCTTGCGCACGGTCTTCTGCAGGTCGATGATGTAGATGCCGTTGCGCTCGGTGAAGATGTACTGGGCCATTTTGGGATTCCAGCGGCGGGTCTGGTGGCCGAAGTGAACGCCGGCCTCCAGCAGCTGCTTCATGGAGATGACTGCCATTTTGGTTTCCTCCTTGTTGTTTCCACCCTTTGCTTTCGGGCGACAGCCACCGGAAAGGTCTCCGGCACAAGCATTCGCGAAGCAAAGGTGCGTAATCGGGCAAATTATAGCACGTTGCGCGGCTTTTGGCAAGGCACGGGACAGCATTCGGTGTAAAATTTTTTTGACGGCGGAATTGCATGAAACGCTATGGACGATTCGGCACAAAAGCGAAGAAGGATTGACAAAAAACGTGAAAATCCTCTTTTGTTTCCGCCGGTGGCATGGTACAATATCAAGTAAGAAGCCAGGCCGACATTATGCGGCTATTTCAAGGGAGGGAATATGGATTGGTAAGCGACATCATCATCGTGGGCGCCGGTGTCGTAGGCTGCGCGTTGGCGCGGGTGCTGAGCCGTTATCAGGCCGGCGTGACCGTACTGGAAAAGGCCCCAGATGTAGCCGAGGGCGCAAGCAAGGCCAACAGCGGCATCGTCCACGCGGGCTTTGACGCGCATCCGGGCACGTTGAAGGCACGGCTGAACGTGGAAGGCGCGCAAATGTATCCCGAGCTTTGCCGGGAGCTGGGCGTTCCTTATAGCCAGCCCGGCGCGCTGGTGCTGGGTTTCAGCGACGAGGACCGCGCCACCCTGGAAAACCTGGTGCGCCAGGGCGAGGCCAACGGCGTGCCCGGCGTGCGCCTGGTGGAGCGGGAAGAGATTCTGCAAATGGAACCGCAGACGAATCCCGCGGTGGTATGCGCCCTGTACGCTCCCACCAGCGGCCTGACCAGCCCCTACGAAATGACCTTTGCCCTGGCGGACCACGCCGCGCTCAACGGCGTGCGCTTTGAGCGGGACACGGAGGTACGCTCGGTCAGCCCCACGGAGGAGGGCTGGAAGGTGGAAACCAACCGCGGGGAATATACGGCCAAGGTGCTGGTCAACTGCGCCGGGGTTTTCTCCGCGCGGCTGCACAACATGATCTCCGATACCCGGTTGAACATTATTTACCGCCGGGGTCAGTATTATCTGCTGGACCGGGTGACGCCCCTGCCCTTTACCATGACCATGTTCCAGTGCCCCACCAAGATGGGCAAGGGCGTGCTGGTGTCCCCCACCGTGCATGGGAACACCCTGCTGGGACCCAGCGCCGAGGATATTCCCGAGGACAACGATGTGTCCACCACCGCCGACGGACTGAAGTTTGTGCTGGACAAGGCGCGGCTGACCTGGCCCGGCCTCAGCGTGCGCAGCTCCATTACCAATTTCTCCGGCATCCGCGCCCATGAGGAAAAGGGCGACTTCGTCATCGGGGCCGTTTCCGGCGCCAGGAACGCCTACGAAACCGTGGGCATCGAAAGCCCCGGCCTGTCCGCTGCGCCCGCCATTGCCGAAATGCTGGGCAAGCAGATTGCCCAGGATATGGGCTTGACCCGCAAGGAGGATTATCAGCCGGCCCAGCCGCTGCCCAAGCCCTTCTACGCCATGACCACGCCGGAGCGCAAGGCGGCTGTGGAACAGAATTCCCTGTACGGCCGCATGGTCTGCCGCTGCGAAACCGTCACCGAGGCGGAGATTCGCGCGGCCATCCGCCGCCCCGTGGGCGCGCGGAGCATCGACGGCGTGAAGCGCCGCACCCGTGCCGGTATGGGACGCTGCCAGGGCGGCTTCTGCAGCCCGCGGGTGGCGGAGATTCTCTCCGAGGAGCTGGGCATCCCCATGACCCAGGTCACGAAGAACGGCGGCAACAGCTATCTGCTGACGGGCACCATTCTGGACGCGCTGAAGGAGGAATGCTGACATGACACAGGCAGGAAACGGCGTGCAGTGGGTGGACGTGCTGGTCATCGGCGCGGGCCCGGCGGGCCTGGCCGCCGCCATCGCCGCCCGGGAGGACGGCATTGACAATTTGCTGGTGCTGGAGCGGGAGCATACCCCCGGGGGCATTCTGCGCCAGTGCATCCACAACGGCTTCGGCCTGCACCGCTTCAAGGAAGAATTCACCGGTCCCGAATATGCGCAGAAGGATATTGACCGGGCACGGGAGCTGAACATCAACATCCAGTGCGACACCACGGTGCTTTCCGTGGAGGCGAACCATCGCGTTACCTGCGTGAGCGCCGAGCATGGCGTGCAGGTGTTTGAGGCAGGGAGCATCGTGCTGGCCATGGGCTGCCGGGAACGTCCCCGCGGCGCCCTGGGCACCCCCGGCACCCGGTGCGCGGGCATTTATTCCGCGGGTACCGCCCAGAAGTTCGTGAACCTGGAGGGCTTTATGCCCGGCAAGCGCGTGGTCATTCTGGGCAGCGGCGACATCGGGCTGATTATGGCCCGGCGCATGACCCTTCCGGGGCCCAAGGCG
>CALVVZ010000139.1 GCA_944364075.1 uncultured Clostridia bacterium
GAACACAGAAGTTAAGCCCTTCAGCGCCGATGGTACTTGGCTGGACACGGCCCGGGAGAGTAGGACGTTGCCGGAATCCACATAAGAGAAGCAGCGATGCTTCTCTTTTTTGCATATTATCGCTTGCAGCTGCATACCCAGCAGGATGCCACCGACAACAAAGCCAGGTCAAAATGGCGTGGAAAGGATCCTCCAAGCCTTTTTTCTTGCATTTTTGCATACAATGCGGTATACTAATTAAAACCGCAATAGGTAAGGAGGAATCTCCATGAAATTGATCATTGCCATCGTACAGGACGAGGACGCTTCCCGCTTGGTCAGCAGTCTGATGAACGAGGGCTTCGGCGTTACCAAGCTGGCTACCACCGGCGGTTTCCTACGCGCGGGAAACACCACGCTGCTGGTAGGCGTGGAAGACGAACGTTTTGACGGCGCCATGGGCGTTATTGAAAAGGTTTGCAAATCCCGTAAGCAGTTGGCGACTTCGCCTACGTCCATGGCCGGTGTGTCGGGCGTCTATTCACCCTATCCCATTGAGGTAATGGTGGGCGGCGCTACGGTGTTCGTGCTGACGGTGGATCAATTCGTTAAGCTGTAAGCAGCAGGGAAGGAGCGGCACATTGGCGGTCGCGCAAAACAATAATCAATCAGCAGCGCCCGGCTTACGCGATTTCGCGGCGCAGGGCGCTGTTTTCGATGGTCTGATGCATACGCTGCGTTCGGGGAATTATGTTCACGCGTACCTGATCTGCGGTATCAGCGGTGTGGGCAAGCGTACCTTGGCCCGGCTGATGGCGCAATATATTCTCTGCCGTGGCGTCAAGGACGAGGAACCCTGCGGTCAGTGCCCGGATTGTATCCGTTTTCTCGATGGCACGCACCCGGATGTGACGTATCTGCGCCCGGAAAAGGAGCGAAAGAACATTGTGGTGGATCAGATCCGTGAACTGGTGGCCATGGCGGGGGAACACACCTATGCCGGCGGACGACGGATTATTTGCGTAGAGCAGGCGGAAAAGATGAATCCCCAGGCGCAGAACGCGCTGCTGAAAACCCTGGAAGAGCCGCAGGCGGAGAATGTTTTTTTGCTGCTGTGCGAAGACACGGCGCTTTTGCTGCCTACTATTGTGTCTCGGTGCCGGGTAGTGAAACTGCATCCCTGGTCCGAGAAGGTGATTATGTCTGCATTGGAGCGAGCCGGGGCGCCCATGGAGCACCGGGAAGAAGCGGCGATGCTTTCCGAAGGCAGCATCGGTATGGCGATGTCCATGGCTGCGGATACCGAATTCTGGGATCGCCGCGCGCAGGTGATGGCGGATTTCTTTTCTCTGACTGCACGTTGGCAGATTTTGCAGGTATCCAATCTCTGGAAGGACCGGCGCGACCAGGCGGAGGAACTATTGCGGGATGTGGAGGAAATGCTGCGCAGCTTGTGGCTGTCCCATACGGGATTGTTGGATGAACGGGGGATTGCAGGTTTTCCGCCAGCCTGGCGGCAGCTGGCGCGGGAAGGGGATGACGCCGCGTTTTCGCGTCTGCTGGACGCCGTGTTTGAGGCCAGGAGACGTAGGGAAAATCAAGTAACGTGGCAGGCAGTGGTCGAAGGGCTGCTGACGCACATGACGGAGGAAATACAACCATGGTTAAAGTGATAGGCGTTCGCTTTCAGAACGCCGGAAAACTCTATTTTTTTGATCCCGGTTCCTATTGGCCCACGGCCGGGGATTTTGTCATTGTGGAAACTACCCGCGGCGTAGAATTTGGCGAGGTGGTAACCGGCGTCAAGGAGATTGCGGATGATCAGCTTACCGCGCCCCTTAAGCAGGTGATTCGTATCGCCAACGTCCAGGATGTACAGCATGCCAGGGACAACGAGCGCGCCGAAAAGGAAGCCTACGGTATTTGCCAACAGAAGATTGCCGATCATAAGCTGGATATGAAGCTGGTATCGGTGGAATATACATTTGACAACAGCAAGATCTTATTCTATTTCACGGCCAATGGTCGGGTGGATTTCCGGGCGCTGGTGAAGGATCTGGCCAGCGTATTCAAGACCCGCATTGAACTGCGGCAGATTGGCGTGCGGGATGAGGCCAAGATGCTGGGCGGCCTGGGTCCCTGTGGACGGCCCATTTGCTGCGGAACCTTTTTGGGGGATTTTCAGCCCGTATCCATTAAGATGGCCAAGGAGCAGAATCTGTCTCTGAACCCCACCAAGATTAGCGGCGTCTGCGGGAGGCTGATGTGCTGCCTGAAATATGAGCAAGAAAACTATGAGCAGATCCGCAAGAAGATGCCCAAAGTGGGCAAGGAAGTTGTGACGCCCGAGGGAACCGGCGTGGTCTGGGAATTGAATGTCATCAAGGAAACCGTTCGTGTGCGCCTGCAAAAAGGAGACAGCAGCGAATTAAAAGATTTTCCCATGGGAGAGGTACAGCGAATCAATGCGCCTCAGGCGGTGCGCCCAGCCCGGGAGGAGGATGCGCCCGAAATGCCCGAAGCGCAGGAAGCGGCAGCGTCTGAATCGACCGAAAACCGGCGTGGACAGGCCCGTCCGCCCCGTGGCAATCGTCCGGAGCGAGGTGCGCGCAAGGAGGAACAGGCAACGGACAAACCCAAGGAGAGCCGTACCCCCGGCCTTGGAAAACCCGTAATGCGGGAAAATCCCAAGCGCCGCAAGGAGGCTGCCGCACAGGAAACGCAGGCGCAAGCAGAACAACCGGCGACGCCGCCTGAAGAAAAAGCGGCTGTTCAGGAGCGCAAGCCTGTGGCCAGCCCATGGCAGCAGGCGGTGGCGCAGGCGCTTCGCGCAGCGCAGGAGGATGAGCGGATAGAAGAAAAAACCATCCGCGTAGAAGACCATGAGGATACCTTCCTGTTTGTGGAGGAGACGGAAGAGGACGACACCATCTGACGGGAACAATGCTTACGCCGAGGGGGGAGGCGGCTTTCTGCGGTGCGGAGAGCCGCTTTTACTTTCATCCTACGGAAGGGGATCGGGGATGAAAGCCATGCTTCCATACGTATGTTTTGTGGAAAGAAATCGGCGCGTTGTACAATTTGCGCCCTTGTGATATACTAAAATCATCCCGCCACAAAGGAGGAAGCGCAATGTCGGAGGAGAAGACGGTCAGCAAGCCCAGACAGCTGTGGGACAGCGCGGTCAAGGCTGTCAAGGGCGGCGGCACCGAACAGCTGATCGAAACCTTTACCGCGGAAATGACCCTGGTGGCCGAAGGGCTTTGCGAGGATCAGAACAGCCTCCGCCGCGAACTCGCCCAGGTGCGCGCCATGGCCGAAAAGCTGGAGGCGCGGGCGGATAACGAGCAGGAGATATGGGATACCACCCTGCGCGAGCATCAGAAAGACCTGGACCAGCGCTTGGACGAGCTGACCCGCCGCCTCAGCGTGCTGGAATCCAGGCAGGCCAAGCAGGAAGGCAAACAGAAACGGGACAAGAACCTGATTAGTCAGCTGACGCTGCTGGCGGGTATTATTGCCGGGGCATGGGTGATCGTTACGGTATTGAACCTGTTCAGATGATCAACGGAGGCGCTTATGAAGACGTATCAGGAAATGGTGCAGGAGTACAAACGCCGTCAGCGCAACACGGTGGTGGACACCATTGCCGCGGGACTGACCTATATGGATGAAATCGCCCTGGATACCGGCTTATTGGAAGAGACCGGCCTGTGGACCGAGCTGACGGAAACTGCCTGCGGGGCGTTGCCCTTTGCCATTATTGCGGTGACGGAAGGCAGCAAGGTTATCCTGGGCAAGAAAACGGGGAAACGCGGCGTCAAGGACGGCGCATTCCGCATGGCGAAGACCGGCGCGGCCATGGGCATTGGCAGCGCGGTGACCATGGCCGCGGGCTTCTGGGCGGCGCTGCCGGTAACCATGGGGGTCCGGGCGCTGTTTGACCGCTACCGTTCCCGGGCACTGACAGGCTGCCGGGTGCAGGCCAGGATCAACCGCCTACGGGAACTGCGGGAACTGATGGAGCGGCAGCGGGAGGAAACGCCGGCAGAGGCCGAACCCGCGCTGATGCCGGCAGCGTCGGTGATCGTGGGCTGACCCGGAAAAGCCGGCATATCCCTGGGGAGCGCATACGCGGCCCCGCATACGAAAGGAGCGCTTGAAACGTGGAAAAGCTGGAAATGGATTTATTGGACATCCTGCGGGAGGATTGCCGCCTTCCCCTGGAAAAACTGGCGGTGATGACCGGCGCGACGGTGGCGGAAGTGGCCGAAACCATCGACCGGCTGGAGAAGGAGCGCGTCATTCTTCGCTATGCGCCCACCATCAACTGGGACAAGACCGACCGGGAACGGGTGGAAGCCATGATCGAGGTACGGGTGACGCCCCAGCGGGATATGGGCTTTGACGCGGTGGCCAAGCGCATTTATCGCTTTGAGGAGGTCAAGAGCGTTTATTTGATGAGCGGCAATTATGACCTGCTGGTGCTGGTGGAGGCGCGCACGCTCAAGGAGCTGGCCTTCTTCGTATCGGAAAAGCTCTCGACCCTGGAAATGGTCACCGGCACGGCTACCAGCTTTGTGCTCAAGCGTTACAAGGAGGAAGGCGTCGTCTTCGAGGGCGAGAAGTCGGATCAGCGGCTGGTGATTTCCCCGTGAACTACGACCGTTTTCTGAATCCACGGGTGGCGGCGGTTCCACCCAGCGGTATCCGCCGGTTTTTTGACCTGGCCGCCACCATGCGGGACACCATCTCCCTGGGCGTGGGCGAGCCGGACTTTATTACCCCGTATCATATCCGCAACGCCGCCATCAACAGCATCGTGGACGGGGAGACCCAGTACACGCCTAACCGGGGCTTGCTTCCTTTGCGGGAAGAAATCAGCCGCTATCTGCGGGAACGCTACCAGACTGCCTATGATCCCCAGAAGGAGATCCTGGTGACGGTGGGCGCCAGCGAATCCATCGACGTGGCTTTGCGGGCGCTGATTTCGGAGGGGGACGAGGTGCTGGTGCCCGAACCCAGCTACGTGAGCTACAGCCCCAGCGTCATTTTTTCCGGTGGCGTCCCCGTGGGCGTGGAAACAAGGGCGGACACGGACTTCCGCCTGTCTGCACGGAGGGTTCGGGAGGCGTTGACGCCCCGGACCAAGGCGCTGATTTTGCCCTATCCCAACAACCCCACCGGCGCGGTGATGGGACGGGAAGAACTGGAAGCCCTGGCAGAGGTGGTCCGGGAAAGGGAATTGCTGGTCATCAGCGATGAGATCTATTCGGAGCTGACCTACGGCGCGGAGCATATCAGTTTCGCATCCCTGCCGGGCATGTGGCCTTACACCCTGACCATTAACGGATTCAGCAAGTCCTTTGCCATGACGGGTTGGCGGGTGGGTTACATCTGCGGGCCAGCGGAGCTGATCAGCGTCATGAACAAAATCCATCAGTACGGCATCCTTTGCGCGCCCCGGCAGGGGCAGGCCGCAGCCCTGGAAGCCCTACGAGTGGGCCGGGAAAACGGCTATGAGGATGTGCGGCACATGCGCGAAAGCTACGACCGCCGCCGCCGCCTGATGGTGGACGGTTTGCGCAAGATGGGGCTGGACTGCTTCGAACCCCGGGGCGCATTCTATGTGTTTCCGTCCATTGCCTCCACGGGGTTGGATAGCGAAGCCTTCTGCGAACGGCTGCTTCAGGAAAAGCGGGTGGCCTGCGTGCCCGGCACGGCCTTCGGTCCCTGCGGAGAGGGGCATATCCGCTGCAGCTATGCCACCGCGGTGGATAAGCTGAACATCGCCCTGGAGCGGATGGCCGACTTTGTCCAGAGCCTGCACCAAAGCTAAAAGGGAGGAAACCCATGCGAAAGATCATCGGAATACTGCTGACGCTGTGCCTGCTGCTGCCCGCTGCCATTGCGGAGGAAGAGGAGTTATCCTTGCTGGACCTGGTGGGCGGGAACGGTACGGAGATCGTGACTGGCCTGGAAACGGCGGAGGATGCGGAAAGCGCCGCGGAGGAAACCGTGGAGCTGGTGGAGGAAACTACCGGCATACGGACGATCACGGCCACCTTTGCCGGGGACTTCACCATTGGCGCCGACTGCCGCAAGAGCACAAATATCTACGAGGACGAGCTGGAGAAGCAGGGCGGCGACATCAATTTCCCCATGCGCAATATTCGGGATATTCTCCTGGAGGATGACCTGACCCTGGTGAACTTCGAGGGAACGCTGACGAACTCCACTTACATTCCCGACAACAAGAAGGAAAACTCCTTCCTGTTCAGCGCGCCGCCGGAATATGTTTCCATCCTGCCGGATAACGGCATTGAAGCGGTATCGCTGGAGAACAACCATGTGATGGACCATGGCGAGGAAGTTTACCTGGAGACCCAGCAGCACTTGACGGATGCGGGAGTGGTGTGGTCCAACGCGGAAACCATCGGCGTATACACCGTAAAAGGCGTGGAAATCGCCATGCTGAGCTATCAGACCTTTGATATGTACGATACCCTTTTCACCCAGGTGCCCCTGGATGTGGCGGAGGCCAAGGCCAAGTATCCCCTGGTGATCGTCAGCTTCCACTGGGGTGCGGAAAAGGACTATGCGCCCAACAGCAACCAACAGAAGATGGGCAAGATGGCCATTGACGCCGGCGCGGACCTGGTAGTGGGACATCACAGCCACCGAATCAATCCCATTGAGGAATACAACGGCAAATACATCGTCTATTCCCTGGGGAACTTCTGCTTTGCGGGCAATACCAAGCCCGATGATATGAGCAGCTTCCTGTTCCAGATTCGTTGGCGGGTGACAGACACGGACATCACCCAGGAAGCTTTCCGCATTATTCCCATCCGCATATCCAGCCGTACGGACTATAACGACTTTGCGCCCACGGTGCTGGAGAAGGAAACGGCCATTGACGGCCTGCTGTCCACCCTGAAGGAAAACGGCAGGAAACTGGACAACCCGGTGAGCGAGTACCCCCTGGAATGGTAAGCGGGCGGAAGGAGACGCAAGCATGGACATCACCCTTCGCAAGGTGACCCACGAGAATTTGCGGGAATTGGCCGGACTTTCGGTGGGGGAGGCACAGCGGGGGTTTGTGGCTTCCAATACCTGGAGCATCATGGAGGCCTACGCCACCGTGACGGAGGGTGGCGTGGCGCTTCCCTTCGGCGTCTATGCAGGGGATACCCCCGTGGGCTTTTTGATGATCGGTTTTGACTGCATGGACTGGGAGGATGCCCCGGTGGCGGCGCACGGTGCGTACAGCGTCTGGCGGCTGATGATCGACGCCCGCTATCAGGGCAAGGGATACGGGCGGCGCGCCCTGGAAGAGGCGCTCAGGTACATCCGCACCTTTCCTTGTGGGCCTGCGGAATGGTGCTGGCTCTCCTTCGAGCCGGATAACCTGGCGGCCAGACGGCTGTACCAATCCTTGGGCTTTGAGGAGAACGGCGAAATGGACGGCAACGAAGTGGTGGCCGTGCTGCGTCTGTAAATCCTATAAAAAAGCGGACGTCGCAAGCCGGGAAGCACGCTTTCCGGTTATGCGCCGTCCGTTTTTGCTTGGTCGTGACAGCGTTTGTTACGCCTTCAGCCATCGCAGGATCAGGGAGACGTTTTCGGACACGGGCCTGGTTCCGTCTACCCGGAGCACCGGACAGCGCAGGGATGGTATCCACTGGGCAACATATTGCTCCGGCCTGGCGGCTACCGTTTCGAAGAAGGATGCTTCCTGGGCGTATAGATCACCGCCCGGCAGCATGCGCTCGCCGAACCGCTGAAAGGAACGCTGTCTAACCCGCTGCAGTCGCGTTTCCCGGGGCGTTTCCACCCATACGGCGCAGCGGTAACGCGCCATGACCTCCTCGCCATAATCGCCCAGGACGGCGGCAAAAACAAAGCGCGGATGAACTTGAACGGCTTCTGCCAGGAGCTTTTCGGCTTCTGCGCGGGAGCGCGGCGATGCAAAGAAATAGTTCGGATCGCTTTTTGCAAAAAACAGATCTTCATTATCCATGAACGTATAGCCCAACGCTTCTGCCAGCGTCTTGCCCAGGGTGCTTTTGCCGCTGCCGTTCAGGCCGCATACAAGAATGCCTGTCTGCATGGTTCCTCCGTAAAACGCCCGGCTTTCACTGACTTGAAAGCCGGGCGTCAGACTGTTGAAAAAGGTACGTTTTTTCATAGGGCTGCAAGAGAAATGAAGCTTCAGGTTCCCAAACTTGCAAGTATTTCATAGCGTATGAGGACCGAAGGTTTCCAAAGGGCGATCGGAAAGCCCTTTGGT
>CALVVZ010000140.1 GCA_944364075.1 uncultured Clostridia bacterium
GGATTCGTTCGTTATCGCAGCGCTTTTTCCATCCGCGGGGCCAGGGGCACGCAGAGCATGCCCAGCCCGACGCCCGCAGCGCCCTGAATCAGGTTGGGGACCACGGCGGCCAGCGCGGGCGCAAGGCCCATGAGCGCCCATTCCGTCAGGAAATAACCCGCCGCCATCAGCGCTTCCGCCAGGAAAAAGGCGAGCAGCTGCCGAAGCGGCCTGCCGGGGCGGTACAGCAGCCAGACCACCAGCGCCATCAGGCCCTTGATGACCAGGGTGGGCAGCACGTAGGTCACGTAGCCGCCCGCCAGGTCCGACAGCGCGGAGCCAATGGCCGCCGCCGCCACGCTGAGAGGTCCCAGCAGCATGCTAACCAGGAAAATCGCTCCGTCGCCCAGGTGAATGTATCCGCCCGTGGCCGGCACCGGAACCTTCGGAAAATAGGTCATCACGAACACCAGCGCCGCCATGACGCCGCCCAGGGTGAGCCTTTTGACCTTCATTGCTTTCAAGCCTCCGTTCAGCCCTGGGCCGCCCGGGTCAGCCGCGCCATGCCGTCGTCCATGCGGCGAAGGGTTTCCTCCTTGCCCAGCAGCCAGGCGATTTCAATGGCGCCGCCGGGGGTATTGGCCTGGCCGCTGATGGCGATGCGCAGGGGCCAGAGCACCGCGCCGTTTTTCATGCCCGCCTGGGCAATGGCGGCCATCAGCGCGTCGTGAATGTTCTGCTCGGTCCACTCGGTGATCCCTTCCATGACCGGGCGGCACAGCGTCAGGGCCTGCATGGCCACCTCGGGGTTGCTCTTCATTTTCTTGTGGGTATACAGCTCCAGGTCGTAGTCCGGCAGCTCCGCCAGAAAGCGCACCATGTCGGGCACGCGGTTGAAGACCTCCGTGCGACCCTGCATCAGCTCCGCCAGACGGCGGTAGTCCATGCCCTTGCCCGCCAGCACCCGGTCAAACCAGGGCGTCACCATGGTCAGGTAGCGCTCGAAATCCATCCGGCGGATATATTCGGCGTTGAACCAGGTGAGCTTGTCCATGTCAAAGATACCCGGCGCCTTGTTCAGGCGGTGGATGTCGAAGGCCTCGATAAGCTCGGGCAGGGTGAAGAACTCCCGGTCGTCCCCGGGGTTCCAGCCCACCAGGGCCAGGTAGTTGATCAACGCCTCGGTGAGGTAGCCCTTCTCTATGAAGTCCGAATAATAGGCATCCCCGTCCCGCTTGCTCAGCTTGTGATGCGCGTCCCGCATGACGGTGGGCAAATGGATATACTGGGGCGCCTCCCAGCCGAAGGCCGCGTACAGCAAATTATACTTGGGCGTGGAGGAAAGGTACTCCGTGCCGCGCACGACGTGGGTTATGCCCATGAGGTGGTCGTCGATGACATTGGCGAAGTTGTAGGTAGGCATCCCGTCCTGCTTGATGAGCACCATATCGTCGAGGGTTTCGTTGGGGAAGGTCATGTGGCCAAACACCAGGTCGTCGTAGCTGGTCTCCCCTTCGGTGGGGGCGTTCTGCCGGATGACGTAGGGCACGCCGGCGTCCAGCTTCCGCTGCACCTCCTCCTTGGTCAGGTGCAGGCAGTGCTTGTCATACTTGAACACCTCGCCCCGGGCCTCGGCGGCGGCGCGGCGCTCCTCCAGCTCCTCCTTGGTGCAGAAGCAGTAGTACGCATGGCCGGAGGCCACCAGCTGCTGGGCGTAGGGCAGGTACAGGTCCTTGCGCTCGGACTGGATGTAGGGGCCGCAAGGCCCGCCCACGTCGGGGCCTTCGTCCCAGTCCATGCCGCAGCCCCGCAGGGTATCGTAAATCACCTGGGTCGCGCCTTCCACAAAGCGCTCCTGGTCGGTATCCTCGATGCGCAGGATGAACTTGCCGCCGTTCTTCTTGGCGAAAAGGTAGTTATACAGAGCGGTCCTCAAGCCGCCCAGATGCATAAAGCCCGTGGGACTGGGCGCGAACCGGGTACGTACTTCCATGGGAGACGCCTCCAAGCTGTGTTATTTGGATGGTTTCGCTTATTTCTTCGCCTGCTTGGCAAAGGTATCCCGCAGGCCCACGGTGCGATTATACACCGGCAGCTCGGGGGTGGAATCCGGGTCCTTGCAGAAATAGCCGTTGCGCAGGAACTGGAAGGTGGTTCCCACCTCGCAGTCCCCCACGGCGGGCTCCGCCAGGCCCCGGCAGACGGTCAGGCTGTTGGGGTTCAGACGGCTGATGAAGTCCTTCTTGGCGGGCACGGCAGGCGCTTCGCCCTCCTCGGAGAGCTCGGGCTCCGCCTCCTCCAGGTCCTCGTCGGCGGCCAGCAGGGGTTCGTAGAGCCGGGCCTCGAAGGGGATGGCGTCCACGGCGCTGACCCAGTGCAGGGTCTTGCCCTTGATTTTGCGGTTGGCGCCTTCGCTGCCGGAGAAGGAGTCCAGGTCCACGGTGCAACGCACCTCCGTGACTTGGCCGTCTTCGTCCTTCACGCAGTCCTCGCAGCGGACGATGTACGCGCCCTTGAGCCGGACCTCGTTGCCTGGGAACATGCGCTGGTACTTCTTGGCGGGGACCTCCATGAAGTCGTCCTGCTCGATATACAGTTCCCGGCCGAAGCGGATGGTGCGCGTGCCCATTTCCGGGTGATCAGGGTGGTTTTCCACCTGAATTTCCTTGATCTCCTCCGCGGGCCAGTTGGTGAGCACCACCTTCAGGGGATGCAGCACCGCCATGGCCCGGGGGGCCTTTTCTCCCAGGTCATCCCGGACGCAGCTTTCCAGCAGCGCCAGGTCCACCACGGAGTCCGCCTTGCTCATGCCGATGCGGTCTACAAAGTCGCGGATGGCCGCGCCGGTATAGCCCCGGCGGCGCAGGGCGCTCAGGGTGGGCATGCGGGGATCATCCCAGCCGCGGACATAGCCGCCCTCCACCAGCTGGCGCAGGTAGCGCTTGGACATGACGGTCTGGGTCATGTTCAGCCGGGCGAACTCCAACTGCCGGGGCCGGGCGGGCAGCATGTTCTGGCTGTGCTCCACCACCCAGTCGTACAGGGGGCGATGAATCTCGTATTCCAGGGAGCACATGGAATGGCTAATGCACTCCAGGGCGTCCCCGATGGGATGGGCAAAGTCGTACATGGGATAGATGCACCACTTGTTGCCCGTGCGCCAGTGCTCCTTGTACAGGATGCGGTACATGGCCGGGTCCCGCATGACGATGTTGGGCGAGGCCATGTCGATCTTGGCCCGCAGGGTCAGGCTGCCCTCGGGGAATTCCCCGGCGCGCATGCGGCGGAACAGGTCGAGGCTTTCCTCCCAGGGGCGGTCCCGCCAGGGGCTGTTCTTGCCGGGCTCGGTCAGCGTGCCCCGGTAGGCGCGCATTTCCTCCTTGGACAGCTCGTCCACATAGGCCAGGCCGCGCTTGATCCAGTCCTCGGCAATCTCGTAGCACTTGTCGTAATAATCGGATGCGTAGTACAGCCCGCCGGTCCAATGGAAGCCCAGCCAGTTGATGTCCCGCTTGATAGCCTCCACATACTCCGTGTCCTCCTTGGCGGGGTTGGTGTCGTCAAAGCGCAGGTTGCACTTGCCGCCGTACTTTTCCGCGGTCAGAAAGTCCATAATCAGCGCCTTGCAGTGGCCGATGTGCAGGTAGCCGTTGGGTTCGGGAGGAAAGCGCGTGTGGACTTGCTGGTAACGCCCCTCCTTCAGGTCCTGATCGATGGCGTCCCAGATAAAATTGGTGCGCGTTGCTTTTTCTTCCACGTGATTATCCAAAGCAGACTCCTCCTTCTTCCCATACTTTTCGCCGGAAATCCCGGCGTGTTTCAACATTATAAGCGCCTCAAGCCAAAAGCGCAAGGAGAAAAAGCAAATCTCTCACCCTTCCTCCCCTCTCTCGCCGCATTCCCCTTCTCACGGAAAAAATTTGAAAATTCCGCTTGACAACCCGCGCTCCCTGCGATATAATCATACACGTTCGCAAGGGGAAAGCCCCGCGGGAATACCTGGGTGTAGCGCAGCTTGGTAGCGTGCTTGAATGGGGTTCAAGAGGCCGGAGGTTCGAATCCTCTCACCCAGACATGGAACGCCGATTTGATGCAAGTCATCAGATCGGCGTTTTTCATTGCTACTCCGAATCTCTGCCAGAATATGAAGATTTTCTCCCTCGCATGAAACCTTTTGCCCGCCTGCTGATTCTAATATGCGGAATCAACGTTGAAACCACCGCCTCATGCACGCGACACGGGAGGCCCTTTATGGACAAGGAAACTTTTACCGTGCTGGTACAGCGGCAGCAGCGGCAGCTGTACCGCATTGCGGTCAGCTATACCGCCAGCAGCGCCGATGCCGAGGACGCCGTGCAGGAAGCTCTGCTCCGCGCATGGAACCGGCGCCAGACCCTGCGCGATACCGCCTATTTCAGCACCTGGCTCAACCGCATTCTCATCAATGAATGCAAAACGTTGCTTCGCAAGCAAAAGCGGCAATCCCCCAGGGCTGACCTGCCCTGCATTTCCGTTCCGCCGCCGGATGAACGAGCCATGCTGTTACGCGCCGCGCTGTTCAGCCTACCGGAAAAGTATCGCATTCCCCTGACGCTGAACCTGTTGGAAGGATATACCTTACAGGAAATCGCCGGTTTGCTCTCCTTGCCCCTGGGTACCGTCAAAACCCGGATTGCGCGCGCCAAGCAAAAACTGGAACAGGAGGTGTCCGATCATGCGCAGTGAAGACCTCGACCGCGCTCTGGGCGCCACCCCGCAGTCCTTCGCCGAGCGGATGGATCAGACGCTCCGCGGACTAAAGGAGGAAAAGCAAATGAAACGCGCCGCGCTTCGCACAGTGATTCTTGTGACGCTCATTACCCTGCTGCTGTGCGCCACCGCTTTCGCGCTTGTCAACCAGGGGCTGACATGGTACTACAACAATCGATTTACTATCTACCAGGAAAGGGAACCAGAAAAGCATGAAGCCATCATGCGCAACCTGCAAACAGAGATTTCCCTGACGCCCGCGGACGATCCTGACATAGAAATCGCCATCACCGAGGCGTCCTGGGCGCCGGAAGGGGATACGCTTGTGTTATGCCTGACCGCCGCTCCGCGCGACCCGTCGCACACGGAGCTGTATCCCATCGGCAGCCTGGATGCCGACGGCGCCTACGGCGATGCGGAGCTCCGCGACGAATATGTGATGGAACATCTGCTTTGGACGGCTGACGGCTACGGGCCGGTGGAGGAAATGATTGCACCCGGAAAGCAGCTGCTTTTACTGGATTGCAGCGATGTCTATGTGGACGGTATTTCCCTGATGCTTGGCGACGCCAGCTATGACGCCTTCATCACCGAGCAGGAAACCGTACAGTTCGTGTTGGAGTTTTCGCTGAGCTTCCTGCGGGATAACTACATGAATGCTCAGCGGGAGCTGCTGGCGGAGCAGCCCGATAACGCATATCTGGCTCAATGCATTGCGGATATGGAACAGCTGCGTCAGCGCCTGGCAGGCGCCACCAGCGTAGCGTTGACCATTCCCTACACCCTCACCCCCTACGCGGAGGACGATACGCTGCTGTACGACAATGGCCGCTCCGGCGAAGTGTGCTGTACCCTGTCTCTCGCTGGCGCGGAAACGCCTACCGGCACGCAGACGCTACGGGAAGGTGACGCCGGAGAAAACGTAGCAGCCTTGCAGGAACTTCTGGCGCAACTGGGCTATACTGTAGAAGCCTCCGGGACCTATGATGCACAAACAGTCGCAGCCGTAAAGGCTTTCCAGGAGCGCAGCGGGCTTCGCGCCGACGGCATCGCAGGGCCTGATACCCAACGCCTGCTGTTTGCCGCCGCAGCATCGTCCGCGGACTGAAACGCAGAGTGACGCACAGACCCCACACATCAAAGCGGATGAGGGAAGCGCTTCCCTCATCCGCTCAGCGTGTCAAAAAAGTGGCGTTGCCACTTTTTTGAGGAAGCACCTTCGGCCAACCAGAGGTCGTCCGAAGGTGTAAGGAATTGATTTTGCAAGCAAAATCAACAACCCGCCCCGCCGGCAAAGCCGTCGGATACGAATGAAAGTCGGAGGAGCTGCGGCCCCTCCGACACCTCCCTGGGTTTTTTGACAGTCTGAGCGGATGAGGGAAGCGCTTCCCTCATCCGCTTAGACTGTTGACAAAGTATGTAGTTTCATTATTTTCGAGTTGCACATTGTATTCTTGCAAGCACGGAGGATTTCGCGCCTGCGGGCGCGGCCAAAGGGCTTTCCGATCGTTCCGCAACCTCAATCGTCGCGGCGTTACACCACGCATTTAGGTTAAAAAAGGCAACCTTCCAAACGGCTATGCCTGCCTTTCCTTTGGAAACCTTCGGTCCCATACGCTACAAAATTCCTGCAAGTTTGGGAATTTGAAGTTTCTTTTTTCATCTGTAGGAAAAAGCATGCATTTGTCAGCAGTCAAAGCGGATGGGAGATCGCAGGCGTTTCCCCCATCCGCTTGTCTTGCAGCATCGTCCTTTTTCCGCGCAGGCGGAAATTGGCGGTCGGACGTGCTCAGGTGGATTCCCGCTCGATGAGCTTGGGCACGGTGCAGAAGCTTTGCGTCTGCAAGTTGGGATTTTTGATCTTCTGCAAAAGAAAACGCGCCGCTTCCCAGCCCATGTCGTACATATCCACTTCAATTGCCGTAAGCCTGGGCCTGAGCAAATGCGAGAAGGGATAGTGATCAAAGGTCATCACGCCCATCTCCTCCGGCACGCGCAATCCTAGCTGCGCCGCGCATTGCAGACATTCCAAAGCGATGCGGTTATTGGCACACAGCGCCACCTGAGGGCGTTCCGGCCCCGCAAGGCGCTGCTTAAGCTTTTCCGCATCCTCAGAGAAGGGCGTGTCGCCATAGAGCACATCCACGGCAAGCGCTTCTTCCTGCAGCGCACCGACAATACCGCGAAGACGGCTTTGGGAAATGGTGTCCTCGGGCCGTCCGGTCAGATAGAGGATGCTGCGGTACCCCTTATCCAGCAGATAGGATGCCGCCACGCTCCCCGCCAGCTCATGATTTACATCCATCCAGCAGATATTACATGAAAAATCCGGCCGCCCGATCACTAGATACGGCGTTTCGGCGTGGGATAGAAAAGCCGCTAGTTCCCTGGAAAGAAGCCCCGCATGAATCATTACGCCGTCGGCCATGCGTTCCTGCATGCATTCCCGCAGGTAACCGGTGGCGCTTCCCTTTTCCATAGGTTTGAGCATTACCGCATACCCTTTCTTTTCCAGGGAGCGGGTAATGCCCGTGAGAATTTCAAACAGATGCGGGTTTTCAAAGGCAACGTTGCGGTACAGCTCCGTAGCAAAAATCACCGTACCGCTTTTCTGCCGTGCAAAGCTTCTTGCTCGGGCATTAGGCTTATAGTGGAGGCGCTGAGCGGTTTCCAGAATCATCCGCTTGGTTTGCTCGGAGATAGTATAGCTATCGTTGAGCGCTTTGGAGACAGTGGAAATGGACACCCCGGCTTCCCGCGCCAGATCATAGATAGTCACCGGCACCTGCTTCCCCTCCCTATGCGGAAATACGACGGATCACATACCCGCCGGGAAGCAGGCGGCCCGCTTCCAGCCCGCTCTGCAAGAGCGTTTCCACATTTCCGCCATTCGGAAGAACTTCCATGTCCACCGGCGCGCCTGCACGGTTGAACAGCACGGAAAGACGCTCCCGTTCGTCATACAGGGTATAGCCGAACACTTCGTCCCGGGCCAAATCGCAGCGGTATTGGCCATGCCGCAGCGCCGGATGCTCCCGACGCAAACGAATCAACTCCCGGTAAAAATCGCCCAGAGGGTGCCGCCTGCCCCAAGGCATGGCCTGACGGTATTCCGCCTCCGTCACCCCGGTAAGTCCGCACTCGCTTCCATAAAAGACGCAGGGCATACCCGGCATGGTCATTTGAAATACCAGCGCCTGCCGCATACGCTCCAGGTTCCCGCCGCACGCAGACAGAAAACGCTCCACATCATGGCTGTCCAACAGGTTCAGCTGCGCCCGCACGGCGGGTTCCTGATACCGGGTCAAAAGCCAGTTGATCGCGGCGTTGAAGCACTGGGCGTCCATGGTCCGCCAAGCGAAAAACTGCAGGCAAAAGCGGCGGAAATCATAGTTCATGCACGAGTCCATCATGTCGCCCTGCAGGTAATGGGAGCTGTCCTCCCATACCTCGCCGATGATCAGCGCGTCAGCCTTGGCTTCCTTGACTGCGCCGCGGAAGGCTCGCAGAAATCCATCGTTCAGCTCGTTGGCCACGTCCA
>CALVVZ010000141.1 GCA_944364075.1 uncultured Clostridia bacterium
TGGCCTTGCTTCTTCCTCTTTCATTTGGGGTACCCCTTTACTTGGATGACCTTTTTTCATTTCTACCAGACCATTATACCCCTTTATTTTATATTTTTGAACCCATGGATACAATAGTCTATCTTGAATACCGGCCTCGATTGCCACTGACACACAGGATTTCCCGGACATTACTTGGGATACTAGTTCTAGCCGTTCTTCTGGTGTCCAGTTCCTGTTGAAATTATTGTGTTTCAATGCTTCTGGACCGTGGCTATCCTCTGTTCTTACCCATAGTCTCACTTTGTCTCGAAGGGATTTATCGCTGACACCTTCTGGCGTTTCTGGCCATTTCCCTTCTCGATACAGTTCTACACATTTCCTTTTATACTCATATGTGTACCGCATGATAATACCCCCTCTACTGGGTGTCCAGTAAAGGGGGTACATATTAACGGCGAAGTACCCTGGGAGCTGCGCACGGGGGAGATTTTGCGGGAACTGCCTGACCACAAGTACATGAGCAAGGTGCAGCTGTACCTGGAGCTGGATACGGGAGCCGAGGCGACGGTGGCCCTGCGCCGGGACGGCGGTACATGGGAAACGGTGGCGCAGCTGAGCGGCGCAGAGAAGCGGCGCTTTACCCTGCCCATTTACCCCAGGCGCTGCGATCGGATGGAGATTCGCCTGACGGGGGTGGGCCATGTGCGGCTGATCAACTGGAACAAATGCATTGGATATGGGAGTGAGTATTGATGCCGGCACCGGGAAAGGTGAAGCAAACCAATCAATTTTCATACGTGGCCTATGACACGGGGAGCAAGGCGCTGAGCGGAACGGCCAGCACTGCGGAAAGCAAAGCGGAAGAGAAGAAAAGCAGCGGCGGGGGCGGCAGGTCCTCCAGCGCGGCGCCTGCGGTGAACCCTGCCTACAAGAGCCAGGTGGACAAGTGGCAGAGCACCCTGAACAACCTGAAAAAGCCGGCCATGACGCAGCCAACCGCCGCAGCCAGGCCCACCTACACCGACAGCTATGCGGACAGGATTGCGGCCATGGAACAGTCCGGCGCGCCTGCCTACACCAGCCAGTACCAGCAGAAGATCGACGCGCTATTGGATCAGGTGGCGGGGCGGGGCAGCTTCAACTATGACCCCGGAAGCGATCCGCTGTATCAGGCGTACAAGAATCAATACGTGCAGGGCGGGCGGCTGGCCATGCAGGACACCATGGGGCAGGCGGCGGCACTGACGGGGGGATACGGGTCCTCCTATGCGTCCACGGCGGGGAACCAGGCGTACCAGCAATACCTGGGCGGGTTGAATGAAAAGCTGCTGGACCTGCAAAGCAACGCCCTGGCCCGCTATGAAGCCGAAGGCAACCGATTGCAGACGCTGCTGGGAAACTACCAGACCCAGGAAAGCAGCGACTACAACCGCTACCGGGATCAGGTGGGCGACTATTACACGGCCCTGGACGCCCTGCGCCAGGGGCAGAACATCGAGTACGGCCGGTATCAGGACGCGCTGAGCCAGTACAACACGGACTACCAGACGGCGCTGGAACAGTACAACCGGGAGTATGACCGGGCGCTGAGCCAGTACAACAGCGACTATCAGACCGCGCTGGAGCAATACCTGCAATGGTCCGACCGCTACAACAACAGGATTTAACGGAGGATAAAGCGTATGGCAAAGCCTACGAAGCGAAACACTGCCACGGAAAGGGCGGCAGGCATGGAATATCTGCCGGTACAGCGCAAGCAAGAGACGGAGGAAGAAAAGGAAAAACGCCTCGACGCGCAGCGGGCGCAGACCACCCATGAGAAGGCCAGGGCTACCTTGTCCATGACCCGGGAGCAGCAGAAGGCGCAGAACAGGGAAAAGCTGCAAAAGGCGCTGGAGCGCAACCGGACGGTGAAGCCTGCCGACCCACGGGAAAAGGAGGCCATGGCAAAGGGCTTTGCCCAGCGGAAACAGCAGGAGGAGTACCAGCGGCGGTACGCGACCCCCACAAGCTCCAAGCAGGCCAGGGAGCAGTACCAATGGCAAAGGGAACAGCGGGAGGCCCTGCAGCAGTACCGGAGCTATTTTGAACAGTACGGGGAAAAGCCCACGCAGGAGCAGGTCAAAAACAATCCGGTGCTTTCGGACATTGGACAGCGGTGGAAGGCGAACGCGGCGCAGGTGCAGGAGACGCAAAAGGCGCTGGAGGAGATCGGGAACACCCGAATACCCGGGCAAGAGGGACGGAAGCTGTTTACGGCGGCACAGAACGCGAACACCATTGCGCCCATGGAGCAGGCCAGGGACAGGGAACAACCGCAGCTGAGCGAGCAGGACCAGGCCTTTGTTTCCAATGCCAGAAACCGGCTGAACGAGCTGTACCCGCAGCGGGCGGAGCTGGAAGCCAAGGGCGACGCGGAAGGCCTGGCGGAGGTCAACCGGCTGATTGCCAACGAGGAAAAGGTGATGCGGGACCGTGGGGCGGCGCTGCCGGGAGAAGCGGCGGAGATTGCTGCGAAGTACGAAAAGAAGACCGACCTGGACGCTTACCGCCAGGCGATGCAGGACACGGAAGAAATCGAAAGCATGCTGGAGGAAGCGAAGGAACGCTCCCCGGAGACGTACCGGACCTATCAGAAGGCGGTCAGCAAGACGCGGCGGGGGCAGGAGCTGACGGACGAAGAGCGGATCATTTATGAAGGGTGGTCCGGCATGTATGGGCAGCTCTATGACGCCCAGGCAACGGTCAAGGCCCAGCGGGACGCGGGGGTACTGGAAAGCGGGTACAGCTATGCGGAACAGGAGCGGCAGCGGCGCAACGAGGGGCAGCTGAGCCGGGTGGAGGAGCTGAGCCAGTACGCGGGGACGCTGCAGGGCGCCATTGCGCAGCAGGAAGCCAGCAAGCTGTTGACCGAGCTGTACAACCGGCAAGACGAGCTGGAAAAGGACATTGCCGCCATGGAACTGTCGGGGGTCGACGGCCAGGGGGACAACCTGGCGCTGAAAACCACGCCGCTGCAGAACGCCCGGGAAGAACTGGAAGCGGTGAACGCTGCCGTGGAGGAAGCCGAGTATGCCATGCTGGCTTTCCAACCGGACTTTGCGCAAAAGAGCGCGGCGCCGGAAACCCCGGAAAAAGGGCAGGAGGGCGTATATTACCTGGTCAACACAAGCCCGGAGGAACGCATCAGGCTGGCGGCGGAAATGACCATAGGCGGCGCGCGCAGCGTCAACGCCGCCCCCGAAGGCATGCCTGGGGTCCCCGTGAACGCTGCGGAGGCACAGCGCGTCCTGCGCATGAGCACGCAGGAGCGAAAGACGTACAACTACCTTTACAGCACCCAAGGTGCGGAAGCGGCGCGGCAATACCTGGACAGCCTGGAACCGCGGCTGATGAAACGATGGGCGGAAATGGAGCAGAGCGCGTGGGAAGCAATGGCGGAAGAGCCGGCAGGCGCGTTTTTCACTACGGCGGCTTCCGTACCCATGACGCTGCTGGAGGGCGCGGGAACGGCAAAGACCCTGCTGGACACGGCCATGGGCAAAGCAACCAGCCCATACGATCCGGTATTTGGGCCTTCACGCTTCAAAAGCACGGTGCGGGAAACGGTCAAGGAAGGACAGCGGGAGGCCTTCGGGGATGGGCTGGGCGGGGACATTGCGAACCTTGCCTATGACGTGCTGACGACCTCCTTGGACAGCGCAATCTCCATGACGGCGGGCGGCGCAACGGGCGGCAGCGCACTGATGGCGCTTGCCGCGGCCACAGGAAAGACCCAGGAGGAGCTGCTGCTGGGGCGGGAGAACAGCCGGGCGATGATTCAGGGGCTTGCGTCGGGGGCGGTGGAAGCGCTCTCCGAGAAAATGGGCATGGACCGGCTGACGGAAGCCTTCTCCCTGGGCAAGGCTGGGGGCTACCGGACGGTGCTGGCGAACATCGTCAAAGCCTTTGCGCCGGAGGCACTGGAAGAACTTCCGGGAAACGTGGTGGATCAGGCGCTGGACAACTACCTGAACGGGAACAGCAGCCAGCGGGCGGAGAGCATCAAGGAAAAGGTGTCGGCCGGCATGAGCCTGGAACAGGCGACAGCGGAAACGGACATGGAGTTTGTGGTGGACACGCTGCAGGGCATGCTGGTGGGCGGGCTTTCCGGCGGACTCAGCGCGGGAGCATACGCCACGGCGGGCGTGATTTCCGCGCGGAGCGTGCGCAGAACCCTGACGGAGGCGGGCGTGGACGCGGACACGGCCCAGGCGGCGGCGGAACGGCTTTCCGGGCTGCGGAGCGACGCGGCGGGCGACCAGGCGGTGCGGGAAGCGGCGGAGCAGATGCAGCAGGCGGAGGACGCAAAGGGCGTGAAACATACGCCCTTTGACGCGGAAGCAACGGCGGCGGGGTACGAGGATGTACCGGTGAAGGTGACGGGGTTCCAGGGGCTGCGGGACGGCGCGGCCTGGGTTGAAATCGAAATTGCGGGCAAGGGCAAGGGAGAAATCCGGCTGGATCAGGTGCGGTTTGCGGACACGGACACGCAGGCGGCCTACAACCGGGCGGCTATGTTTGAGGACACGCAGACGGCGCGGCGGTTCCTGGCGGGGTATGAGAGCACGAGCCTGCCCCTGGAGGTTTACGGGAAGGCCTTTCAGAGCGCGTACCAGGCGGGGCAGAACAGCCGGGCCATGACGGAGTATGAGCGCAAGGCGGGCTTCGGGACCATGCTGGAGGACGGGGTGTACCGCCTGGCCTACCAGGCGGGGCAGGAGGCCACGGCGGCGCAGGAAGCGCGGCTGGCGATACCGGAGAGCCTGGGAAAGGAAGTCCAGGCGCAGCTGGGGAAGCTGCCGCGAACGTATACACAAGGGTACACGGGGGTGGTGTACGCGGCGAAAACCACCCGGCCCACCAAGGCCCAGGCGGTGATGCTGTCGCTGCTGGACGGGTACGCCAAGGCCCACGGGGTGCATTATACGGTGGTGGACAGCATTGGGGACGGCGGCGCTAACGGCGTATACACAACCGCCGAGGGCATGGTGGTGGCCCTGGACGCGGAGGAAGGATATTTGACGCGGGTAGCGACCCACGAAGGGTGGCACTACATCCGGGAGCATATGGGGCAGGAAGCCCAGGGCTTGCAGGATGCGGTGCTGACGCTATTGCGGAGCACGGAAGGATACGACCTGGAGACCCGGGTGGCGGAGAAGCAGGAGCAGTACAAGGCCGCCGAAGGCCAGGAGCTGAGCCGGGAGGCAGCCCTGGAGGAATTGACGGCGGACGCGCTGTATGACGCCATTGCCACGCCGGAGGCGCTGGGGGCGTTTGTTTCCCGTGCCTATGAAAACGCGGAAAATAAAAATGCCTTCAAGCAGGCCATGGACCAGGTGATGGCGTTCATCAACAAGTTTGTGGCCGAGGTGAAGGCACTGGCGAAAAAGATCGCGGGAAAGAACCCGGAAGCCCGGGCCATGCTGGAGCATGAGGCGGACTTGGGCGAAAGCATTATACAGGAGTACAACCGGCTCATGGAGGAGGCCGGAAAGCGGGAACAGAGCACGAAGCAAAATAAAAAAGGGTACGGACAGGATAGTCAGTTTTCCTTGAAGGTATTGCCAGATGGAAGAAAGTATGTGGAAGTTGATACCGATCAGCAGATTTTTGAAGGTGTGGACATAAAAGACTATCCTAAACTGATTGTGCGCTATATTACGCAAAGATTCCGCGGAAAAGTTATTGGTACGCAGAACAGGGCTTATGTGGACAAGCGTGCTGCAAATGAATTTGCACATCCGGCAAACCATTCATTAAACGAAAAAATCTATGAAGCTAAAGCTCGTACAGCGACGGAGCTGGACAACCTGATGGACGCTGGAAGATACATAGGACATTTTGAAGATAATGGAAGACATGCGGATGCGTTGGGGGGATGGGATCGCTATGAAGCAATCGTTAAAGTAAATGATGCTTTTTACGAAGGGCAAATTAACATCATGATTCTGGGAGATGGAAGAAGACGTTTCCACGATTTTACAAAAATAAGAGACGTTTCCGCGGCTTTGCAGGATCGCAATGCCCTGCGACGCGACAACGTCTCTGATAACAGTATATCTAAAACTGCGGAAAATAGCAATACCCAGAAAAATTTTTCCTTGAAAAACGTGGACACCGACATGACGGAGATGCAGCGGGTGGTGGAGGAGAACGAACGGCTGCAGAAGCTGGTGGGGTCGCTGAACGCGCAGCTGCGGGCCATGCGGGACGGGGCAAGCGGGAAAGCGGCGGTAGACCGCAAGGCGGTGTGGGCGCTGGCGCGGGAGATGAAAGCGCAGTACCAGAGCAAGGTGCGGGTGAACGACCTGGGGGCGAATCTGCAAAAAGCCTTTGACGCCATGGCCAACGCGCGGACGGACACGGAGGGCAAGAGCGCCATGGAGGCCATGGCGGCCATTGCCCGGGACATGCTGGACAAGAGCGAGAACATCGACAGCACCATGTACGACGAGTACGCAGATCTGCGCGGCTACCTGCGCAAGGGGCGGTTCCGGCTGACGGATGCGCAATGGGCGGAAGCGGCGAAGCTGTACGGCTCGGAAAAGGAATTCCGAAAGGCGGCCTTTGGACGGTGGAACATTGCGGCGAGGAATGACCGAAACGCCATGAGCCTGGACGCGGCCTGGGAAGAGATGCATCAGCAGTGGCCGGGCATGTTTGACCAGGACGCCAGCGAAGGGGACAAGGTGCAGCAGGTCATGGCGGCCCTGGAAGCGGTGCGCAGGGAGGTCAGCAACCCCTATGCAATGAACCTGGAAGAAATGACCCAGTACGTGACGGCGGAGATGTACCAACGATACCTGGAGGCGCCCACGGTAAAGGGCGCGGAGGCGAGGACGCAGGAAACCGCGCGGGAGCTGGAGAAAACGCGGGCGGAGCTGCGGGAAGCACGGCGGGAGATGGAGCAGTCGCGGGCAGAGATTGCGGCGGCGCGGCAGGAAGCACAGGAGGATCGGAGAATGACCGCGGAGATGATCAACGCGGCCAGAAAGAACGCGGAAAACACCATCGAGCGGTGGCGGAAGGCGCGGGAAACCCTGGCGGAGCAGCGCAAGGCGCGGGCGGAGGTCATCCGGCAGAAGGGGCGCATACTGAAAAAGCTGAACAGCCCCAAGTCGGGGAGCTTTGTGCCCTATCAGATGCGGGACGCGGTGACGGCGTTGCTGGAAGCGCTGGACTACAACGAAGGCAAGGGGGTGATCATCAAGCGGGAGATGCTGGAGCGTGCGCGGCAGGAGTACGAAGCGGTGCTGCCCAAGCGGGACGCCAACGGGAGCGCGGTGCCGGACTCGGGCATACCGGCGCTGGCGGCGTTCTACAATGGGGACGTATCGGAGGCCATGCAGCGCCTGGCCCAGAGCGCGGACGGAAAGCAGCTGAACCGGCTGTCCCAGGAGGAGACCATCGAGTTGCGGGACATTCTGCGCAGCTATGCGGCGATGATCATTAACGCGGATAGACTATTCATGCAGAAGCGTCAGGACAGCTTGCAGGAAGCCGGGGACGGGCTGGTGGCGCGGATGCTGCAAAGAAAAGCGCACAAGCAGCGGGGCAAAGCGGCGGAAACGGTGCTGAACGTAACGAACCGTGCGCTGCTGTCCCCGGGGACGGTATTCCACATCTTTGAAGGCACGGAGATGGAGCCCATCTGGAAGGCGGTGCGGGACGCGGAGAACACGCACACCCGGCACGTGGCCCAGGGGCAGGCGTACATGGAAGCGGCGCTGAAGGAATACGGCGTGCAGGAGATTATCAACCAGAGCGAGCGCAAGCAGCTGGAAAACGGCGTGGAAGTGACGCTGCACGACGGGAAGAAGCAGAAGTTCCGGATTCAGGAGGCCATGTACATCTACGCGGCGGCCAAGCGTGAGCAGCTGGTGGGCACCAACCATCTGCTGGGTGGCGGAATCGTATTCCAGAAGAACAGCCACCCGGGAGAAGCCACGGGAGCAAGGCAGCTGACGGTGGAGGACCTGGCGGCCATAGCGGGCAAGCTGACGGAGAAGCAGAAGGCTTTTGTGGATCACATGGTGCAATTCCTGTCCAGGGACACGGCGGAATGGGGCAACCAGGTGACGCGGGAGCTGTACGGGGTGGAGAAGTTCAAGGAAAGCTACTATGTGCCCTTCAAGGTGGCGCGGAACTACCTGCGCACGGACCCGGCCAGCCAGCAGGAGAACCGGTCGAAACAGCGGCGCGTAGGCAAACACCGTACGCAGCGGGGGTCCAAGCCGCAGGA
>CALVVZ010000142.1 GCA_944364075.1 uncultured Clostridia bacterium
GATGGGCTTTCTCCACTTCGTCGAAAAGCACCACGCAGTAAGGGTGCCGGCGCACAGCCTCGGTCAGCTGGCCGCCATCGTCGTACCCCACATATCCTGGAGGCGCGCCGATGAGCCGGGATACGCTGAATTTCTCCATGTATTCGGACATATCGATACGCACCATGTTTTTCTCGTCGTCGAACAATGCTTGCGCCAGGGCCTTGGCCAGCTCGGTTTTGCCCACGCCCGTGGGACCCAGGAATAGGAAAGAACCAAGAGGCCGGTTGGGGTCCTGAATTCCCGCGCGGCTGCGCAGAATGGCTTCGCAGACCTTGGTTACCGCTTCATCCTGACCGATGACGCGCTGGTGGAGCACATCCTCCAGGTGCAGCAGTTTTTCACGTTCGCCCTCCATGAGCTTGCTCACCGGGATTCCCGTCCACCGGGCCACAATCCGGGCGATTTCCTCCTCGGTGACCTTGTCACGCAGCAGGGACTCCCCTGCCTTGTTTTTCTCGGCAATGGCTTCCTCTTCGGCCAATTCCTTTTGCAGCTTGGGCAGCTCGCCATACTTCAGCTCCGCGGCCCGGTTGAGGTCATAGGTGCGCTCCGCCTTTTCGATTTCCGCATTGGTACGCTCAATGTCTTCGCGAAGCTTCTGCACCTTGGAAATAGCGTTCTTTTCATTTTCCCACTTGGCCTTCATGGTGTTGAAGGTTTCCCGCTGGCTGGCCAGTTCCTTCTGCACCTCTTCCAGGTGCGCCTTGGAGATGGGGTCCTCCTCCTTTTTCAGGGCGGCTTCCTCGATCTCCAGCTGCATGGTGTGCCGGCGGATATCATCCAGCTCCTGGGGCAGGCTGTCAATCTCCGTGCGGATCATGGCGCAGGCCTCGTCCACCAGGTCAATGGCTTTGTCCGGCAGGAAGCGGTCGGTAATGTAGCGGTTGGACAGCGTCGCGGCGGCAATCAGGGCGTTGTCCTGAATCTTCACGCCGTGGAATACCTCGTAGCGCTCCTTCAATCCCCGAAGAATGGCGATGGTATCCTCCACCGTGGGTTCTCCCACCATCACCGGCTGGAAGCGCCGCTCCAGCGCCGCGTCCTTCTCAATATACTGGCGGTATTCGTTCAGCGTGGTAGCGCCGATGCAATGCAGTTCGCCCCGGGCCAGCATGGGCTTGAGCAGATTGCCCGCGTCCATGGCGCCGTCCGCCTTGCCCGCGCCCACAATGGTATGTAGTTCATCGATGAAGAGAATGATCTTCCCTTCGCTCTTCTTGATCTCCGCCAGCACCGCCTTCAGCCGTTCCTCAAACTCGCCACGGAACTTGGCGCCGGCAATCAGGCTGCCCATGTCCAGGGAGAAAATGGTCCGGTCTTTCAGGCTGTCCGGCACGTCTCCGCGGACAATCCGCAACGCCAGCCCCTCGGCAATAGCGGTTTTGCCCACGCCGGGTTCACCGATCAGCACAGGGTTGTTCTTGGTTTTGCGGCTGAGAATACGGATCACGTTTCGGATCTCGTTGTCCCGGCCGATTACCGGGTCCAGCTTGTGGTTCCGCGCCAGCTCCACCAGGTCGGAGCCGTACTTTTTCAGCGCGTCGTAGGTCTCCTCGGGATTGTCGCTGGTGACTCGGGTAGCTCCGCGCACAGCGGACAGCGCCTTGAGGAAATTGGCTTCCTGATAGTTAAAGGTGCGCAGCAGCTCCTTGACGCGGCTGTTGGGCTTGGCGCAGATGCCCAGCCACACATGCTCCACGGAGAGATACTCGTCCTTCATCTGCTTGGCGCGGCTCTCCGCCTCCAGCAGCGCCTTTTCCACTTCAGGCGAAATGTAAACCTTGTCCGCCTCCCGGCCGGGACCGCTGACCCGGGGAATACGGCCCAGGCTATCCGTCACGGCTTTGCGCAGCCCCTCCGCATTCAGCCCCATCCGCGTGAGCAGCTGGGAAATCAACCCGTTGGGGTCCTCCAGGAGCGCCGCCATCAAATGCTCCTGCTCCACTTGCATATGTTGATATTCTATGGCCAGGGACTGGGCGCGCTGCAGCGCCTCCACGGTCTTCTGGGTAAATTGGTTCATATTCATCGGGCATGCCTCCTTCTGGCAGGTAGGTTCAGGTCGCGGTAGGTATCTTTGACTTTCTTTGACCTTTCATTGCTTATTATACGCACCTTTCAGGGAATGTCAATAGGCTTTCCCGAAAAAATTTTGAAAATGCGCCAAGCCGTCAACCTCTGGATTTTTCGGCAAAAAGAGCGGTCCTTCCCCGTTGGCGACGCAGGAAAAGACATCCGGGGAGGCGAACTGTTACCGGTGTTCAAATTGCGGAATAATGGAGGCCATGCACATGCATCGCACAGACGGACGGCGGGAAGATCAGGCGCGGGACATCACCATTCAGACAGATTTTATGCGCACGGCGGACGGCAGCTGCCTCATCGCCACGGGAAATACGCGGGTCATTTGCACCGCTTCGGTGGAGGAAGGCGTGCCGCCTTTCCTCAAGGGAAAAGGTCAGGGGTGGATCACCGCGGAATATGCCATGCTGCCCGCATCCACGGGACAGCGGAAGAAGCGGGACGGCATCAAGAAGGATGGCCGCAGCGTGGAGATTCAGCGGCTGATCGGCCGGGCGCTGCGCCAGGCGGTGGACATGGCTCAGCTGGGCGAAAGAACCATCACCCTGGACTGCGACGTGCTGGAGGCGGACGGCGGCACCCGTACCGCGTCCATTACAGGCGCCTTTGTGGCGCTGGTCTGCGCGGTGGACAAGCTGGTGCGGGAAAAGCGCCTGCTGATCAGCCCCATCCGCCATCAGGTAGCCGCCGTCTCCTGCGGCATCGTAGACGACACCCCCTGCCTGGACCTGTGCTATCAGGAGGACAGCCGCGCCCAGGTGGACATGAATTTCGTCATGAATGATCAGGGAAACTTCATTGAAATGCAGGGAACCGGCGAGGGCCGCGCCTTTACGCCCCAGGAGCTGCAAACCCTAATGGCATACGGCCGCCAGGGCATTGCCGGACTGATGCAGGCCCAGCGCGCCGCCCTGGGAGAGCGCGCGGCGCATATCGCCCCCAAACCTCTGCTGGTAGCCGCTACCGGCAACGAGCACAAGCTGCGGGAGCTGCGGCAGATTTTCGGGGACATGTACACCATTGTGGGCATGTCCACGGCAGGCTTCTCCAGCGGCATTGACGAAACCGCCTCTACCTTTGCCGGCAACGCGGCCATCAAGGCGGAAGCGGTATGCAAGGCCACGGGATTGCCGACCATCGCGGACGACAGCGGGCTGACGGTGGAGGCGCTGGACGGAGAGCCTGGCGTTTATTCCGCCCGCTATGCCGGTTCCCATGGGGATGACAACGCCAACAACGAGCTGCTCCTGCGCCGCATGCGCGGCAAGACCCAGCGCGACTGCGCCTTCGTCAGCGCCATTGCCCTGGCCCGGCCCGGCGCGCAGACCCTCATTGCCGAAGGAACCTGTCCGGGCAAGCTGCTGGATGCTCCCCGCGGCAGCGGAGGATTCGGCTATGACCCCCTCTTTCTGTATGAAAACGGCGAAACCTTTGCCGAAATGAGTCAGGAAACCAAGAACCAGGTAAGTCACCGCGCCCGGGCCTGCGCCAAAATGCGGGAAATGATGAAGGAGCTGCAAGCATGCGAGCGCTGATTTTCTCCGACAGTCACGGGGACGAAGAAAACCTGCGCTGGATGGCGGAGCTGGCTGCCCAGCGCGGGCCCATGGACGCTTACATACACTGTGGGGACGGCGCCCGGGACTTTGACCGTTTGGCCAACTTCCTGCTGGCGCTTTCCCCCCGGGCTGCCCTGTATGGCGTCAAGGGGAACTGCGACCTGGGGGTCGACGCGCCGCTTCAACGGGTAGCCCGGCTGGGCAGCGTCAACATCCTGATTACCCACGGACACTATCAGGGCGTCAAGCTGACCCTTGGCGCCCTGGCTCCGGCAGCCCGTCAGGCCGGGTGCGGCGTGGTGCTTTTCGGCCATACCCATCGCCCCACCCTGGAGGAACGCGACGGTATCCTGCTGATGAACCCCGGCGCCGCGCAGCGCGGCTATGCCGCCCTGCTGCAGGTAGACGCCGCAGGGAACCCCCAGGGAGAGCTTCTTAGCTTTTGATCACACAAGGAGGATGATCCCATGGAAGGATTGATGCGCGTAGCTGCGGCCGTACCCGGGCTTCGCCTTGGCAATGTAAAGGAAAACGCGGCCGCTATCGCCGGTATGATGCGCAGCGCGGCGCAGGCGCAGGCCGGTTTGGCCGTTTTCCCCGAGCTGTGCCTCACGGGCTATACCTGCGGCGACCTGTTCTTTCAAAAATCCCTGCTGGAAGCCGCGGAAGCGGCGCTGGGCGCCTTGTGCGATCAGTGTCCCGAAGGGCTGACGGCCGTGGTGGGCGCGCCCCTGTGTGTGGACGGCGCGCTGTACAACTGCGCCGTGGTTCTGACCCACGGACGTTTCCTGGGCGCGGTTCCGAAGCTTTTCCCGCCGAATTATCATGAATTTTATGAAAAGCGTTGGTTTGCCAGCGGTTTCGGTTTGCGGACGCAGCAAATCAGGCTTTGTGGCCAGGAACTGCCCATCGGGCGGGAGCTGGTGTTCACCGGCGCAGACGGCATCCGCTTCGGCGTGGAGCTGTGCGAAGACCTATGGACGCCCCTGCCGCCCAGCACCTTTCTGACCCTCAATGGCGCGGAGGTCATCGTGAACCTGTCCGCCAGCAACGAACTCATCGCAAAGCGGGAATATCGTCAAGAGTTGATCCGTCAGCAATCCGCCCGCTGCTTGTGTGGGTATGTGTACGTTTCCGCAGGTACCGGCGAGTCCACCTCCGACCTGGTCTTTTCCGGGCACAGCCTGATTGCCCAATGCGGAACAACCGTTGCGGAAAATGCGGACTACCTGGCCGAGGATTATCTGCTCACCGCCGACCTGGACCTGGACCGCATCCGTGCAGATCGCCGGGTGCAGGGGGAGTTCGCCGACGCCGGCGCGCACTATGGCGCCCTGGAGCCGGTCCGGCCGGTGGATTGCCCGGCCCTGGGCCTGCCGGACAGCGTCGCGCCCCGGTTGCATGTGCCCAAGCATCCCTTCATCCCCGCGGACAAGGCCTCCCGGCAGGCGCGCTGCGCGCAGATCTTTGACCTGCAAGCCACGGCCCTGGCCCGCCGCCTGCGCATCACCGGCGGCAAGGTAACCGTGGGCATTTCCGGCGGGTTGGATTCCACCCTGGCACTGCTGGCCGCGTGCCGGGCTATGGATCTGATGGAGCTGCCCCGCACGCATATCACCGGCGTTACCATGCCCTGCTTCGGCACCACGGACCATACCTACCGCAACGCCCTGACCCTCATGGATACCCTTGGCGTAAGCCGCCGTGAGATTCCCATTCACGAAGCGGTGCGCCTGCACTTCCGCGACATCGGCCATGATGAGTCCGATTATTCCGTCACCTACGAAAACGCCCAGGCCCGGGAGCGTACCCAGGTGCTCATGGATGTGGCCAATCAGACCGGCGGCATTGTGCTGGGCACAGGCGACCTGAGCGAGATCGCCCTGGGCTGGTGTACCTACAACGGCGACCACATGAGCATGTACGGCGTCAACAGCGGCGTGCCGAAAACCCTGGTGCGCTGGATCGTGCAGACCTGCACGGAGAACCCTGCTTTCGCAGCCTCCCAGGAAGTACTGGAAAGCATTCTGGATACGCCCATCAGCCCCGAACTGCTGCCCCCGGATGAAAAGGGCAACATCGCCCAACAGACCGAGGATTTGGTAGGGCCCTACGCCCTGCACGACTTCTTCCTATATTATACGGTGCGCTTTGGCCTGCGGCCCAAAAAAGTTTACGAGCTTGCACGCCTGGCCTTCGCCGGAGACTTTGATGATGAAACCCTGCGTAAATGGCTCAAGAATTTCTACCGCCGCTTC
Source organism: uncultured Clostridia bacterium (assembly GCA_944364075.1). GTDB lineage: Bacteria > Bacillota > Clostridia > Christensenellales > Aristaeellaceae > Egerieenecus. The sequence continues at coordinate 5,942 of CALVVZ010000142.1, forward strand.
TTTAACCAGCAGTTCAAACGCAACTGCATGCCCGACGGGGTAAAAATTGGCTCCATCGCCCTGAGCCCCCGTGGCGACTGGCGTATGCCTTCCGAAGCGGAAAGCGCCCTGTGGCTGGCGGAATGTGAAGCCCTGTAACGCCTTCATTCAACCATCAAGGAGGATTGCCCATGGCAAAGGCCGTGCTGATTCCCGGCAAGGAAAAGCGGGTGCTGGGGGGACATCCCTGGGTGTTCCGCAGCGACATCGCCCAGGTTTCGGGTGAATTTGCTCCCGGCGACGTGCTGGACGTGGTATCCAGCCGCGGGCGCTTTCTGGGCCGGGCCTTTTATAATCCCCAATCCCAGATCTCCCTGCGCATGATGACCCTGCGCGACGAACCGGTGGACCGGGACTTTCTGTTCCGCCGGGTCGCAGAGGCCGTGGCATACCGCCGCGCCTTTGCGGACCTGCGCTCCTGCCGCCTCATTTTCGCGGAAAGCGACCGCCTCCCGGCGCTGATTGTGGATAGCTTCGGGGACGTGCTTGTAATGCAGTGCCTGGCGCTTGGCATGGAGCGCTATAAGCAGGACATTACCGACGCGCTGGTGGAGCTGCTCCACCCCGCGGGCATTTACGAGCGCAGCGACGTTCCCGTCCGTACCCTGGAGGGCCTGGAGCTGTATACGGGCCTGCGCTACGGCCAGGTTCCCGACCGGGTGGAGATGGTGGAAAACGGCGTGCGTTTCTGGGTGGATGTGAAGCAAGGGCAGAAAACCGGCTTCTTTCTGGACCAAAAAGAAAACCGGGCCGCCATCGCGCCTTTCGTGCGGGACGCCCGGGTACTGGACTGTTTTACCCATACCGGCAGTTTCGCCCTTCACGCGGGGCATTTTGGCGCCCGTGAAGTCACCGGGGTGGATATTTCGGAATATGCCTGTCAGTTTGCCACGGAAAACGCCCGTCTCAACGGCTTGGAAGATCGGGTCCGCTTTGAGACGGCCAACGCTTTCGACCTGCTGGCCGAAAAGAGCCGCCAAGGCGAAAAGTATGACGTGATCATCCTCGATCCTCCTGCCTTTACCAAGACCCGCGCCGCCATAGCCAGCGCTGCCCGCGGCTATAAGGAGATCAACCTGCGGGCCATGAAGATGGTACGGGATGGCGGATACCTGGTCACCTGCTCCTGCTCCCAGCATATCTTGCCCGCGCATTTTCTGGAGATTGTGCGAAGCGCCGCCCAGGATGCGCATGTACAGCTGCGTCAGGTGGAGTACCGCACCCAAGGCCGCGATCATCCCATTCTGCCCGCCGCACCGGAAACCCAATATCTCAAATGCGGTATTTTCCAGCTATTTCACTGAGCAGGCAACCGGAAGACCATCAGGCTGTCGGGGTAGGTTTGCTCAAAATGAGCGATGGCCGCCTCCACGGACTTTCGTACCGCCAGGTTCGTCAGGTCCTGTTCCATCATGTCCCAGATCAGGCGCGCTGCTTCCGTCTCCTTGCGCAGCGCTTCATAGCGTTCCTGCGCCCCTTGCGCCTGCTCCAGCTCGGCTGACAGGCGCTCTTTTTCGGCTTGCGCCTGGTCGAGTTGCGCGGTGCATGTCTCCAATTCCCCCGCCAGGGCGTCTCTGTCCGCCTGTGCCTGGGCCAGCTTGGTTTCCAGGGATTCCGAAGCTTCCGTCATCGCCTGCGCCGCCTCAAGCTCAAGGTTCATGGCTTCCAGGGCGGTATTTTTTTCCTCCAGAGCGGTTTGCGCGGCAGCAGCGGCTTCCTGCGTCTGCGCCAGGGTAGCCTGCAATGCCTCCTGCTGTGTCTGCGCCTGGGTAAGCGCCTTGGCCGCATCCTGCGCCTGGGTCTCAAGCGCCGCATTGGCCACCGTCAGTTCGTCGCGTTCCGTGGTAAGCGCTATGAGCGCCTGCTCCCAGGCCGCCTTTTCCTCACTCAGGGCGTCCACAGCCTCCTCCCGGGACGTTTCCGCCTGAATCAGCTCTTCCCGGGTCTGAGCCAGGCGGCTTTCCGCCGAGCTGCGCAGCGAGCGCTCCGCGTCCCGTTCCCCCCACATCACGCAGGTCACGATCCCCATAACGCACAGAGCCATGACCAGAAGCACCGTTTGTTTCCGCATATGCCTTCCATCCTTTCCTTCGTTTCCATGCTTCAGTTTATGGATACCGGGAAAGGTTTATACAGCGGAACCGGACTTTCAGCCTTTTACAAAAAAAGGAGACGGTACGCAGAAGCGTTCCGTCCCAGCGTGTCGAAAAAGTGGTTTTCACCACTTTTTCGAGAAGGCACCTTCGGCCAACCAGAGGTCGTCCG
>CALVVZ010000143.1 GCA_944364075.1 uncultured Clostridia bacterium
CTTCCGTCACCGGGCCTACCGGACCTACGGGCGCGACAGGCGCTACCGGCGCAACGGGTCCCACCGGCGCAACCGGACCTTCCGTCACCGGGCCTACCGGCCCCACGGGGCCTACGGGTCCCACCGGACCTTCCGGCGCCACCGGACCTTCCGGTGAAAGCGTCACCGGACCCACCGGCGCGACCGGACCCACCGGCGCGACAGGCCCCACCGGACCCACCGGCGAAACCGGCGCTACCGGACCTACGGGCGATACCGGCGCGGCGGGCGCGCAGGGCGCGCAGGGCGAAACGGGTCCCACCGGACCTACCGGCGACACGGGTCCCGCAGGTGCGGAAGGCCCCACCGGCCCTACCGGGCCCACCGGGCCCACGGGTCCCTCGGGCAGCACCTTTACGGCCGCCGCCGCGGTGAGTCCCGCCTCCTCCGAGCAGGACGTGGTAACCCAGTTTAACGCGCTGATTTCCAGCCTGCAGGCCGCGGGCATCCTGCAATAACGGTTCCCTGAACGCGGGAGGCGGGGCATGCGTCCCCGCCTCCTTTTTCGAACAAACAAACCCATAAGGAAGGTGCGCCATGAAGGTTTACGTCTATGCCATTTGCAAGAACGAAAGCCGGTTTGTGGAACGTTGGATGGCATCCATGGGGGAGGCAGACGCGGTGTACGTGCTGGACACCGGCTCCACGGACGATACGGTGGAGCGCCTGCGGGCAGCGGGGGCGCGGGTCACGGAGGAGCGCTTCGACCCCTGGCGCTTCGACACGGCCCGGAACCGCTCCCTGGATCTGGTGCCCGAGGACGCGGACATCTGCGTATGCACGGACCTGGACGAGGTGCTGCATCCGGGCTGGCGTGCGCTGCTGGAAGCCGCCTGGACGCCGGGAACCACCCGGGCCAGCTATCGCTATACCTGGAATTTCCTCCCCGATGGAAGGGAAGGGCATGTGTTCTGGCTCAACAAGGTCCACGCCCGGCATGGCTACCGCTGGACCCATCCCGTGCATGAGGTGCTCACCCCGGACCTCGGTCTGAGGGAGCGCACCGTTACCGTGGAGGGCATGCAGCTGGACCATCACGCGGACGATACCAAGTCCCGGGGGCAGTACCTGCCGCTGCTGGAACTGTCCGTGCAGGAGGACCCGGAGGACGACCGCAACATGCACTACTTGGGCCGGGAATACATGTTCCACGGCCAGTGGGAAAAATCCATCGCCACCCTGAAACGGCACCTCTCCCTGCCCCGGGCCACCTGGCCCGACGAACGCTGCGCCTCCATGCGCTTCATCGCCCGGTGTTACCAGGCCCTGAACCAGCCCGCGGAAGCGGAAAGCTGGCTGTGGCGGGCGGTAGGGGAAGCCCCACACCTGCGGGAGCCATGGGTGGAGCTTGCCGCCCTGCTCTACCGGAAAGAGGACCTGGAAGGCACGGCCTACTGCGCCGGGCGCGCCCTGGCCATTACCCAGCGCCCCCGGACCTATATCACCGAGGGCAGCGCCTGGGGTAGCCAACCCGCGGACCTGCGCGCCCTGGGGCTGTACTACACCGGGCGCAAAGAAGAAGCGCTGACCTACGCCATGCAGGCCAGCGCCATGGAACCGGAGGACCAGCGCCTGCGGGAAAACGCGGCGTTCATCGCCCGGGAGCTTCAGGTGACGTCCAGTTCGATGGAACCGGTCCAGCCGTCGCCCTCCACCCAGATATAGTTGGCCGCCGCCGGGAGGGAGACGGTCTCCCGGTACAGGCTGCTGCTTTCGCAGAGCACCCGGGCCGGCTCCCGGCCGGACTTCATCATCAGCCGGGCCGTTCCCGCGTCGATTTGCATCCGGCAGCGGATGGTGATCTTCCGCCCCGCCTTGTCCCCCAGGGAGGCGCTTCCGAAGATCACCTCCTTGCCCCGGAAATCCGTGTACTCCGCCCGGTAGCTGCCGGTGAGGCCGTCCGCGCCCTGCTCCCGGTCGCCCAGGACCTGCTGGGTTACCCGCATGCCCAGGTTGCTGAGGGTCTCCAGGGCGAAGCCGTAGGCGTCGGCAATCCCCTGCAGGGAACAGCCCGTCATCAGCGGCAGGCACAGCAGCAGCAGGCACAGGGCCAGGACCTTCTTCATGGATGGACAACCTCCTTTACAGGCGGACAATCTGATAATACTTTCGGTCGGTGACCAGATACACGGCCACGTATGCCAGGCCGAACACCAGGAAGGTAATCAGGGAGCAGAGCAGGAACAGGGGCACGTTGTTCAGGCTGAACAGGGTCAGCAGCCGGGAAATCATGGGGAAGGCGAAGGACATGTGTACCGCCGCCATGAGCAGGGGCACGAAGAACACCATAAGCACCTGCGTGCGGATGGCGGCGCGCACCTCCCGGCGGCTCATGCCCACCTTTTGCAGGATCACGAAGCGCTGCCGGTCCTCGTAGCCCTCGGAAATCTGCTTGTAGTAGATCATCAGCACCGTAGCGATGAGGAAGGCCAGCCCCAGGAAGATACCCAGAAACAGGAAGGAACCGTTCATACCGTAGTAATCGTCCGACGCCTCGGCCCGGCAGGAGGTGCGATAGCCGTGGCTGGGGAAGCGCTCGTTCCAAACCCGGCACAGGGCGTTCAGGCAGGCCCTGGTTTCCTCCTGCCCGGCCCCGGCGTTCAGGGTAACCGCATAGACGATGCTGCTGGAATCGCCCCGGTAGGCGTCGTACTGCAGAGCGTCCACCTCCGCCAGGGTCTGCCGGTCCGCCAGGACGACGAACAGATCCCTGGTGGTGATGTTCATGCTCACGGAGCCAATGGGGTAGTCCGCGAGGGTCTCCTTGACGCGCCAGCTTTTCCCGGCAATCTTTAGGGTATCCCCCTGGAGCGCGCCGGAGGGATCGTAGCAGAGTACCTCGTCCCGGGCCAGGACCGCGCTTTGGCCCGTGAGGCGGTTGTAATCCTCCAGGACCATGAAATCCAGATTATACACGGACATGGCCAGGTCGGTTTCCACGCTCAGGGTAAAGCCGTCCTCCTTGCGCCCGGCGGCAAAGTTCAGCTGAAGCCAGCCAGTGAGGGTATCCGGGGAGAGGCCCGCTTCCTCCACGGCCTGGCGGTAGGCTGCCGTCAGGGACGCAAAGTCCTCCGTCAACACTTCCTCCCGCTGCAAATGCCCGCCAACAAAGATTTCGTTGGGGTACATGCGCCGCAGGGATTCCTCGGAGCCGGCGTACATGCACACGGTGGTGGAGATGGTCACCAATAGCATGGTGGCCAGGATGCAGATGTTGTGCATGCCCTTGGCGTTCTGCTTCATGCGGTAAATCATGCCGGAAACCGCGGTGAAGTGCCGGGGCTTGTAGTAGAACGCCCTGTTTTTCCGCAGGGCCTTCAATACCACCACGGAGGTGGCGGTGAACAGGCAGTAGTTGCCCACGATGACCAGCAGCACCGCCACAAAGAACAGCAGGAAGGCCCCCAGGGGATTTTGAATCATCACCGCGATGGCATACCCCGCGCCCAGCAGCAGCACCCCCAGCGCCGCCAGGAAGCGGCGGCTGCGGGGCTCCGTTTCTCCCACGTTACCGCTGCGCAGCAAATCCACCGGCCGGGACAGGTGCAAAATCCATAGGTTGCGCAGGATCAGCAGCAGGAACACCGCGCCCATGACCAGCGCCGTTTCCGCCATGCCCTGGACGCTCACCTCAAACCCCAGGGGTATTTCAAACTCCAGCAGCCGCAAAAGCCCCATGAGCGCCAGCTTGGAAAACAGCACCCCGGTGCCCAGGCCCAGCGCCACACTTGCCAGCCCCAGAAACAGGGATTCCAGAATCAGCACATGGGCCACCTGCCGCTTTTCCATGCCCAGGATGTTGTACAGCCCCAGCTCCTTCTGCCGGCGCTTCATGATGAAGCCGTTGGCGTAGATCAGGATGCTCAGCATCACCACGGCCAATACGATGGTGCCCAGCTCCAGCATGAAGCTGACGTAGTACGCGCCGCGCATCTGGGGCACCATGTCGCTGTAGGAGAGGAAGCGGATGATATAGAACAGCGCCGCGCACAGGGTGCAGGCCAGGAGGTTGGGGCCGTAGAACAGGCGGTTCTTGAACAGGTTCTGCATGGCCAGGCGGGCATAAAAGGCGAGCTTACGCATGGCGCTCACCGCCCGTGGTCAGCATGGTGAGGGTATCGGAGACCTTGGCGAACATCTCCTCGAAGCTCATCTCGCCCCGGTACAGCTGATGGTATACCTCCCCGTCCCGCAGGAACAGCACCCGCCCCGCGTGGCTGGCCGCCTTGACGCTGTGGGTGACCATGAGCAGGGTCTGGCCCCCGGCGTTGATGGCGCCGAAGAGGCGCAGCAGGCTGTCCGTGGCGTGGGAGTCCAGGGCGCCGGTGGGCTCGTCGGCCAGAATCAGCCGGGGGGAGGTAATCAGCGCCCGGGCGATGGCCGCCCGCTGCTTCTGCCCGCCGGAAACCTCGTAGGGGTATTTCTCCAGCAAATCGTCGATGCCCAGCCGCCGGGCGATAGGCTCCAGCCGGGCTTCCATCTCCCGGTAGGGCTTGCCCGCCAGCACCAGGGGCAGATAAATATTGTCCCGGATGGAGAAGGTATCCAGCAGGTTGAAATCCTGGAACACAAAGCCCAGATGATCCCGGCGGAAGGCGCTGAGCGCCTTTTCGCTGATCTGGGTGATGTCGTGCCCGTCCAGGAGCACCTCCCCGGCGGTGGGGCGGTCCAGGGCCGCGAGAATGTTCAGCAGCGTGGTTTTGCCCGCGCCGCTCTCACCCATGATGGCCACATATTCCCCGTCCTCCACCGCGAAGTTTACATCCCGGAGAGCGGTGACCTGGTTGCCCCCGAAACGGGTGGTGTACACCTTTTTCACATGATGAATCTCCAATAATGCCATAAACGGCGTTTCCTCCTTTGCGCCTTGGGATGGTTCTATTGTACCGCAGGGAAGGATGGGGGGTCCATCGATTTGCCTTACATTTCCGGGGCGTAGCTTACATTTTTGTAAGGTTGGAGACTTTCGGGCAAAAAAACGCCGCCCGGCAGAGGGGCGGCGCAGGGAATCGCTCCAGCCGCACAGATGGTAATATCCATGCGCATGCTGGGAACATATGTTTCTATTTCGTCAGCGGTAAGCCAGCCCCACCAGGCGGTCCAGGGACATGGCGCTGATAAGGCAGCGGCGTTTCCGGTTGCCCGTAAGGCGCTTGTGCCAGTCCACAAAGCCCCCGTCGCCCAGCTCCATGGGAGTGCCTTCCCGGTGCAGATATATCTTGAAGTTCAGACCCTGGTAATAGGCGTTGTCCGACGGCCGGTCGTCCCGCTCCACCCGGATACGGGGCAGCGTGTCCCGGACAGCCGCCTCCATGCGCGTCAGGAATCCTGCCCCGTCGGTATATCCGCCCCGAGCACGCAGCGTCAACGTCCATTCCCCGGAAACACAGTCTGCCAACAGCGCTTCATAGCAGCGCAGCTGACGGGTCAGCAGTTCCCTTTCACAGCAATAGGAGCCGCCGTCCACCCCCGTGGAAACCATGCAGAACAACCCAAAATGCGCCGACAAATCCTTACGTGGGAAAGCCTGGGCGCGGGTCACCCGGGCGCAGGCAGCGCTGTGAAGCGCCGCCTCCGGCGCTTTCCGCAGCCGCTGCGCCTGCAACAGCGCCAGCATGTTGGTGGGGTCCGCCAGCAGCTCCACTCCCCGCAAGGCGCTGACCACGTTATTCTGATGGACGCAGTCAAAGGCGCTGCAGCTGCCCAGGGGCGCGGCAGGGGAAAGCAGTTCCGGGATAAAGCCCATGTCCCGCGCCCGGCTCAGCAGACGGCTTTCCAGCAGCGCGTAAGCCACAGGGTCCAGTGCGGCCGGAGCGCAGAAGCGGCTTTCCGCCGTATCCCGCACAAGGCCCGCCATGGTGTTCCGCTCCGCCCGCCGCTGGAACAGCGCAAGCAGCAGGGAGTTCAGGTCCGCGCTGCTCAAGCGATCCAGCCGGTCCATGAGATCAGGTACGCCCACCCGGCGCAATATTCTTTCCTGCAAAGGGTCCATATCCGTTTTCCTTTCCGAACGGTCCTTACGTGGGTTCGTCGGCGTACACCACGCGGAAGCTCTCCATGACCAGCTGCATTTCCGGGGAGAAGGTATAGCCCAGCTCCCGGCCCTCGGCCATGAGGAAGTTCCGCTGGCGGATGCGCCAGCCCTCCAGGGTGCTGTCCTCGCCCTCGCTGAGGGCCTGCTCCGCGCTCACCTGGGCGTAGGGGAGGATGAGCACCCCCACGGTTTGAATCACGCAGCAGGGCATGCCGTCCCACCGGGTCACGATGGACAGGTCGCCCCGCTTGGGCGGGCGCAGGCCCCGCTGCTGAAAGGCGTTCAGGCTGGTGAAGGTGGCCCGCTTGACGCCCTGGAGCACCAGGCCCAGGGCGTGCTCCGCCCCGGCGGGGGTGGCGTCAAAGTGGAAGCAGTCCTGCCAGCGGGCGCTTTGGGGCAGGCCGCGGACGAACAGGAACCGCTGCCAGAACTCCTCGATCACCGCGCGGCTGGTCATGACTTGCGCTCCGCTTCACAGTAGGCGCAGCGGTAGATGCGCCGGGCGCGGTCGGAAAGCTTGAAGATCTGGTCCAGCTCCGGCTCCACGGAGGTGATGCACCGGGGATTCTTGCAGCGGATGACGTTCACCAGCCTCTCGGGCAGGGCGATGTGCTTCTTTTCCACGATGCGCCCATCCTCGATGATGTTGATGGTCACGTCCGGGTCGATATAGCCCAGCACGTCCAGGTCCACGCTGATGTTGTCGTCGATTTTGATGATGTCCTTGCGGCCCATGAGGGAGGACTTCACGTTTTTGATAATGGCCACGGAGCACTCCAGCTCGTCCAGGTGCAGGTATTTGTAAATCTCCATGCTCCGGCCCGCGTGGATGTGGTCGATGACGATGCCTCGCTTGATGCTGTCGATATTCATTGGGCGGCCTCCAGCAGTTTCAGAATCAGCGCCATGCGCACGAAGCGCCCGTTGCGCACCTGTTTGAAATAGATGGCCCGGGGATCGTCGTCCACCTTGGGGGAAATCTCGTTGACCCGGGGCAGGGGATGCATGATGGACAGGTCGGGGCGGGCGTCCTTGAGCTTTTCCGGGGTGAGGATGTAGGTGTCCTTCAGGCGGATGTAGTCCGCCTCGTTGAAGAAGCGCTCCTTCTGCACCCGGGTCATGTAGAGGATGTCCAGCCGGGGCATGACCTCCTCCATGGTTTCCACCTCCAGGAAGGGGATGCCCTGGTCCTTGAGGCTGCGGGTGAGGTACTCGGGCACGCGCAGCTCGGGCGGAGAAATCAGCACGAAATTCACCCCCTGGTAGCGGCTCATGGCGTTCATGAGGCTGTGTACCGTGCGGCCGAACTTCAAATCCCCGCACATGCCGATGGTCAGGTGATCCAGCCGGCCCTTTTCCCTTCGGATGGTGAGCAGGTCGGTGAGGGTCTGGGTGGGATGATTGTGCCCGCCGTCCCCGGCGTTGATGATGGGCACGGGGCTTTTCCCGCACACGGCCATGGGCGCGCCCTCCTTGGGATGGCGCATGGCGATGATGTCGCAGTAGCAGCCCACGGTGCGGATGGTGTCGCTGACGCTCTCGCCCTTGGCGGTGGACGAGGAATCCGCCGAGGAGAAGCCCAGCACGCTGCCGCCCAGGCTGAGCATGGCGCTCTCAAAGCTCAGGCGCGTGCGGGTGCTGGGCTCGAAAAACAGCGTGGCCAGGATCTTGCCCCGCAGGCGCTCCGCATAGCGGCTGCGGTCGGCCAGAATGTCGTCGGCCAGGTCCAGCACCGCCTGGACCTCCTCCACGGTGAAGTCGGTAATATCAATCAAGTGCTTCAAGGGTGCTTCGACTCCTTTTTGTCAAAAGTATACGGCGCATACAAAACGGCCGAAGGGGCAAGCGCCCCTCCGGTCCCTCCTCACGCAAGAGGGGGGAGGAGCGTCCCCCGCTGCGTGTCGAAGAAGTGGCTTGCGCCACTTCTTCGAGGAAGCAAATTCGGTCAACCAGAGGTCGCCCGAATTTGTAAGGAATTGATTTTACAAGAAAAATCAACAACCCAGCAAGGCGCTGTTTTCATATATGAAAACAGCGGTCGCGAAGCGACTTGGCTTTTCTAAAGAA
>CALVVZ010000144.1 GCA_944364075.1 uncultured Clostridia bacterium
CGGCCCTTCGCCAAACCTGCCGCGCCCCGGCCGCATGCGCCCGCCGGGGATGGGCTGGCCGCCCGCCGCGTTGCCTTCCGCGTGCTGTGCGAGGTGGCGGAAAACGGCGCATACGCCGCCCTGGCCCTGGACCGGGAGCTGACCCGCAGCGGCCTGAATCCGGCGGACCGCCGCCTGGCCTCCGGCCTGGTGTACGACACCCTGGAAAACCAGCTCCGCCTGGACTGGGCCCTGAAGGACTTCATGCGCAAGGACGACACGGACATGAAGCTGCGCATCATCCTGCGCCTGGGGGCCTGCCAGCTGCTGCTGTACGATAAAATCCCCGCCAGCGCCGCGGTGAACACCGCCGTATCCCTGTGCAAGGACGCGGGGATGCCCGGCCTGGCCGGGGTGTGCAACGCCATCCTCCGGGGGCTGGACCGGGACCGGGCCAGCATCGTCTACCCCGACCCCGAAGGGGAGCCCGCGCAGTATCTTTCCGTGATGTACTCCCTGCCCCTGTGGCTGGTGGAGCGCCTCACGGCGGCCTACGGCCACGATACCGCCGCGGCCATCGCCGCCTACCGCCAGCGGGACGCGGGCATCACCCTGCGCCCCAACCTGACCCTGCTGGACGGCCCCGCCTTTGAAAAGCTGCTGGACCGCAAGGTATGGCAGTGGGAAAAGGGTCTGGCCCCGGACGCCTATGTGATTCACGGCGCGGCGGACATCTCCCGGGACGCGGACTTCCAGGCCGGCCGCTTCAGCATCCAGAGCCAGAGCAGCATGTTCGCCGCCCTGGCCATCGAAACCCGTCCGGGCATGCAGCTTCTGGACGTATGCGCGGCCCCCGGCGGAAAAACCTGCTACCTGGCCGAGCGGCTCAACGGCACCGGGCGCGTCCAGTCCTGGGATTTGCACCCCCATCGGGTGAAGCTCATCGAGGCCCAGGCCCGCCGCCTGCACCTGGACAACGTCCGTCCCATGGCCCGGGACGCCACGGTATTCCGGGAAGAGCTGGAGCGCACCATGGACGCGGTGCTCCTGGACGCCCCCTGCTCCGGCACCGGGGTCATGGCGGGCAAGCCCGATGTGAAGTACCGCGTCACTGCCGAGGACGTGGACGCCCTTGCCGCCACCCAGCAGGCCCTGCTGGAAACCTGCTGCCGCTACGTCAAGCCCGGCGGGCAGCTGGTGTACAGCACCTGCTCCATCCTGCCCCAGGAGAACGCCCTGCAGCTGCGGCGCTTCCTGGAAAATCACCCGGAGTTCACCCTGCTTCCCCTGCCCGAAAGCTTCCCCGCCGCCCTGCGGGAGCGCTACGGGGCGGAGGGCTTGCAACTGCTGCCCCACCGGGACCATCTGGACGGGTTCTTTATCGCCCGCATGGGGAGGAAGCCATGACCGAGCTGTTGAGCTTCACCCCCGCCGAATTGAAGGAATGGTGCCTGGACCAGGGGATGCCCGGCTTCCGGGCCGGACAGCTCTTTGCCTGGCTGCACAAGGGCGCCCGCTTTGCGGAAATGACCAACCTGCCCAAGCCCCTGCGGGAACGGCTGCAGGCCGCCGCCGTGGACCAGCCCGTGGAAATTCTCACCCACCGCCGCTCCCGGCTGGACGACACGGTGAAGTTTCTCTTCGGTCTGCGGGACGGCAACTGCGTGGAAGGGGTGCTGATGAAGTACCGCTACGGGCGCACCCTGTGCATCTCCACCCAGGTGGGCTGCCGCATGGGCTGCACCTTCTGCGCCAGCACCCTCGAAGGGTGCGTCCGCTCCCTGACCCCCGGGGAAATGCTGGGGGAGATCACCGCCGCCAACCGCTTCCTCACCGACGGGGAGCGAGTACACAACGTGGTGCTCATGGGCAGCGGCGAACCCCTGGACAACTACGACAACGTGATGAAATTCCTCCGCCTGCTCCGGGAGCCGGAGGGGCTGTGCATCTCCCTGCGCAACGTGTCCCTGTCCACCTGCGGGCTGGTGCCGAAAATGTACGACCTGGCAAATGAGGATTTGCCTGTGACCCTGAGCGTCTCCCTCCACGCCCCCAACGACGAGATCCGCCGTCAAACCATGCCCATCGCCAAGGTGTACCCCATGGAGGAGCTGCTGGCCGCCTGCCGCAACTATGTGGAAAAAACTGGCCGCCGGGTCATCTTTGAATACGCGCTGGTAGGCGGCGTCAACTGTGAGGAACGCCACGCCCGGGAGTTGGCCTCCCGCCTGCGGGGGCTGCAGTGCCACGTAAACCTCATTCCCCTCAACGAGGTCAAGGAGCGCAGCCTGCGCACCGTGGATGAGGGCACCGTCCGCCGCTTTCTCAAAACCCTCGAGGCATGCCACATTTCCGCCACCCGCCGCCGGGAAATGGGCGACGACATCGACGGCGCCTGCGGCCAGCTGCGCCGCAAAACCCTGGCGGAGTCCGCCGCCCATCGCGCCCAGTAAAGGAGTGTTTTGCCCATGATCTCTGTTACCCGAACCGATGTTGGAAAGCTCCGCGTGAACAACCAGGACGCGCTGATCGTCCTGGAGCGCCTCTATGGGGTCGCCGACGGCATGGGCGGCCACAAAGGGGGCGAGGTGGCCTCCGCGAGCGCCCGGGACGGCCTGGAGAAGTTCCTCAAGGGCAAAACCCCCGATCCCCGGCTGCTGAAGACCGCTGTGGAGGCCGTGAACCGCCGCCTGTACCTGCGCCAGCGGGAGGAGGCGGAGCTTTCCGGCATGGGCACCACCCTTACGGTGCTCTGGGCCGGCGAAAGGGAGATGTACCTGGCCCACGTGGGGGACAGCCGGGCCTATCTCATGCGGGAGGGCAGCTTCGTCCAGGTGACCCGGGACCATTCCCTGGTGCAGGAGCTGGTGGAGCAGGGCGTCCTCACCCAGGAGCAGGCCGCCCATCACCCCATGCGCAACGTGATCACCCGGGCCGTGGGCACCGACGAAACCATCGAGGTGGACCTGCTCACCCGGGAGCGACGCAAGGGCGACCTGTGGCTTTTGTGCTCCGACGGCCTCTCCGGCATGGTACCGGATGAGGAAATGGCCGGCATCCTGCGGGAAAGCGCGCCGGAGGCCGCCGCGGACCGCCTCCTCCGCGCCGCCCTGGATCACGGCGGCCGGGACAACGTCTCTTTCGTGATCGTCAAGGATCAGGAGGGCGCGCAATGAGCGAAAAAATCCTTGCCGACCGCTACCGCCTGGTAGAGCAGATCGGCATGGGCGGCATGGCCATTGTGTACCGGGCCGTTGACCTGCGCACCGGGCACAGCGTGGCCGTGAAGGTCCTCCGCCCGGAGTTCAACCAGGACGCGGAGTTTGTGGGCCGCTTCCAGCGGGAGGCCGAGGCCGCCAGCAAAATGACCCACCACAACATCGTCAACCTCCTGGACGTGGGCATGGACGGGGAGAACCGCTACCTGGTCATGGAATACGTCCAGGGGAAAACCCTCAAGGAGCTGATTCAGGAAAAGGGCAGGCTGAATCCCCAGGCCGCGGCCCAGGTGGCTATTCGTATCCTTTCGGCCCTGCAGCACGCCCATCAAAACGGCATCATCCACCGGGACATCAAGCCGCAGAACATCCTGGTCAACGCCGACGGCCATGTGAAGGTGGCAGACTTCGGCATTGCCCGCATGGCGGACAGTTCCACCCTCACCCGGGGGGACAGCGTCATGGGCTCGGTACACTATTTCAGCCCGGAGCAGGCCTCCGGCCAGGCCGCGGACGCCCGCAGCGATATTTACAGCTGCGGCGTGGTACTCTATGAAATGCTCACCGGCCGCGTGCCCTTCGACGGAGACAGCCCCGTGGCCGTGGCCATGCAACACTTGCACGCCAAGCCCGCCCCCATCGAGTCCATTGCCCCCGACGTGCCCCAGGCCATCAGCCACGTATGCATGATGGCCATGGAAAAGAATCCCAAGTACCGCTATCAAAGCGCCATGGAAATGGCCTCCGAGCTGCGCCTGGCCCTGGAGGGCCGCACCGAGCGTATGCAACCCCGCCTGGTGGAAACCATGCCCATTCCCGCGCCGTCCCCGGAGCGCCGCACCGTGAACACCGACACCGGCTCCCAGGCCCGGCGGATACCGCCCCGGCGGCGCTACCAGGTGCATCCCCGGCGCACGGCCCTGTGGACGCTCCTGAGCCTGATCACCGCGGGACTGGTCTTCTACGGACTGTACCTGGGCGGCGGCGCCATCTACGAGCGGGTAGTCACCAGCGCCACGGTGCCTGACCTGGTAGGCAGCGATGTGGTCACCGCCCAACGCCTGGCCGCCCGGGCCAACCTGCAGGTGGAGGTCATCGAGGTGAACCATCCCACCGTCGCGGCAGGCACGGTGATCCTCCAGGCCCCGGAGATGGACACCACCCTGAAAAAGGGCGATACCGTGGTTATCACCGTGTCCAAGGGTCCTTCGGCCCAGCAGGTGCCCGCCATCACCGGCTCCACCACCGCCAACGCCATTCCCGTGCTTCAGGCCGCCGGCCTCACCCTGGCCGTGGTGGAAAAGGTGGTTTCCGACCAGCCGGTGGACACCATTCTCACCCAAACCCCTGACGCGGGCAGCACCTGCGCTTCCGGGGACATCGTGCAGGTCACCGTTTCCGGCGGCAGCGCCTATGTGCCCAACCTGGTGGGCAAAACCCTCCAGGAGGCCAGAGAACTGCTCTCCAGCGCCGGGCTGACCCTGAATACCCAGATACAGTCCGTGGACTCCGCCGAAGCCAGCCAGCACGGCATGGTAGCCCTGCAGTCTCCTGTGGCGGGCGCCCAGGTGATCGAAGGCACGGCCGTAACCCTGTCGGTCTACCGGGTAGCAAGCCTGGTACACACCGCTCAGGTGGATATTGCCTTGCCGGAGAGCGAGGCCAGCATCCGCCTACGGGTGACCCTGGTGGATGACAGCGGCGTAGAGAACGAGGTCTACGCCGCCACCCTGGCCCCCGACAGCCCGCGAAATACCACCGTTGCCATCGAAAGTACCCTCACCGGCAATCACGTCTGCCGGGTTTACCTGGATGACAGCTTCGCCTACCAGCGCACCGTGACCCTGGAATAGGCCGCAGAACAGGAGGCATTCCTACGGAAAAAACACAAGGCATGCTGCAGGGCGTGATCGTCCGCGGCATGGGCGGTCTGTATACCGCCCGAACCTGCGGCGGAGAGGCGTACGTTCTCCGCTGCAAGAAGAAATTCCGCCGCCTGGGTCTCTCGCCCCTGGTGGGCGACGCCATCCTCTTTACGCCGGGGATGGAGGAGGAGCATGGCTGGGTGGAGGAAATTCTTCCCCGCAAGACCGTATGCGTCCGGCCCCCGGTGGCCAACGTGGAGCTGCTGCTCATCGTAGCCGCTCCCGTACCGGCCCCGGACCTGCTGCTGGTAGACAGGCTGCTGGTTCGCGCCCGGCAGCAGGGCATGGCCGCCGCCCTGGTGGTCAACAAGTGCGACCTGGACGCCGGCCTGGCCGGAGCGTTGGCGCGGCAGTACGCCCGGGCCGATGTGCCCGTTCTACCCGTTAGCGCCCGTACGGGCCAGGGGCTGAGCGCCCTGCGGGAAACCATGGCCGGACGGCTGTGCTGCTTTGCCGGGCTGTCCGGCGTAGGCAAAAGTACCCTGCTCAACGCCCTCACGGGCTTGGGCGTGGAAACCGGTGACATCAGCCAGAAGATCCAGCGGGGCAAAAACACCACCCGACACGCAGAACTGCTGGAAGCGAATGGTCTGCGGGTGCTGGATACCGCCGGTTTCAGCCTGTTGGAAATGGAAGGCGACATGGACCCCGTCACCCTGAAGGACGCCTACCCCGAGTTTTCTCCCTACGAGGGACGGTGCCGCTTCTCGCCCTGCTACCACGCCTCGGAACCCGGCTGCGCCGTAACCGCCGCCATGGAGGCCGGGGAGCTGGACCCCCGGCGCGTGGCGCGCTACCGGGAGCTGCTTGCGGATGTACGAAAGGCATGGAGGGAACGCTATGATTAAGGTATCTCCGTCGATTCTTGCCGCCGACCCCCTGCGCATGGGCGAGGAAGTGCAGCGCATGGTGGACGCGGGCTGCGACTGGCTCCATGTGGATATCATGGACGGCGCGTTCGTCCCCAACCTCAGCTATGGCCCCGGCTTGGTCAAGGCCCTGCGCGGCCGCTTTTCCATCCCCTTGGACGTGCATTTGATGATCGCCCGCCCGGAGCAGTACGCGGAGACCTTCATCGCCGCCGGAGCGGACTGGCTAACCGTCCATGCGGAGGCCGCCCAGAACCTGCCCGCCCTGCTGAAGGAGATCCGACGCCTGGGCGCGCGTCCCAGCGTGTCCCTCAAGCCTGCCACCCCCGCCGAGCGCATCGCCGAAGCCCTGCCCCTGTGCGACATGGTGCTGGTCATGACCGTGGAGCCCGGCTTTGGCGGCCAGCGCTTTATGACCGAACAGATCGAAAAGGTCCGCCGCCTAAGGGAGATGGGCTATACCGGGCACATCCAGGCGGACGGGGGCGTAAACCTGGACAACCTGCCCCTGCTGCGGCAGGCCGGTCTGGACGTGGCCGTGCTGGGCACCGCCCTGTACCGTTCGGACAATCCGCAGGCGGATATTGCCCGGATACACGCCATTCCCTAAGGGCATGCTATCCGGGAAAGGAGGTCGAAGCCCATGTCCGAGCCTAAGCGGCCCTCCCGGCTGTTTGTCCTGGAAAAGAAAAAAGTAACCCTGCACAAGCGCCCCCTTCGGCATTGAACCACAAAATATGGTGGTTTTCGACAAACTTTTACCTATATGCAGAAAAAGTGTTTCTTTTTCCCCCCATGGTGGTATACTTACTGCACAAAGGAGATGATGCTTTATGGCATGCCGCGTGCAAGTAACGGGCGGAGAATTGGACCAGCAGGAAATCAGCGCCTACATCCAGCGCGCCAAGCAGAAGTTCGGCAAGGAGCCTTTCGGCATAGACATCCATGTGGACGGGGATTATGTGGACCTGTCCTATGACTTCGGGGATCAGCCCTTCCAGCGCATCCGCCGGATCACCGGCTACCTGGTAGGCACCCTGGACCGCTTCAACAACGCCAAGCGCGCCGAGGAGCGCGACCGGGTCAAGCACGGGTTGGCCTGACACCTACGCGCCCCCTTCCTTCCCGGAAGGGGGCGCGGCAATATATGGAAATAGCGGCCTTTGCCACTTTGCCAGGCTGCTGAGAACCGATCTGTACGCATGAAAGCAGAAGGACCCGCGGTTTTCCTGCCATCTTTCCAGGTTTTTGTCAGTCTGCCTGCGCCCCTTCTTTCAAGGGAAGAAGCGCATTTACGCTCCATGAGCCGTTTTTTTTTGCTCGCGTGCCGTTATACCCCTGTCATGCGTCAAACAGGTAGTATATGTCATATTGAGGAGGCGGCCCTGATGAAAAGGCATCTGTTTCCATTGCTGCTCTGCGTCCTGGTTGCCTGGAACCTGTCTGCCAGAGCTGAACCGTCCACCCTGCGCGTAGCCGGGATCACCACGTCCAGCAAAGCCTATCAGGCCTTTGCCTCCACCCATCCCGACGTGGAGGTGCAAACAACCCTGAACCCCTTCGTGCGCACCAATGAGCTGCTCAACGCGCTGGTTTCAGGCAGCTTCGCTTACGATGTCTTTACGGTTTCCAGCGGCAGCTTTGACGTGGGATTGCTCATCGACAAGGGATACTGCGCCGATTTGTCCGCCTGCCCCGAAATACAGGAAACGGTGGAGCGCATGTATCCGATCTTTTCGGAGCTGGTCTGCCGGGATGGAAAGACGTACGGCGTCCCTTACAACTGTGCGCTCTCTTATCTGAGCTATTGCCCGGAAACCTGGAAAGCGCTGGGCTGGAGCGCCGCAGACGCCCCGGACACCTTTCCGGAATTCCTTTCCACCCTGGAAAAGTGGATTGCACAGGCCGGAGACGCGCCCGGCATCGTAGCCTTCAACAGCTTTGAGGAGACGCTGTACGGCCCCTCCAGCTATACCGATCTGCTGACCGGCCTGCTGATTGACAGCCAGATTCTTCAGTGCAGCCACGCGGGTATACCCCT
Source organism: uncultured Clostridia bacterium (assembly GCA_944364075.1). Lineage (GTDB taxonomy): Bacteria > Bacillota > Clostridia > Christensenellales > Aristaeellaceae > Egerieenecus. Next base: position 8,033 of record CALVVZ010000144.1, read on the forward strand.
GCGTTTTGACACCCCAGCCTTTCGCGCATGCCTGGAGCGCTGCATGGAGATCGGCCGGGAGCTGTACGCCCTGGAACCCGTTCCAGGGCGTACAG
>CALVVZ010000145.1 GCA_944364075.1 uncultured Clostridia bacterium
ACGGCTGGTGCGTCCGGGCGGCCGCATGGTATATTCCACCTGCACCCTGAACACCCTGGAAAACGAGGAGAATGTTCCCTGGTTCCTGGAGGAGCATCAGGACTTTGCGGCATGCGCCTTTTCTCTGCCGGGGATAGACGGCGCGTCTGGAATGGCGACGATTTTTCCTCACCGGGTGCGGGGCGAGGGACATTTTCTGGCCCTGCTGACCCGGCAAGGAACGGCTGAGGAATGCGATACGGATGCGCCTGGACTGCCGGAGGCGGATGGCGCACGGTTGCGGGCGTTGCAAACGTTTTCCAACGGCAGTTATTCCGGACGGGTTCATCTGCTGGGGGAAACGCTGGTTTCCTTACCGGCATTCTGCCCCGATGTGCGGGGAATACGGGTGCTGCGGGCCGGAATGCATCTGGGGCAGGTGCGGGGAAGGCTGTTTTTTCCGGATCATGCCTGGGCGCTTGCGGTTTCGCCCCCGGACTTCCCGCGGGTGGAGCTTGACGGGGAAGCGGCGCTGCGGTATCAGGCCGGAGAAGAGCTTGCGGCGGAAGGTGCGGGGTATGTGCTTCCCACCTTTGCGGGAGTGGCTCTGGGCTGGGGGAAGGTATCCGGCGGACGCATGAAGAATCATTATCCCAAGGGGCTGCGCCGGCAACGTGCGTAAGGCTGCGGACCGGAGATACAAAAGGAGCGGAGATACCATGGAACGAACGGATCAAAGATACCCCGTGTACCTGGAGATCCTGCGCCGGGAACTGGTGCCCGCCATGGGCTGCACGGAACCTGTGGCGCTGGCCTACTGTGCCGCAAAGGCCCGGGAACTGCTGGGGGCCTTGCCGGAACGGGTGGAGGTGGAGGCCAGCGGCAATATCATCAAAAACGTCAAGAGCGTCATTGTGCCCAACACCAACGGGCGCAAGGGCATCGAGGCCGCGGCTGCCATCGGCATCCTGGCGGGAGACGCTTCCAGGGAGCTGGAGGCCCTTTCCCGGGTGACGCAGGCGCAGAAGGAGGCGCTGGGGCCGTATATGGAACGGACGAGCTTCCAGGTGACGCCCGCGGACAGCGATTTGGTGCTGGATATCCGGGTACGGGTGTTCCTGGGGGAGCGGCAGGCCGAGGCGCGCATTGTCCATCAGCATACCAACGTGGTGTATCTTGCCTGCGATGGGCGGGTGCTGCTGGACAAGCCCCTGGACGAGCACCCCGCGGACGCGCAGGTGGATTATGGGCTGCTAACCGTGGCTGGCATCTGTGATTTCGCGGATTCGGTGGATCTGGAGGATGTCCGGGAAATTTTGGACCGTCAGATCGCTTACAATACAGTGGTTTCCGACGAGGGCCTTCGGGGGGATTACGGGGCGAATATCGGCAAGGTTCTGCTGGACGCCTACGGTCATGACATCAGGACGCGAGCCAAGGCGCGGGCAGCCGCAGGCTCCGATGCGCGGATGAATGGCTGCGAACTGCCTGTGATCATCAACTCGGGCAGCGGCAACCAGGGAATGACCACTTCGCTGCCGGTGATCGAGTATGCCCGGGAACTGGGCGTGCCCCAGGAGAAACTCTACCGGGCGCTGACCCTGTCCAATCTGCTGGCGATCCATGAAAAGACGGGCATTGGCGCCCTATCCGCCTATTGCGGCGCGGTGAGCGCGGGCGCGGCGGCGGGCGCCGGTATCGCTTACCTCAACGGTGGCGGCCTGGAGGCAGTGAGCCGCACCGTGATCAATGCCCTGGCGGTGACCTCGGGCATTGTATGCGACGGGGCCAAAGCCTCCTGCGCGGCGAAAATTGCCGCGGCGGTGGATGCGGGCATTTTGGGATACGAGATGTATATCCGCGGCCAGCACTTTGACGGCGGCGACGGCATTGTGTCCCGGGGCGTGGAGGAAACCATCCGCAACGTAGGCCTGCTGGGCAAGGAGGGCATGCGTGAAACGGACAAGGAGATTCTTACCATCATGACCTGTTTCGACTAAACAATGAGGAAGGAAGCGCGCAGCGTGAAACTTTTTCAGGAAGATGTTCCTTTCTACCGCGGAAATTTCCATACGCATACCACCCAAAGCGACGGGTGCAAGACGCCTCAGGAAGCGATGTCAGCCTATCGCGAGGCAGGCTATGATTTCCTGGCGCTGACGGACCACCGCAAGGTGACCGGTGTGGAACAGGCGCCGGAAGGGCTGGTGGCGATTCCCGGCATCGAGCTGGATTACGTGCTGTCCAATCAGTGGGTACATCTGTTAGGGCTGGGCGTCAGCCCGGAGGTTGAGCGGCGCTGCATGCCCAGAGGATCGGTTCAGGAAGGAATCGACCTGATTCGCGCCTGCGGCGGTCTGGCGGTATTGAATCATCCTGCCTGGTCGCTGAATACCCCGGAGCTGATCGCCTCCCTGCGGGGACTGACGGCAGCGGAGGTGTGGAATTCCGTGTCGACCCTGCCCTATAACGCGGATCGGGCGGATGCTTCGTCCCTGCTGGATGTGGCTGCCGCCCAGGGCGCGGTGTTGCCGCTGATGGCCAATGACGATACGCACTATTATGAGCAGGACTTTGCCAGGGGCTGGAACATGGTGCAGGCTTGGGAAAAGTCTGTGGCAGGAATTCTCACGGCAGTGGCAGAGGGGCGCTATTACGCGACCCAGGGACCGGCATTCCGGCAGGTGGAGATCATCGGGCGTACTGTTCGGGTGAGCTGTTCGCCGGTGGAGCGGATTGTATTTTACAGCAATGTACCCTGGACGCCGGACCGTTGCAGTATAGGGCAGGGGCTTACCGAGGCGGTATATGAGCTTACGGACCGGGAGACCTTTATCCGCGTACAGCTGACCGATGCCCAGGGCCGTAATGCTTGGTGCAGCCCGGTGGCGCGCCAATGGATTTGTTGAGTTTGCCAAAAAGCAGGGGAGTATGCGCCCAATATGATGGCGGCGCATGCTCCCTCTGCTTTTTTGGCCCGGTCACCAAATGACGGACATATGCGGTTTGTCAGGGCGCGGAAATGCGTTTGATCTGTATGGCCATATAGGGTTTTGCGGGTAGTTTGACCCGGAATTTGCCGCTGTAAATGCCTGCGCAGGTATCGGTCATTTCCCAGGTATCCAGCACATGAACTTCGTAGCGGCTGGATTCATCCAGCGCGAAATCCCGGAAAGAAGGGCGCATGAAACCGTAGTAATACAGGAAATACGCGCCCTGACAGGTAAGATCTTCGGGAACGGCGCACACTTCGTCCCAACTGGCGTGGTAGGGGCGAAGGCCAATCCCCGGGGTTTGCTCCAGGATTGTGTGAAGAAAACGCAGACGGGGTGGACACTCGCCATACAGGCGCCCTCCGTGGGACCACCACAGAACGCCGTCGTGGTGCAGGAAGGTTTCTCCATGACCGGCGTAGCCGCCCCGCACGGTTGCCTCCCAGAAGCGGCGGAGCAATTCCTGCCCGCTGATATTGCCCCAACCATGCTGAATATCGCCCTCGTAGCAGATTTCGTCCAGCACCACGGGTTTGCGGTAGTTTTCCCGCCAGGTTTCCACCAGCTCGCCGGATTTGTACAGGTCCTGCCGTTGTATGCTGCAATGGGTCACCCAGGGACGGCTGTAATCATAGAAATGGACGCAGTTATGGATGGAACGCAGGTGCCGGTAGGGATCACTCTGACAGATGGCGTCCGCAATGGCCTCCCAGTCGGCCAGGTTTTTGGCGGGCAGCAGGTCGTACTCATTGGCCAGGGACCACCATACGTTGCGGTAGGCGGCATAGCGGGCGGTCATGTACCGGACGTAAAGCAAATCCTCCTCCCGGCGCATGGAAGAAAAACCCCAACGGTCATAGGGGTGAAACAGGATCAGGTCCGCCTCCATACCCAGGCGCAGCAGCGCTTCCACGCAATGGTCCAGGTGGCGGAAGTGCGCCGGTTGAAAGCGGGTAAAGTCCCATTGATTCCCTTCGGTTTTGCCGGTATAGCGGTGAAAATTCTCAGAGGTGAGCACGGAGGAATCCATGGGCGTCCCCTCATAGGGATAGGAGCGCGGTTCCCGCAGGTTGTAGTCATAGTGCTTGGGAAACACACAGAAACGGATTTTATTGAAGGCGCTGTGCGCCAGGGTATCCAGCGTTTGCGCGATGGTGGCGTCATCTTGCCAGGGCCAGACGTAACAGGTGGTCCCCACGGAATAGTAGGGCGTTCCATCCTCGTAGGCCAAGTGCCAGGTATGGGCTACGCGGACCATGCCATGATTGCCTTCTGCGGGCGGCGTTACCAGGAAAGCGCCTTCCAGCGGCGCGGAAAAGCTGGTGGTGATGGTGAAGCTGTACGTTTCCTGAAAGGCGGGCATGAAACGCACCAGGTAAATTCCGTCTCCATCATAAAAACCGGAGACTTCGACCTGCTGCTGCTTGCAGCGAAAAACCGCGGAAACAGACTGCTCTAGGAACGGATTGCCATAGGCGGGCCCTTCAAGACGGATTTCCGTCATGCTCCAGCGTTCCGTCCGGGCCGGGTAGGTGATGGGACTGACGGCAGGCATGGATTTCACTCCTTTTGTATGGATGCAAGGTGAGGTTTGCGCCTTATGTCCGGCAGGTGTGCGATGAAACGACCGGAGGTTATTTGCCGTCCGCCAGCGCTTGCTCCGCGGCCCGGCGGGACTCGTCCCAGCCAAAGCCCCGGCGTACCAGCGCTTGGGTAAGCTTTTGCACGGCCTGACGCGGCTCCTCCCGGCCATAGCGGGAGGCCAGCTTCTCCGCGGCCCGGCGGCAGGCCTCGGCTTCGGCCTCCTCATCCACCGCGGACAGGGCCGCTTCCGTTTGCGCGCGGGAAACGCCCTTGCGCTGCAGTTCCTGGGCGATGCGGCGCTTTCCGAGGGTGCGGCCGCTGCGGGCCTCTACCCACTGCCTGGCGAAATCCGCGTCGTCCAGCAGATTTTCCCTTTGTAGCTTGTAAAGCACCATTTCCACCGTGGCGGGGCGGTAGCCGCAGCGCAGCAGCCTGGATTCCAGCTCGCGGCGGCTGCGGGCGCGGGCGGCCAGATAACCTACGGCCCGGTCCAGGGCATGGCGGTATTGGCGGAGCAGCAGCCACTGGTCGTAGGCTTCCAGGTCCAACGCCTGCCCCGGAGCCAGGGGACGCTCATGGAACAGGCTCAGGGGAACCTGCAATTCCTGGCCGCTTTCCAGGGTCACGCACATTTTTCCACGCTCCTTGCGCAGGGAGGCGATCACGTCCATGCGTCGTTGTCCTCCCGGAAGGCCCAGCGCAGGATGTCACGGTTGATTCGCCCCAGCCGTCCCACGCGCGCCTCGCTGGCGCCGCCGTTGAGCAGCACGACCCGGCGGCCCGTGCCTTCCTCGTAGAATGCGCCGTTGACGCAGCCGTAGGCAAAGCCCTGATGCCCCAGAATACGCCGGGGCGAGAGGGCCGGATCGTTGATGAGCAAAAGTCCCAGCCCGTAGGACAGGGTGGGGGCGATGTCGCCATAGCTGGCGTGGGCCGTGGTCATGGCGTCCATGGAGGCGGGGGAAAGATAGGACTGATGCCGGTATACGCCATTCTGGGCGAACATGGTCAACAAATGATCCAGGCTGGCGGCGTCGGTGTACAGGCTTCCGGCGGCGTACCCGAAATGCCGCAGAGGGTCGGGCGCGGTGAGCGGCTTGGCCTTTTCCGCGGCGTTTTCCACCCGCCAGGCGCGTTTGGCGCGGTAGGGGAATACGCGGCTGATGGGCAGGGTGTGCTCCCGGTCCGCCCGGGTGACGTCCAGGGTGGCGTTCATTTCCAGGGGTTCGAATACCTCACGCCGGTAGACGGCTTCCAGGCATTCGCCGGTGACCGCCTCAATCAGGCTGCCCAACAGGCCGAAGCCCAGGTTGCAGTAGACAAAATCCCCGCCCGGAATGCCCCATTGCGCGTTGGCATCCGTCAGCACGGCGTCATAGCCGTCGCCCCGGGCGAAGGCTGCTTCATAGGCGGGCGTATCCCGCAAGCCGGAGCGATGGCAAAGCGCCTGTTCCACCGTAGCGGCGCGTAGAGGATGCCCGGAGGGCAGCGCCGTGGGCAGACGGTCGAAAAGCCGGTCCTCCAGGTGCAGCAGCCCCTGCTCGACCAGGCGCAGCACGCATACGGCGGTGACCATTTTGGTGATGGAGGCCGCGCGGAACACCGTCGCCGGGGTGACCAGTCGTTTGGGGGAGGTTTTCAGGGAGGAGCAGATTTGGGTCCACTGTTTCCCATCGTCCAACAGCAGCGTGCCGCTCAGCATATGGTGGCGCTTGAACAGCTTTCCGGGGCCGTAGTCCGGGGAAAGGGGCAGGGTCTCGTCCTCCCGGTAGCGGAAAAGCACCTGCTGCGTGGCCACGCTGGGAGCGAAAAGAATCAGCCCCAGGCGATACAGCGCGTTTTTCGCGGGTGTGGTGGGCATGGGAGCCTCCTTTGGTGCGGGTTAGTCAGGTGAGAGGCGCTTCCTTGACGGGCGCGGCGGGAAGCACGGCAAAGGGATAAACCCCTGCACAGGCGGTGATAGCGCATAGGCTGAACAGCGCGCAAAGCGCCGTAGCAATCCCGGCCGACGCCGTATAGCCGTGCCAGGTCAACACGCATGCGATCTCCAGGCCCAGGGCTACCAGCGCAGGGAGCAGCGCCATCAGCCTGCGGGAAGGCCGGAAAACGGCAAGGGCGGAAAAACCGCCTAAGGTCAGCCCTGCCTTCAGAGCAAAGGCCAGACGATAGCCGTAAAAAGCCTCCGGGGGAGCGGGAAGGAGCCAGGTAAGCAAGCTCGAAGCCAATGCGACGCCCAGTCCTGCAAGCCACGCGGCTTTGGAAGCACGGCGCAGGCCGTATACGCACAGCAGCACAAACACCGCCAGGCAACCGGCTACGCTCACCAGCTGGGAAATCCTGGCGGAGCCGTCCGCCGCCATGAGGCTGTCCATGCGCAGCCCTTCCACAATCAGTCGGCCAGCCCCGTAGAGCACCACATACCAGCAGGTCAAATCGCCGGGACGGCGGCAGCGCTTGCGCAGGAATTGCAAGGCCGCGAATACCCCCAGGTCCCACACGGATTCATAAAAGAAAGTGGCCATATGCCATACGTTTTCGCCGCCTTCGGGGATCAGCACGCCCGCGGGAAAAAACTGCCAGGCGGGGTCCGTAATGGGCAGGCCGTAGGCTTCCATATTGAAGTAATTGCCCCAGCGTCCGATGCATTGGGCAAGGGCCAGGCCGGGCACAATCATATCCGCCAGGGTGCGCAGCGACAACTTGCGCCGCCGGGAAAACACGAAAGCGGCGATGATGCCTCCGATGATTGCGCCGTAGATGGCCAGCCCGCCCTTCCAGATTTCCAGAATGGCCAGGGGACGGGAGCGGAACAGGTCCCAGGTAAAGGCCACATAGTACAGCCGGGCGCCCACGATGCCGCTGGGAATCAGCCATAGCGCCAGGTCAATGACCGTGTCCTTGGGCAATCCGCGGCGCTTTTCCTCCCTGACGGCCAGTAGGATGGCTACCACAATGGCGCTGACCATGGTCACGCTGTACCAGGGCAGCGTGCCGAAAATGTACCGGCTTGCGGGCATTGCCAATGCTTGCATAAGCTCCTCCTTCATGCGCAGGCGGGGACGCCGCCTGTTTCATCATTATAAATTGCCCGAAAATGGGTGTCAAGTATACGCGGAAATGTACCGCGCAGGTGCGCGCAACGGTTGCAATTCCCTGCGCAAACGGGTATAATAACATGGTTGTCTTTGGAAGCATACCAGAAAGAGGAGAATGCGGATGAAGCTGGGAGTCGTGGGCCTTCCCAACGTGGGGAAGAGCACCCTTTTCAACGCCATTACCAAGGCCGGCGCGCAGGCGGCCAATTATCCCTTCTGCACCATCGAGCCCAACACCGGCGTGGTGATGGTGCCCGATAGCCGCCTGGACGACCTGGCGGCCATGTACCACCCCAAGAAGGTCACCCCCACCACCATCGAGTTTGTGGACATCGCCGGGCTGGTGAAGGGCGCCAGCCGGGGCGAAGGCCTGGGAAACAAGTTCCTCTCCCATATCCGGGAGGTGGACGCCATTGTGCATGTGGTGCGCTGCTTTGAGGACGAGAACATCATCCACG
>CALVVZ010000146.1 GCA_944364075.1 uncultured Clostridia bacterium
AGGAGGCGCTTGGCTTCAAATCCTCCGTCGTCGTTGCGGGAAATGATCGTCGAGCCGTCATGGGTGGCTTTCCTGCCGACCAGTATCGTTGTACAGGGCATAAGAGGGTCTCCTTTCTCTTTCACATTTTTTCCTCTGCATCGCAAATGGATGGAAAAATCAATGGCAACCGGGAAGCGACGGAACACCAGCGCTTCCTTGTTTCATGCGACGTATTGATCATAGCGCAGGCATGAAGTGATTTCCAGTGCCGTTTGGATTCTCCATGCCTGGGCAAACAAAGGATCTATTCCAGCCGGAAGCCGGAGGAAGAACGGTGGCATATTCTTTTCATACGCAGAAGCGGCAAGCGCAAAAGTCCGCAGCAGCGCGAATGGGAAGAACCATGGGCGCTGCTGGAAAGCATACGAAGGGAAGCTGGGCATCATGGGCGAGAGCCGCAACAGCTATTCCAAAACAAATTCGGACGCGACCTTCATGCGGATGAAGGAAGACCACATGCGCAACGGGCAACTCAAGCTCCGGTATAACGTCCAGATCGCGGTCAACAGCGAATACATCACGGGTCTGGAGGCATTCTCAGACCGCAGCGACGCAAAGACGTTCCGTCCCATGATGTGAAAACTGGCAGAGAAGCATGGAAAGCCCTATGAAGAGCGCGTTGCGGACGCGGGATATGAAAGTCAGGAAAACTACCTGGTTCTGGCGCAGAACAAACAGGTTTGTTTCATCAAGCCGGCCAGCTACGACCAGAAGAAGACAAAGAAATTTAACAGACAGATCGGGCGGATCGAAAACATGGTCTATTGTCATGACGATAACTGTTTCATCTGTACGCAGGGGAAAAACTGAGGCTCAGGCGTGAAACGACGGAACAGCAAAATGGTCAATTTATAACCGCCACATGGTATCGCTGCGAGGACTGCGCCGACTGTCCCTGCCGCGCGCAATGCTGCCGGGTAAAAAAACAGCCATCCCAAGGAAGTTGTTATGCAAAGAACCTTCCGGGAAAAGCGCGAACAGGCTACACGCACAGACTGTTGAAAAAAGGCATGTCTTTTCATATGGATGCAGGAAAATGAACCTTCGGCCCCATACGCTATGAAATCCATGCAAGTTTGGGAACCTGTTGTTTCGTTTTTCTTGCAAACGTATGAAGGCGCATACCTTTTTCAGCAGCCTGGCCGGCCGCGTCTTTTTCAGGCGCAGCCGGAATCGTTTATAGCGCTTGTCCAAAGGCAATACCCTGCAATTCGACCGCGGCGTTGGCCATGCCTTCTGCAACGTTCTGCGGCAGGGGCATTCCTCCGCCGCACGCATTTCATCCTTATGCAGGGAAAGCCTGCAACAGCCGTTCCGCCTCTTCCTCGGAAATAGCGATCACGCCGCCATGACGCTTGCGCATCTTCCCCATATGATAAGCATTCTGGGGCAGGATACGGAAGTCCGCCTTGGCCAGGGAGTCTGTCACCAGGGGCAAATATCCCTTGCCGGTGCTGAACTGATCCACGATCAGGCACCAGCGGCCATCGGGCAGCTGATAGCACTCCGGTCCTTCCACGCCGGGCAGGTTATCCAATGCCTGGCATGGGACGGCCTCCGGGCGGTCCTCTAATTTCCGCAGGCGTTCCATAATGATCTTCTTGGTGGTTTCATCCTTGGTAAAGCGGTAATACCAGCCGCTTTCGCGGACGATGGTGGTATCAATCAGATGGTTTTCCGCCTGGGCGTAGAGCGCCGTGAGGGTGAACGACGAAAAATCCCGGGTATGGGTGGCAAAGATGCGCTGCTTGGGCTGAGCATCCCCCGGCAGACTGGTCATGGAGGCAAAGAATACCAGAAAAGCCTGCTTTTCCTCATCCCAGACGGCTTCGGGCGCCCATACGCAGCCCGCATTTTCCACACCCACGGTATGACTGCAAGGGCCGGACCAGTGTACCAGATCCGCGGAGTCCCATACCATCAGGTCACGGCTGCCGCGGTATTGGGCGCTGTCCCAGTCTCCCCGATGGAAGATGCTCAAGTCCGTAGCAATGAGATAGAAGCGGCCGCTTTCGGGATGCCGCACCATGAAGGGGTCGCGCACGCCCCGGTCTCCAATGCCGGAGCGCAGCACGGGCTGCCCCCGGTTCAAGTCATGCCAATGCAAACCGTCCCGGCTGACGGAAAAGTAGATTTGTTCGCCGTCGGCACTCTCTTCGCCAATGAAATGCACAAACAGATAACAGCCCATGAAATGCCCTCCCTCGATGTTCAGGATACCAGGATTGAACCACGCTCCGGCGGGAAAGTCCACCGTGGCGGAAAAAGGGGCGGAAGCGTTTGCGCGCTTCCGCCGTGCAGAAAAGCCTGAAGGAGAATTATTCCGCCGCGGGCGCTTCGGTGGGCGCTTCCGTGGCCTGAGCCTGGTCCGCCTGCAGATAGGCGTTGCCTGCGTCGGTGTAGGTTACCTGGGCCGCAGCCACCCAAGCGTCCAGCTTTTCGCTGAACAGGGTGTTTTCTTTCTCCGTAATCAGGCTCTGGGAAAGGTTATTTTTGATTTCGTCGGTGTATTCCACGGGACCGGCGGGCACATCCCGCACATAGCACACAATGTAAACGCCATGGGTGCCCACAAAAGGCTCGGAAACCTCGCCGATTTCATTTACCGAGAAGGCGGCGCGCACAAAGGCGGGGTCAAAGTAGATGCTGTCCATATGCACACTGTAGCCCTCGGACTTGTAAGGCTCCTGCTCCATGCCGGGGTCGGTGTTGTACTCGGCAATCAGGTCGGCGAAGGGCGTGCCCGTGGCCAGCTTGGCCTTGATTTCATCCACGGTGGGCTGTACGGAGGCCAGGATGGCGGCATAGGCGGCATCCACGTCCGCCTGAGTCACGGGAGCGGCGGTAGGTTCGGCGGAGGCGTCCGCGGTGGTCTGAGCGGCAGCATCCGCAGTGGTTTCCTCCTCGTTGGCCTTCTCTGCCTCGTCCTGGGCTTCCTCCAGGGAGGCCTGCAGACCCTGATAGTTGCTCAGCAGCTCGGAATCCACCGGCAGCAGGATCTGCGTAATGCCCCGGTAACCCGCGGGCACATAATAGGGCGTCATGCCAAAGTAGTACACCGCCTGCTCATAGACGGAGGCGTCGGCAAAGGTCTGTTGGTCGGACGCCACCTGGGTGTCAAAGGCGGCGCGGATCTCCTCGTCGGTCACCGTGGCGTCCTTCACCATATCGGCGTAGAGGCGCTCATAGATCAGGTTTTCCTGGTTGGAAGCAATCAGCGCGTCCAGGGTGTAGCCCTCGCTTTCCAGGGCGGCAATGGCGTTGACCCGCGCGGTGGCCTTGTCCTCATCGGTGGCATCCTCGGCCAGCCCGGCGTTGGCGGTGATCCAGCTCTCGATTTCAGCATCCAGGGACGCTTGCGCCTCCTGCTCCAGCTGGGCCTGCTCCTCGGCGGTGAACTGGTCAAAACCCAGCTCCTTGGCCTTCTGGAAGAACACGGCCTGCTCCACGCTGCCCTGGAGAGCCGCCTGCTGAATGTAGGCGGTCAGCTCAGGGTCGGTGATGTCAAAGCCTTGGGAATAGTACAGGTACAGCAGATAGTAAGCGTAGCTGTCCACATCGGACTGCATCAGGTTTTCGCCGTTGACCACCGCCAGCACGGCGTTCTCCTGGGCAGCGGCTTCCGCCACGCTTTGGCTTTCCACCTGGGCCTCCTCGGAGACCTGCAGCTCGGGGGATTCGGCCAGGGCGCAGCCGCCCAGCAGGGATAGCGCCAGCATCAGCGCCAACAAACGAGAAAATGTCTTCATGCTCGGTTTCCTTTCTTGGCCGCGCTGAACGCGCGGGATAGTGCTATCATTATGACACGAAAACGCCCCGGGCGCAAGTCCCTCCATGCCCCGGGGCCAAAAATTACATGCCATTCAAGAATTTTCAAGGTGCTGCGCGTCCTCCGCCATGGGCAGTGCGCCGCAGCCCCGCAGCCGGCCGGTCATAGCGGAAAGAATCAGCTTTTGCCCCAACAGTTCCCGAAATCGGGCGGTTTTCGTCTTGCCCTCCAGGCGCAGGGCGCTGAGCTGCTGGGAGAGGCGGGTTTCCTCTGCCAGGATATCCTCCATCATGGTTTCCAGGCGGCTGAGGCGGCGGAGAGCCTCCGCCTCCCGTCCGGGAAGAAGCGCGCCCTCCCGGGTGGTGGTTCGCTCCATGCACGGATCCTCCTTATGCCTTCACGTCGTAGGTAGGGTCGATAGCCTTGAGCTCCCGGAAGGTGTCGATTTCGCAGATGTCCTGGAAGGTGCATTCCCGCACCTCCACCTTGTACTCATTGATGAAATACTCCAGGGGCACCAGGTCCCATTCGCGTTCCTTGCCGCCGGGCATATCGAACACGGTTTTCAGATGCTCGGCCAGCCGGGCGCCGTCGGCGGCGGTCCAGTAGCTGATGCCGAACATATGCATGCAGTTCTCCCCGCCAATGTCCACCCGGGAGATGTAACCGTTTTTCATATGGAAGCACCAGTCCTCGGTCTTGCTCACGGGCACGCCCAGGTAATTACTGCAATACTGGTATTTGGTAATCAGTCCCGGATTATGCAGCACCAGATCCGCCTCCAGCACATAGGCGTTTTGCAGCAGATACCGCGCGCACATGAGGGAGGCGATATTCTTGGCCTCGTTGTAGGCGGGATTTTCAATGAACTTGATCATGGGATACTTGAACAGCAGCTGGTCGAACTGCTCGGCCAGGTATCCGCGGACGATGTAGATCTCCTGAATGCCCGCGGCCACCACCGCGTCCAGCAGGGTATCGATCATGCGCGTGCCGTTGACGCGCACCAGAGGCTTGGGGGTGTTCAGGGTGATGGGCACCATGCGGGAGCCGAAGCCCGCGGCTACAAATACCGCCCGCTTGGCCCGGTAAGGCTCCAGGGCGGCCAGCCCCTGAGGGGTCAGCTGGTTTTTCTGGACGTAGTTCAGCTCCTGCAATTCCTTGAGGGTTTTATTCACCGTGCCCACGGACCGCCCGGAAGCGGCGGCCAGCTCCCGCTGGGTGGGCGCGCGGTTCCCGGCAGCCTCCAGGCTGGTCATCAGGTCAAACTGCGTGCGGCTCAAACCCATGCGTTGTATCCTCCCTTCGTTCAATACGAAAGCATTATATACCCGATAGTGAACAAATGCAAGAAATACGCGAACATGCCTTGACAAAAAAGGGCGTTTCTTTTACAATAGACGAACCTCGGGGCGTATTCGCCCCGCCCATGCTTGCAGCATCATACGCGTAAGCCTCTGCGAAAAAGGAACGAAAAAAACGTTTCCGAAAAACGCGGGGGTTTTTTAGCCTTTTTGGGCCCCCCGCCCAAGGAAAGGCGGCGACAGAACATGACCAGGTTACCCGATCATCCCCAGAGCCGGGAGGAATACCTGCATCTGCAACAGACCTGCGATGTGATTGCCCGGGAGGTAGGCAAGCTGGAGGAAGAAACCGGCGTGGGCGCAGAGGAAAGGCGCGTGGTATCCGTGCCACAGGATGCCACCATGGACGAGCTCGTTGCCCTGAATATCTTCCGCATGAAGCTGGATACCCTGCACCAGCTGGGTCTGGCGGCCCATCAGGCGTATTTTGCCCGGCTGGATTTCATTCCCGCCGGAGGCAAGCCCGAAACCCACTACCTGGGCCGCTGGGGGGTAATGACCACCCCGGAGTTTGACACGGTGGTGGTGGACTGGCGCTCTCCGGTGGCGAACCTGTATTACTCCGGGCAAATCGGCCCCATGTCCTACACCGCGCCGGACGGCACGGTAACGGGCGAGCTGACCCTCAAGCGCATGCTTACCGTTCATGACCGGGAGCTGCGGGGCCTGTTTGACAGCGGCGTGGTAAGCCAGGACGCTTACCTGCAAAGCGTGCTGGGACAGGTGTCGTCGGACAAGCTGCGGGAGATCGTCACCACCATCCAGGCGGAGCAGAATCTGGTCATTCGTCACCCCGCCCGGCAGCCGTTGATCGTGCAAGGGGTGGCCGGCAGCGGCAAGACCACCATCGCCCTGCACCGCATCGCCTGGCTACTCTATGCCCACCGGGAAACCCTGCGGCCCGAGCAGCTGATGATCCTGGCGCCCAATCCGCTGTTTCTGGACTATATCTCCCAGGTGCTGCCGGATCTGGGCGTGGAGCGTGTGGTGCAGACCACCTTCCAAGGCCTGTGCCAGAGCCTGCTGGGCAAGCAGCTGCCCAAGGTGCGTGCGGTGACCCGGCTGGAGGACAAGCTCCAGGCCGCCCCCGGGGAGCGGGAAGCGGTGGGCGCGGTGCTTCGGCGCAAGGGTTCCCTAGCCTTTCAGGCGTCCATCGAGGACTTTGTAAACCAGTGGCAGGAGGAAATGCTGCCGCAAACGGGATGGACTTTCGGCAATATGATCCTTTTCACCCAAGCGGAACTGAAAAATATATTCCTGCGGCAGCTGGCTCCCTTTCCTCTGAAAGCCCGCATGGATGAAATGAAAAAATACCTCCGCCGGCGGCTGAAAAACGCCGTGGAGGAGATGAAGCGCAAGCTGGAAGCTTTGGCTCAGGAGCGCCTGGATCTGTTATTGACGCGCCTGCCCGACGGACCGGAGCGCCGCGCCCGCGCTACCCGGCTGCTGTCCAGCCGGGACCAGCGGCTGCGGGAGGTGGACGAACGGGCAGCCGCCTACCTGAAGGATTACGCGAAGCTGTGGCCCGACGTATCCCTGGCTACGGTGTACGGGCTGTATCTACGCCGCTGCGAGGGAGTGGAGGTTCAGCAGGCCACTCTGCCCTACCTGGAAAAGGGACAGGCGCAGTTGGAGGATCTACCCGCGCTCATGACCCTGGGACGGCTTGTTTACGGAGTGAAGCAGCTGCCCATCCGCCATGTGGTGGTGGACGAATGCCAGGATTTCTCGCCCTACCAGGTACAGCTGCTGCGGGAGCTTACTGCCGGGGCCTCCTTTACCCTGGTGGGCGACCTGATGCAGGGCGTGCATGAGGAGGAGGGCATTCACAGTTTCAGCGAATGGATGGAACCCGTATTCCATGGAGAAGCGGCGTTGAAGCAGCTGGTCACCAGCTACCGCAATACCGTAGAGATCATGACCCTGGCCAGCCAGATGGCGGCCCGCCATCCCGTGGAAGGGCAGTTGACCGCCCGGCCGGTCCTGCGCCACGGAGAAGCGCCCCAAGCGTATCCTTGCCAGGATGAAAAGGATCGCATCCGCCGCATAGCCGTCCTGGCAAAGCGCTGGCAGGAGGAAGGCTACCACACCGTCGCCGTAATCGAGAAAACCCGTGCGCGGGCCGAGGCCACCTGGCGGGCGCTGAAAAAGCTGCTGCCCGCACGCCTGTTGGCCGAGGGCGACACCTCCTATGCCGGTGGATTGCTGGTGCTTCCCGCCGCTCTGGCAAAGGGCCTGGAATTCGACTGCGTCGTTGTGGCCGAGTGTGGCGCGGAGGTCTTCCCGGACGATCCTTTCCTGTGCCGGGTGCTCTACGTGCTGTTGACCCGGCCGCTGCACCGCCTGGCGCTGCTGCATACGGGGCCGCTGACGCCGCTGGTGCCGCCGCAAACCTTCGCGGAGAACGCCTGAAGGGGCGCAGGCGGCCCGCTTGTCTCGAACCGGCCTAGAGAAAGCCCGCATCGCCACTTTTTTGAGAAAATGCCTTCGGCCAGCTGTCGTCCGAAGGTGTAAGGAATTGATTTTGCAAGCAACATCAATAACCCAGCAAGGCTCAAATTGCCGAAAAAAGCATGCTTTTTTACAGTTTGATCCGCGCCTTTGTCTGGCGCGGCTCACTGGCCAATCAGCGCGAAGGTTCCGCCTTAAAAAGGCGCAGATTGTTGAAAAAGGCATGCTTTTTCATATACTTGCAAACATGAAGAATTTCGCGCCTGCGGGCGCGACCAAAGGGCTTTCCGATCGCCCTTTGGAAACCTTCGGTCCTCATACGCTATGAAATA
>CALVVZ010000147.1 GCA_944364075.1 uncultured Clostridia bacterium
GAGGCTGCTCAGCCCAATGAGCACGGCCCCCACCAGCGCCACCACCGCCCCGGGCACCGCCCGGCGGGGCATGTGCTCGTGGAGTACCACGCCGCTCAGCGCCGCCACGAACAGCGGCTGCGTACACACCAGCGCCACCGAGGCAAAGGTGGACGTGGAGTCCAGGGAGGTCATCCAGGTCAGGTAATGCAGCGCCAGGCACAGGGACGCCGCCAGGCTCCACAGCCACTGCCGCCGGGTCATCTTTTTCACCGAGAGGATGGGCGCGGACCGGCCGCCCCGCCGCCACAGCATCACCGGGGTCAGCAGCAGGAAGGAAAACACCATGCGCAGCGTGGCCACCGTCACCGGGTTGGCCCCCGCCAGCAGTCCGCCCTTCACCAGGGGGCCGGAGTAGGACACCATGATTACGCCCAGAAGTACCAGCAGGTAAGAGGGATTCATGCGCGTCTCATCCTTTGCGTCAGGTTTGCCAGCCCTGCTTCACCGCCTCCAGGCAGCGGGCCAGGGCCGGGAGGGTCTCGCCTTGGGGACAGGGGAAGTAGTTGCCGTGAATGGTCTCCAGGGTCATGCGCGCCTCCGGGGTCAGGTTCCCCGCATCGTCGTACAGAGCGGGCAGCACGCGGGTGGCCGCCTGGGGGAAATCCTGGCGGAAGCGCAGGAAGAAGTCCGTCAGCAGCGCCAGAGGTACCGTAGCGCTTGCACCGGGCTGGGGCGCGTCCTCCCGGGGAGGCTCCTGGGAGAGGGCTTCCAGCATCAGCAGTCCCTGGGCCACCTCCTGCTTGGGTTCGGCGCTGATGACCGGCGGCGCGGCCCCGGCGCCGGCGGCGGGGCGCAGATACCCCAGCAGCCGTTCCTTCAGCCCGGAGGACAGCCGTTGCAGCCACAGGGTGCCCCGGCCCGCCAGGCATACGGGCAGCGGGCCTTCCGCGCCGCTCTCCCGGCCCAGCTGGCCCAACAGCAGCAGCAAATAGGCAAAGTTCATCAGCAGCAGCGCCTGGGTGTAGGTGCAGCGCCCCTGCAGGTAGCGCTCGTTCATGTGCCGGGACAAAGCGTACAGGTGTTCCCCGAAAAAGGCGTCCAGCAGGAAGCGGCATTTGGCGGCCATGCCCGGACTGCTGCGCCCGGCGGACAGGGGGCGGGCCAGGAGCTTCAGCTCCTTGAGCAGCTTGGGGTGGTCCGGCAGGCGGGCAAAGTCCTCCTCCAGCCGGTCGGGATGGGCGGTCAGGGCCTCAAAGAGCATGCTCTGCGCTCCCAGGGGCAGGGAGCAGGACCGGGACGCGCCGCCCTGGGCGGGGAAGTAGGCCAGCTCCGCGCTGCCGCCGCCCACGTCCAGGGTCAGGTACGCCCCGTGGATGTTCACCTCGTTGCGGCTGCGGAAGTACGCCCCCACCGCGGCGCTCTCGTCCGCCCAGGCGACGGCGGGCACGCCCTCGGTGAGGGGCACGCCGGTTTCCTGGCTCACCTGCCGGGCCAATAGCTGCACCTGGGCCAGGTAGGTCCGGCGCATCTCCAGGGGCAGGGCGGCGGGCATGGCCACCCGCCAGCTCACGTCCGGCGCGCCGCTCAGGTGCGCGGCCAGGACGCTTTCGGTCATGGCCTGGTGCAGGAACAGTTCGTTGAGCCGGCGGCGGAAGTCCTCCCGGCCCCACTTCAGGCCGTAGTACAGCCGCCCGGCCTCCTTGCGGCAAATGGCTTCCAGGGAGGTGGGGGTAAAGGCGTGGCCGTCCAATAGCGGCTCCCGCCAGGCGGCGGGGTCGTCCCCGAACATGTCCATGGCGGAGAAGCGGATGTTCCCCATGGGGGCGTTGGGCAGGAATTCATCACACAGGGGCGCGGCGAAAGGCCCGTGAAGCAGCGTGCGCTGAAGGCAGGCGGTGCGGGCGGGCTGGGTCTTCTCCCCCTGGCGGAAGCATACCGCCGTGCCCGTGGAGCCGAAGTCCAGGGCCATCACGGCGCTTTCCGCCTGGCTGCGCCGCACCGCGGGCAGGGGATTGGGCAGGGCGCCGCAGTCCAGGGCGCCCTTGCGCACCAATACGTAGTCG
This sequence comes from uncultured Clostridia bacterium, assembly GCA_944364075.1. GTDB lineage: Bacteria > Bacillota > Clostridia > Christensenellales > Aristaeellaceae > Egerieenecus. The sequence goes on from CALVVZ010000147.1 coordinate 2,046, forward strand.
GGGTAGCGCTCGCAGGGCAACACCTGCCAGGACTGCCGCTGGGCCTGCTGCACGCGGCCCTGCCGCCATACGCCGTCGGCCAGGCCCCACACGTCCAGGCTTTCCGCCCGGTGGGCGTAGACGTAATACCGCCGCCACTGGGCCTGACGGAAGGGCACGCAGGGCCACACCGTCACCGTGGGCAGCTGCTCGTAGGGCACGTGATAGATCTGCCCGGCCTCGTAGGTCTGGTGCAGCACCACCGTGCGGGTAAGCTCCGCCGCGTCCTCCCGCTGCACCCGGGAGAGGGTCAGGGAGGCTTCCACCCGCTCCGCCGTCTCCTGGAAGGGGCGGTGAAAGCGCAGCTTGTCCGGGACCAGGAAGCAGCCGCCCTCCCGGCGGGCGCAGTCGGTGAGCGCTTGGCACAGCGCCGCGGACAGGGGCGGAATCACCCCGCAGGCAGGGAAGGCCAGGGTACCCGGGAGGCGGCAGCATTGGCTCAGCTCCTGATCCCCCAGGGCGTCTTCCGCCGCGCCGTCCACCAGCGTCAATAGGGGCGAGAAGGGCTGCTGCGCCACCTGCCCGTCGTCCAGGCCCAGATATTCCCGCAGCAGCAGCGCAATGGCCGGGGCGCTCCGGCGGGGCGGCCAGGTCAGGTGCAGCTCCTGCTCGGAGATGTCCAGCTCCTCCGCCGCGGCGCGCTGCCAGTCCCCCAGCAGGGTACGCACCCGGGGCAGCAGATTTTCCCGCTGCGCGGCCTGGGCGCACAGCTCCGTGAGGCGGTCCGCCAGGCGCGCCCGGAAGCCGGGGGAGCAGCTTTCCAGCATTTGCAGGTTTTCCCCCAAGGCCTCCAGGGCTTCCGCTTCCCGCGGGTCGCCGGTGGGGCCGAGCAGCAGTTCCCCGTCCTCCCGGGCAAAGGGAATGCCCCGCCATCTCCACAGGGTTTGCCGGGCGGGCGTCCCCGCCGGGGGCAGGGCCGCGCCCTCGGGCAGGAAGCAGCGAATCAGCGGGTTGCTCTCCAACGCCTCCGCGTCCAGCTCCTCCTCCAGGCTGGCGATGCCGGGGAAATCGGCTTCGTGGCGCAGGGCGTACACGGCCTTCACGCGGACCTCCAGCTGGCGCAGAGCTTGCCCGTCCTCCGCGGCCACGGCCTGGCACTGCTCCCGGTGCCCCAGGCGCAAATCCTCCAGGAAGCGCCCCAGGGGGGCCACCAGCCGGGCCTCGGGGTCGTACAGGCCGCTGCCTTCCGTCTCCGCCAGGCGGATAAGCAGCCGAAGCTGCGCGGCCAGGCGGGCCCGCTCCGTGGCGGGCAGCAGGCCGCAGGGGTCCAGGAAACCGCCCCGCGCCGCGTCGTACCAGCGCACGGGGCCGGGCAGCAGCCCGGTGAGGTCGCCGGGGTCGGCGGCGGGGGTAATCAGCGTGCGGCGGGAGAGCAGCCCCAGAGGCCGCTTTTCCTCCTCGCCGGGGGCGCGCAGGGCAAACAGGCGTAAGCCCTCCTCCCGCCGCTGGGGGTTCAGGGCGTTGCGTACCGAGCAGGTGAAGGGGTCCTGTGCCTTCGAGAAGTCCTCCAGGGACAGCTCCGGCCAGGAGTCGTTCTTCTCCCAGCCGTCCCACAGCAGCAGCAGGGCCAGCACGCCCCGCCATGCCCCCAGGGCGGATACGTCCGCCTCCGGGGGCGTGCGCAGCAGCCGGCGGGTCATCTGCTCCACGGCCAGGGCGTCGGGAATGGCGAAGGCGGCTTCCTCCGCGCCCAGGGTATCCAGGTGCAGGGCGAAGTCCTCCAGCCAGCGCCGGGGTTGCGCGCCGCCGTCGGTGAGGATGCCCGTTTGCGTATGCAGTCCGGGGTCAAAGCCCTCCTCCTGCCGGGGCAGAAAGGTCAGGTAGGGCGTCTGCGCGTCCGCCAGGCGCTTTTGCTCCTGGGGGGACCGGGAATCCTTTTCGCTCATGCTTTTCCCTCCTGCAATACACATTCCAGGGTCTGGGCCAGGAGCAGCGCCAGGGGTGACAGGCGCTTGTTCCAGCCCGCGCCGCTGCCCAGGCGGGCCATCAGGCGGGGCAGGGTTACGGGGTCCGGGGCGGGCAGGTTCACCAGGGCGGCGAAGCTCTTCTCCACGGCCTTCAGTTTCCGGGCCGCGGGCGCGCTCTCCCCGGCGTAGAGCTCCCGAAGGCCCTGCAAGGCCGCGGGGTCGAACAGCTCGTTCAGGGGCAGTCCGGCGTCGGGGTCATAGGCCGGGGCCAGGGCCGTCAGGCGTTCCCGGGCTTCGGGGGTCAGGCCGGCGTCCAGCCAGGCAATCCGGGCGGCGTGGATGTCCGCCCGGCGGTTTTCCTTCCATAAAAGCTCCCGGGCCCGGGCGAGGGTCTTGGCGTCCTTGTGCCCGGTGGGGGCGGCTTCCAGGTCCTGCAGGGCCTTCTCCAGGTCCCGGGCGGAGGCGCGGGCACGCTCCAGGCCCCGGCGGGCGTCCGTGCGCAGGGCTTCCAGGGTGCGCAGGCGGAAGTCGCCCCCCGTGCGCTTGTCCAGCTCTTCCTGCCGGGCGGCCAAGGCGCGGAGCTTCTCCTCCTGCTCCCGCAGGGGGCGGCGCAAGGCCTCGTCCCCTTCCTGGTCCTGGGTGCGGCTGACCCGGCTTTCCCGCACCTTCTGCTCGGTGAGGCGGGCGGCCAGGTCGTGGCGGGCGGCTTCCTCCATGAGTGCCCGGAGGTTCTCCCGGCTTTCCCGGAAGGCCTGCTCCAGGGCGCGGCCGTGGCGCAGCTGGGGCGGCAGGTTGGTGGCCACCTCCCCCATCCAGCGGACGAAGCCCGCCAGGCAGGCGTCCACCTCCTCCGCCTGGCGCGCCATGCACTCCAGCTCCGCTTGGGGCTTGCGGCCCAGGCGGCGGAAGTTGGCGGCGTACCAGCCGGGCTTGCGCCCGCCCAGGCGGCGCTTGTCCAGGCGGCGGCGCAGCTCGGGGTACAGCTCCGCCCGCCAGACCAGGGCGGTTTTCATCAGCCCGCCATAGGCCCGGCGGTAGGCCGCGCCCTCCTGGTCGAAGCTCTCCCAGTTCAGGCGGGTGGAACCCATTTGATAATAGTAGCAGTTGATGTGGGCGCCCTCCTGCTCCCGGTAGTCGGTGGCCAGGAAGCGGGTGAGGCAGCGGGTGGCCAGCCATTCCAGCAGGTGGGCGTCGTTTTCCTGGCTTTGGGAGCCGGTGGAATAGTTCCCCGTGGTCACAAAGTGCGTCTCGGGCAGGCCCAGCAGGAACACCGCGTCGTACAGCCCCTTTTCGTCGGAAAGCCCCTGACGGATCAGCCCTTCCATGCCGTAGTAGCTCAGGGCCGTGCGGGCCTTGACCAGGAACTGGCCGGAGGACACGGTGATTTCCTCCTCCGCCACGCCTTCCGCGGGGGGCACGTGGTAGTAGGGCAGCATCAGCGCCGCGCCCATCTCCAGCTGCTCCCGCCGGGCGGCAAACCGCTCCCGCAGCGTCCGGGACAGCACGGGAATCCCCGACGCCCCCGTGCCGCCGAAGATGGAGCCGCACAGGAGCACCTTGACCTTCTCCCCGGCTTCCAGGGCCGCGCCGATTTCCCGCAGCAGGGCCAGCAGCTCGTCGGTCTTGCCCTGGGCGGCGTCCTCCTCCAGGCGGGCCACCAGGTCGGAGAAGAACAGCACCCCCAGGTCGGGATGCCCGCGGAAGCCCTCGCTGTACGCCAGGGAAGCCTCCGCGGAGGTGAACAGCGTCCGGGCCAGCAGGCGGCCCTGGCGCAGGCTTTCGGTCTGGGCGCGCACGGACTGGCTGCGGCGGCTCAGGTCCATGTTCCACTGCCGCAGCTCCAGGGGGGTATGGAATCCCCGGTGGGTATAGGGCAGGGAATCCAGCAGTTCCCGCACCGCCTCGTAATGGGCGCAGGCCTGCATGGCCCGGGTGGTGTTGCCGCAGGAGGCGTCCACGTCCACGCTGAGCATGTGCAGCGTTTCGCCGGTGTCCAGGGCCCCGGCGGCCGCGGCCCACACCACGCTTTCCAGAATTTTGTTGCCCGTGCCGCCCACGGCCAGCAGGTATTGCTTCATCCTCAGGGTCCCTCCTTCCTCACAGGCGGCGGAACGCGCCCCGGCGGGCGCAGTAGGCCGCGGGCGCGCCCAGGCGGCGCAGGAGAACGCTGCACAGCCACGTCAGGGGATAGCACCCCAGGGCGCACAGGTAATCCCACTGAGTGCGCCCCGCCACAAAGCGCAGCCCGTACTGCCAGCACACCCACGCCAGCCCCAGCTGCGCCAGCAGCACCGCCAGCCCCGTGAAAAAGCAGGTGTATCCCGCCCGGCGGGCCTGACGCCCGTAGGGCAGGGCGTGGCGCTTCAGGTGCAGCCGCCACAGCAGCACCATCAGGTACATCAGCGCGGCGCCGCCCCCTTGCAGGGCCAGCAATCCCCGCCGCCACAGGTTGTCCCGCAGGTCATAGGCCTGGGCGCGGGCCTCGGGGGTCATGTCCGGGGTCAGGGCGGCGGCGGACTGCTCCCCGGCGGTGGCCAGGTAGGGCAGCGCTTCCTCCGGGGCCGTCCGGGCCAGGTAACGGGGGTAGAGCGTCCCCAGGGCAAAGAGCAGCCAGGCGGCCAGCAGCCCCAGGCAGCACAGGTCCATCAGCGCCACCTTCCAGGCCCGGCGGGCCTTGGCGCGGGGCAGCGGCTTGCGTTCCGTGGTCATGGCGACACCTCCCCCATGGTATCCGTATCGCAAAAAACGGTGATGTCCAGCCGGGCCAGGGGCGTTTCCACCCGCAGGGCCCCCTGGCGCAGCCGGTCAAGCAGCTCCCCGGCTTCCAGCAAGCGGAACACCGGGGGAATGTTGGGCACGCGGTCCAGGGTCAGGGCGGCGTTGCCGTCGCACCAGGCGTGGCGCAGGCTGTCCGCCAGGCGGCTGCGGGTCTGTGTCCCCGCGTCGTGGAGGGCCTGGGGCAGCTCCAGCCAGTTCTGCGGCACCCGCTCTCCGTAGTCATAGTCCCACTTGCCGGCGTCCGCGTTTCCCTGGGGGCCGTTGTCCGCCAGCCAGCGCAGCCCGGCGGGGGCCTCCCAGGCGTCGGCGGGAATGTTCAGGCTCAGGCGGAAGGTCCGCCAGCCGGGAGTCAGCGCTTCGCCGTCCAGGCGCAGGGTCAGCACGGCCTCCCCGTTCTCCACGGCGGCCGTCACGGTGGCGCCCTCCAGGGACGCCAGGGGCGCAAAGGCATAGAGGGTGTCCCGGTACAGGGTGTACTGGATGCCCGCGCTTTCGAGGGCTTCCCGCTCCTGGGGCGTGTTGGGCAGGGTTTGTTGCAGGGTCAGGCTCCCGGCCAGGGACAGCGACGCGCCCCGGGCCAGCGCGTCCTCGTCCAGCCCCAGGTCCTGGGAAATGGGGAAGCGCCAGGTGAAGGTCTGGTCGGCGTAGCGGCCGTTTTCGGGGCGCAGGGTCACGGTTTGGGTCAGGTCCGCGGCCTGGCCGTTGTGGGTCATGGCGGTGGCGCTTTCGAGGGTTTGCACCGGCTGGGCCTCCACCCGGGGGAAGTCCTCCCGCACGTAGGCGAAGGTGCAGGTGGAGCGCATGATCTTTTCATCCTCATAGAAATAATTGACCACGGTCACCGGTCCGTCCCCGTCCTGGAAGCCGCGCACCTGGGCAAAGACTTCCCCGGCAAAGAGGGTTTCCAGGCGCTGGGCGGTTTCCTCCACCTCGCTTGCGGGGCCCAGCAGGAGCAGCAGCATGCACCGGGGCATGGCGCATTCCCGCCATATGCCGCTGTTGCCCCGGGAGAGCCGGCCCCATTGCAGGGCTTCCGCCGGCGTCTCCCAGGCAAAGGAGGTGAGCGCCCCCACGTAGTCCATGCGCAGGGCAAACACGGTCATGGCGGTATCGCCCCC